>JBGSUA010000112.1:0-49585 GCA_041753575.1 Desulfatiglandaceae bacterium
CGAGGATCCCGTCCAAGTTCTTGAGCCTGTGGACGACACCTCCGGGAAGTTTTCCGGAAGAGGAGCCGCCGGTCGCCTTTTCGGAGGCATGTTTTTGCGATGGCGCAGGAGCTGAGCCAAGACGCCTTTCAATGTCTTTGCTCACCTTCTGAAATTTGGATTCGATGCCCCTCAGTCCTGAAAAGCTCGGATCTTGCGCCTTCACTTTCTCAATTAAAGCCCCGGCTGCCTCAAGCTGAGCCTTCGCTTCATTCAAGTTCCCTGAGAAAACTGCCTTTTCTGCGTTCCTCAGGGCGGAATTAGCTTCTGCCGCAATACCCTTGAGATCCGCAGCTTCGGATAGGGAAGTAAATGAAACGATTGAAAACAAAAGCCATGCGGATATAATTACTCCTGCCGCAACCACTAAAGCAGCGCCTAAACCTTTTTTCATAATTATCTCCTTAAAGATGAATAAGATGTTTGTATCTCATGAAGACTTAAAACCTCATTCACTACACTCAGAGCTCTGTGGTGAAAACAGGTTTTTCTTCTGATCTTTTCATGCCCATCTGCTTGCGCGCGCGCAGGATATCCGCCCTGTCAAGGGGAAAGGGGTAATTGCGGATATAGGGACCAGGCCTTGAATTGGCATAAGGCCTGTTGCAGGCAACCTCACCGTCATAGCCCTCGCAGCCGCTCGTGCGGAAGGGCTCACCTGAATCAATGATCTCATCCAGCCTCCCCCCCTCGATGCCGAAGCGAGTGACCCTTCCTTCCTCATCAAATGAGAATCTCCCAGCCTCCCCAATATCATTATCAATCAGGTATCTCGCAAGCTGTATCCTCCTGTATTGGGCCATAGGCGGCGGGTCAACGTCTGCCATGTAAGAGTCGGGCTCAGGAAAGAATGAAAAAAGATGTGTCCATCCGCCCATATCCCTCACCCTCTGAATTGCTTCGCACATCTCCTTTTCCGTCTCTCCCATACCCACCATGAAGTGGGAACCGGCATTACCCTTCCCGAAAACGCGGACGGCCTCTTCCAGGCAATCCCAATACCTTTGCCATCTGTGAGGTCCACCGATCCCCGTTCCGCGGAATTTGTTAAATAGCTTTTCTGTCGCAAGGTCAATTGCCACACCAATCCTGTCGGCGCCCGCCTGCCTGTATGCCATGAGGTCTTCTACACTCAAAATAGTGGGGGAGATAAGCATTGAGACCGGCACATCGAAGCTTGACCTCAGCCTTGATGTTATGTAGCCCGCATCCGCCCTTGCCCGCCCGTTCGTTATCATGGAGATGCAGATCCTCTTTATCTTGTCTTTCCTCTCCGCAATCCTTGCGGTTATTTCATCGAGGGAGGCAAGGGGCCAAGTCACCCTGATAAAACTTTTCTCTCCGTAGTGACCCGGACGCTTGCTTGAAAGGCCGCAGTAAGCGCACCTGGCAGAGCATCCATTGGCATAGGTGAGGAGAAGATTTATGCAATAGAGCCTGGCATTCCGGTAAAAAATACCCGGTTTGAGACCAAGAGTCATGGCCGCTGCAAGACTCATCCTCAGAAAATCCGGGCTCTCTTCAATAACTGCACCCGCGGTTGACATAGAAATAAGACTATCTCCTTCATCAAAATTATTATGTTCTTATGCAACTACCAGCTTTCTCCGGCAATATCCAATGAAACCGAGCAGCAAGTCCTCTGGTAGCCCGCCCTCAGCCCAAGGTCTCCTGCGAGGGCTATTGCCTCCTCTGACGGAATAGCCATCCTGTTGATGCCTGCCTTAATAGCCAAAAGCTCCATCTCGGTTTCTCCCCTTTTCCTCGCGCAACCAAGGGCGATCCTATTGTCAGGCATCATGATACGCGCATCGGCAATCACCTCAGCCACCTCAATGGGCGAAGGTGATTGAAACCTTTTCTCTCCCCCGAATGAAGGCGGCATAAGCGCCACGATCACTATCTGGATAGGCCTGAAATGTGAAATCATATTGAGAGCCTTTTTTTCCCCTTTAATCCTGCCGTAATAGATGCCGCAGACAACATGGGGTACAATATCAAGCCCTGCCTCTTTAAGCGCCTCCATTGACTGCGCGATCTCCGATACCCCGAAATCCACATGATAGATGGCCTTGTAGGTCTCATCATCTCCTATAACATCCAGAAGCGCCTGATCCACACCGGCATCTTTGAGGAGACGAGCTTCGTGAGGATGCACAAGCCCACTGTGGACAGTGATATAAAGCCCGGTTTCCTCTTTGACCCTGGCTATTGCCTCAGCAAAATCCCCCCATGGGAGGTGACCCTTTTGATCGCATCCTCCGCTTATTAGCACTCCGTGGCATCCTTTTGCCTTGAAGTCGCGGCATGCACTCAAGAGCTTATCAGGCCCTGACGCATCTGGCATGGTTCTTAAAAGAGATCCTTTGCAATGCTCGCATCGAAGTGAGCATCTATCCCCGGTTATGGAAGCCGCGGGATATCTTCCTGTAATTCCATTGTAACGAAACATGCCGGGAAGATAGAAAGTAATTCCAGCGCCGAATTTATCCCGCGACAAGGCCCAGGCAGCATCCATCTTCTCCTTCAGTCCCGGATCTCTAATTTCTTTCCCCTTCTCCCTGATCATCCATTCTCCTATAGTATTCCTTAAACCCCACCCAGCAGCGCGGAAGCAGCTCCTCAAGCCCTTCCCATTGACTCTCCATGGTCATCCTTCTTTTGTGCGCCCTATCGAGGCTCTCCCAATAAAGGTCCTTCCACTCCTCTTCGTAACCTTTTAGGATGCCGGTATCCCCTGAAATCACAGCCCTGGCAGCCCACTCCCCCGCCATCTTCCCGCATACCACCGCCTGCGGCACTCCTGCTCCTGTGATCGGATGGGTCTGTCCCGCGGCATCCCCTGCAAGGATAATATTCTTCGATACTGTCCGTGATAGAGGGCGCACCGGTATCCAGCCTGCCATGAAGGCTTTGACCTTCATATCTATCTTTCCAAGATAATGGAGCTTATGCAAAAAACTTTTTAGTGTCTTTAAAATAGAAGGATCTTCGAGGCCCTTCCTCATGCCAATCCCAACATTGGCTTCCATTCCCTTGGGGAAGACCCATCCATAACCTCCCCTGATCGCTTTGAGGAAGTAAACCTCAGTCCTGTACATCGGTTCTTTCAGACCTACCCTTGCCTGGATGGCAGGGATAAGGTCACGGTTAACGCATCCCATCCAGCGGCCCACCTTTGAATGCGGTCCGTCTGCTCCGATTATAATCCGAGGCCTTATGGTAAACCTCCCTCCTCCCTTGAGAGAAACTGCCACGCACCCTTTTTCGCTTCCCACTGCGCTAACCCCGGTAATGATCTCACAACCTTTTTCCCGGCACTTTTGGGCAAGCGCCTGGTCAAAAAGGTCCCGATTGATTATGTAGCCAGGAGCAGGATTCTCTATAAACTTCCCACTGGGAAGGATGGTCCTCATTGTACTTATTGACTGCACAATGACTGATGGATCAATGCTGATCTCGGTCTTAAGGAGCGCAGGAATGTGTTCCGCGCATCTCACAGGCACTCCTATCGTCGTCTTCCTTTCGATTATCAAGACTCTCAGGCCCTCGGTCTTAGCTGCAAGCCCGGCAGAACAGCCCGCAGGCCCAGCCCCTACAACAAGGACATCACAGCTCAAAAACTCATCCACTATGTATTCTCACTGACTGCAAGTACCGCATTCAGAAGCTCCAGGTTTACGCTTGTCTGCGAATCAAAGTTTCCGTCATAGGCCTCTTTTACCTTGTCAAGCTCATAGCAGGTGGTATTGTCTATATCGAGCAAAATGCCGGGAAGTCCAGCCTTTTCAAAATCATCAAAATGTTTTGTGAAAAAGGGCTGGCAGCAGCAGCCTATGAAAGCCTTTACACCACGAGATTTAAGGCGCAGGAGCTCGGCCATAAGATCCTCGAAACTCACTATGCATACCGACTTCATACTCGCCTTCAGTCCGATATCCCTGGCGGCCCCCACAGTGCATTCTCCGCAGCCACGGCATATCTTTGAATACCTCAAATCGCATGAGGTGAGCTTTGAACAGTAAGGCAAGAGGAGGGCCGAGGGCTTAAGGCCCAGGATATGGCCGAAGGATCCATTGGTCACGGAGATGAGATTACATAGATGCAGCGGTATCCCGTATTCGGAGATATCAATTTTGCTCAGGGCCTGGTTAATCGCCTTTATAAAGTCCTTCGGCCCCATGCCGGGTATCGCAATCAATCCTCTCTCAAAAAAGTCCAGAATCAGCTCATCGAGACGGCCCTTTTCCAGCTTCGATCCTCGCAGGGCAGCCTCCATATCAAAGAGTGCCCTTGGAGGAAAGGAAAGAAAATCGCCGGTAATAAATACATCCTTTACCCTTCGCTGCGGCAGATTTACTACCAAGGTGAAGCGCACAAGCCCTGACTCTGATTTGTAAGCGCCCTGAACCACCTCCTGCCTCTCGAATCTGGGTCTGACAAGGTTGATCCATTCATCAGATCGGAAGTAGTCGAGTTTCTGACTGAAAAGGTCGCACTCTTCTTGGGTGAGGCCACCCGGCTCAAGTCTGAACCCGAGGGCCTTCTCAAAACCTTGTCTTATGACCTGCTTGATCTCGGAGGCGGGTGGTGTATATCCCAGTTCCCAGGCAAGGCATGTTACCCTTTCCTTAACCGAGTCAATCTCCTTGGCTTTGAGCTTCTCAACCGGTATCTTCAAGGACTTGAGCATCGTGTCAACATCGAAGTCCGTAAGCATCGTTCCCTGGAAAAGAAACGCCCCATCGGAGTCGGTTCCGCCTGTTCCTGAGATCTTCCTCCCTCTTATCTCTATGTCGTTTCTGGGCCTGAATTGCGCCTCAAGGCCCAGGGCTCTCAAGGCCATTATGACAGGCTCACAAAGGTTCCTGAAAAGCCTTTGATTGGGGATCTTGATCCCGAAGAAATCCTTCTCGCATATGACCTCCCACCCAAGCTGGCTTTCGTCGAAGAGTATAGCTCCTCCTCCGGTGACCCGCCGGTTTATATGGATGTTGTGCTCAATGCAATATTGCTCGCGGATCTCCTCAGACACTGCCTGATGGAATCCTACAAGCACGCATCTAGGCGAGAATTGAAGAAAACGTATCGTATTGGGCGTCCTGCCCATACCCTTCAATTCCACAAGGGTCTCGTCCATGGCCATATTTTCGGCGGCGGTCATGGGCGGCGTATCAAGAAGTCTCCACACGTTCTCCCGCGGTTTCATTCCCTTTCCTCTATCCTCCTGCTTGGGTCTCATGCGCAACTAAAAATCAGGTAACCGGAGCAGCCGTTAACCATGCCATAATATTTTTCCTCTTTCAAGAGCAAGAGCTTTTGCCGAACTCAGGAAACAGATTGTCTTTAAACAACGCAATACTTATATTTAAAAGTTAAGAAATTTCTGAAACCTTGGGAGAAGCCTTGTCATGAGGTTTATTGTCTTCATATCGGTTTTTCTCTCCATGTATGGGGGAATGCATTTTTATGTCCTGCTTAAGGCAAGAAAGGCCTTTTCTCTGGGTTTTCAGGCCGATGCCGCCATTATTTGTTTTATGGTCCTCATGGTCCTTTCCCCCCTCATGGTGAGGATAGCCGAGAGGTACGGGTTTGAGAATACAGGCAGGGCCCTGGCATACTTAGGTTACGGCTGGATGGGGCTTTTGTTTCTTTTCTTTATTCTCTCCCTTGGAGGAGATGCCCTGCGCGCCGTACTGCCGGTTGGGCTGAGGCCGTCCCCTCTCATTTGTCTAGTGGTAGCCGCATGTTTTTCTGTCATCCTTGCCCTTTACGGGCTTCATGAGGCAATGGATGTAAGAACGGAGAAGGTAACCATTGTATCTCCGAGGCTTGGCGAAGAGCGGAAATCACTAAAGATTGTGCAGATATCCGATGTGCACCTGGGCCTTTTGTTTCGAGAGCATCGTCTCAGGAAAGTAGTTGAGCGTATAAAGGATGCATCTCCTGATATACTGGTTTCCACAGGGGATCTGGTGGACGGCCAGACGGACGGTCTTTCGGGCGTGTTAGATCTGCTAAAGGATATTAGCCCCACATTGGGCAAGTTCGCCGTGACCGGAAACCATGAATTTTACGCCGGCATCAGCAAATCCCTCGAGTTCACAAAAGACGCCGGATTCAAGGTCCTGAGAGGTGAAGCCGTCACCCTCTCCGGCCTGATCAACATAGTGGGTGTTGATGATCCTGCGGGAGGACGGACTGACCTAGAAAAGCTTGAAAAAAATATCCTATCCTCCCTGCCGAGGAATCTCTTTACCCTGCTTCTCAAGCACCGACCGCACGTGGGAGTAGGATGCGAGGGCCTCTTTGATCTTCAGCTTTCAGGTCATACCCATAAGGGCCAGATATTTCCATTCGGCCTGCTGGTGAAGCTTGTTCACGGACGAATCGCGGGGCTCTATGAGCTGCCCTCGGACTCTTTGCTGTATGTTAGCAGGGGCTCAGGGACTTGGGGGCCTCCCCTTCGAATATTGTCACCTCCTGAGGTAACGGTGATTAACGTCATTGCCGGAGACCGTGCCGGGCGGTACCCACCCCAGGACCCTAGCAAATAATATCTTGACAACATCTAATGATTTGCGATGATTTCCCTCCGGGAGACATCCGTTACGATTTTTTTCTCAGGTCTGTAGGGCGCGACACATAAAGCTTTCCCAAGTGTCGCGAATATCTTTTTAAGGGAGACGATTATGCCTGTTCCTGCAGGACTTAAGCAATATGCCATGCAGTTGGGCTTTCCCGAATCAGAGAATCTAGCCAGGATATTCGGGATCATACTGGAGAATAATCACGAACGTACGGTTTTCGAGCAACTGCCGGGAACCGAAACCGAATTGGCTGAAAAGACAGGTTTTCCTGTTACTCAAGTCAGATCTATATGCGAGAAGCTATTCGCACGGGGAGCCATAACGCAATCGGTAGACAAGCCCGGCCACTATAGAAGATTTCCTGCCATGATAGAGTTGAGGGATGCCACCGCGCTATGGCCGCAAGCCCCTGATGAGATATTTGTATTGTGGGATCGGCTTTTGAGTGATGAAACGCCGGCCTTAATCCCCTTGTTTAAAAAGAGTAAGGCGCCCGCCATGATGAGGGTGGTGCCGATTGAGAGGTCAGTCAGGGCGCAAAACACTGTTCTTGATGCGGACTCGGCCAGGGCGATATTCAAGGAGGCCTCTCTCATATCGGTCATGCCCTGTGTCTGCCGCCTGATTGCACGCAAAAACGGCAGGGGAAAGGACTGCCCGGCACCTGAGACGTCGGTCTGCATGCAGACCAACCGATTTGCAGAGGGCATATTGAAAAGAGGAGTTGGGGAGAAGATAAGCAATGAGGAGGCCCTCCGCCGCATAGCCGCGGCCGAGGAAGCCGGGCTCGTGCACACGGTCAGAAATAACGTAAAAGACGACATGATCATGTGCAATTGCTGCGCATGCTGCTGCACCGGTCTTTATTTCGTTCACCAACTCGGATATCCCCAGGGACTTGCGCCTTCCCGCTTCAGGGCGACCCTGGATGAAAGCTTATGTTCGGGCTGCGGTATCTGCGCTGAGAGATGTCAGTTTCACGCAATTAGTATGGGCGAAACGGCCTCGATAGACATAGAACGCTGTTACGGATGCGGGAACTGTTCACTGGCCTGCCCAAATGAAGCTATCACCCTCGTGGAAACAAGGCCTCCGACTCATATACGGATAACCTAAAAAAAGAGTGACGCCCTTTACTTTTACAGTTTTCAAGCTTGCTTTCCGCCTGCAACTAGAAAAAAAAGGATTCTAATTGACATAATATTTGGATAAATAATAAACGAATACGAATCAGCGGTAGAAATGGACTGTAGAATGTGGAAAAATGAAGAACGTCCCCTAGAGAAATTTGTTGATGGAGCTGTAGCCGAGACAGCGTCGAGGCATCCGCACGGAGGATGGTGGAGAAGACCGCTTGTGGCGACAGCCGCCATAGACAAAAGATTCCAGATTCTTCCGAAGATAGCCGCTGAAGACCACCTACTGCCCACCGACCTTCTACCCACAGCCAAGTCCGTCATAGTCTTTTTTATCCCGTTCGTCGAGTCCCTTATAAGAGAAAACGGCGAAGGCGACCGCCCTTGCAGGAATTGGGGGCTCTCCTATATTGAGACAAACGAACTTATAGGAAAGATCTCCAAAGGGCTGGCGGATCTGCTTCAGGAGAATGGTTTCCATTCGGCACTGACCCCTGCTACCCACAATTTCGACGAGAAAAGGCTAATGGCGCGATGGTCCCACAAGCATCTCGCCTACCTGGCGGGACTTGGACGATTCGGAATGCACAATCTCATCATCACGCCGCTGGGTTGCGCCGGCAGGCTCGGCAGCCTGGTCACGGAGGCGGAACTGGGAGACTCTCCGCTCATTGAAACCAGGGAGGCCTGTCTCATGAAGGCTGGGATGAAGTGCGGGAAGTGCATGGCGGGATGCCCTATCTCGGCATTAAAGGATGATGGATTTGAGCGCCGCCGTTGTTGGGAGCGTCTCAAGGAGAACAGGGCAGCTCTCCCCTATTTCTCGGACATGCCTGTCTCAACCCATGTATGCGGCAAATGCGCTGCAATGATGCCTTGCAGTTTCAGAAACCCTGTCTTATTGCTAAAGGATTTACCAGCAGTCACGAATGAAGCACTCGGATGGAGTAAAGACCGCCGAGGCAACCACTTATAAACACTTGACTTTGACCCCGACCTTAGAGCACAAGACTAAGTTAATCGAGCTTTCTGCATAGAAAGGATCGGCCCAGTGGCTGCAGCATCGAAGGCACAACGGACTCTGATCAACCGTGAGACATGGAAAAGCCTTATATCAAGTGTCAGGCAATTAACTTCCTCCAAGGAAGTGGGACGCAAGGCAAAGATGCTTTTCCTGCTTCTCATTGTTTTCCTTCTGTTGATAAACGCCCTCAACGTATTAAACAGCTACGTAGGGCGCGATTTCATGACCGCCATCGAGAACAGAAACAGCTTCGAGTTCCTAAGAATGGCGCTTGTTTACTTATGCGTATTTGGAGCCTCAACCGTCGTCTCCGTCATACACCGGTACGCTGAGGAGTATCTGGGGCTGGTTTGGCGCCAATGGGCGAGCAGACAATGCATTCTCAACTACGCCAGTAACAGGGTCTATTACAGGCTCAAAACCAAAGGGGATATCGCCAACCCCGATCAGAGGATAGCAGACGATATCCGCACCTTCAGCATCACTACACTCTCCTTTATCCTCATGTCGCTCAACGGACTCATTACGGTATGTGCCTTCTCCGGCGTTCTGTGGTCCATAAGTCCTAAGCTCTTTGTCGTTTCAGTTCTTTATGCCGGCGCCGGCACCTTCTTTACCTTTCTCCTTGGAAGGCCCCTTGTCAGACTCAATTACGACCAGTTGGACAAAGAAGCAAACTTCCGTTCCTCCCTGATCTATCTAAGAGGCAACGCAGAGTCGTTGGCAGTATCCAGGCGTGAAGGTCATCTCGTAAACCTAACCCTGGAAAATCTGGGAAGACTCGTCGCCAATTTCCGCCGCATCATCAAGGTCAACAGGAACCTCAATTTCTTCACTACCGGATACAACTGGCTCATACAGATCATCCCGGCCTTGATAATAGCACCGTTTTTCATCCGTGGTGAGGCACAGTTTGGGGTAATAACCCAATCTGCGATAGCCTTCACCCATCTGCTCGGAGCTTTTTCCATAATAGTCACGCAGTTTCAGTCCATATCCTCTTACACCGCCGTTCTGGCAAGGGTGGCCTCCCTCATGGGTGCGGGAGACAGAGAGACGCTTAAAGCCCTAGCCGACAAGACCATCTCTCACGACGAGGACCGTATTTCCTACCAGGGGGTTACGCTACATTCGCCTCGAAGCGGAAGAGATTTGATAAGAGACCTCGATTTCGATATCTCCCACGGCACCTACGTGCTTGTAAGAAGCAAGGATGAAAGCATAAGAACAGCATTCTTCTATGGGACAGCAGGTCTGTGGGAGGCAAGTGAAGGCACGATCTGTCGCCCTTCCCTCCAGCGCTTCCTGTTCATGAGCGAACTGCCTTATCTGCCGCCGGGGACACTCAGGGAGCTTTTCCTGAAACCATGGCCCGAGGGCACACCGGATGATGGGACTCTTAAGGAGCTTTCAGTTTCTGAAGAACGAATCCTGGACTTATTGCGACGCCTTGAAATTGAATCGCTGACAACCCGCTTCGGGGGTCTTGACACAAGGCAGCACTGGGAAAACTCCCTTGTCCTGGAAGATCAGCAGCTCTTAGTACTTGCGCGCATCCTTGCAGCAGAGCCAAGGTTTCTAATGATGGACAAACCCAGCACCACATTTGGGCGGAGTCGGCTAGATCGGGCTCTTGCCCTGCTAAGGGAGCATTCCATAAGTTACGTGACACTTGAAGATGAAGCTGAGGAGGTTGACCTGGAGAACTACCACCTTCTCCTGGAGCTAAAGGAAGGGGGGAGATGGATCTCCAGACGTATAAGAGACGGCCGCGCGGTTGCAGATGTAAGGCTTGTGGCCGTATAACGAAAGGGGAAGCGTCTAAGAACCGATGACGAAGATTCCCATTGACCACTTTGAAGAGGTCAGTAAATGGACGGCCTTTTCTTCTGGGGGACCTGAACTACTTATCAGTCAGGATCAGGGCATCAACGGAAAGGCGATGCGCCTCGATTTTGATTTCAAGGGATTTGGCGGTTTCCTTGTCGCCGGCAGAAAGCTCCAAATTGATATCCCCGAGGCATACGAGATACGCCTGAAGCTGAAGGGCAGTGCCCCGCCCAACATATTCGAATTCAAACTTATTGATTCATCAAACCGAAACGTATGGCGGTACAGGGCAGAGGATTTCGTTTTTCCCACCCTCTGGCAGGAAGTAACCATAAGTGACAGGGACATATCTTTTGCCTGGGGGCCTCTGGGCGGCGGGCCTCCATGCGACATAGTGACCATTGAGATAGTCATAGCGGCCGGCTCCGGTGGAAGAGGATCCGTCTGGGTAGATGAACTCTCAATGGTGGATAGCACCTATCGCGGGAAGCCTGTAGTAAAGGCATCCAGCGCCATTCCCGGACATGGCCCCCAACTGATTCTTGATCCCCTGAATGAGGTTGGATGGAGAAGCCATGCGGGAGACACTACCCAGTGGATACTATTGGATTTCCAGGAGGAAAGGGAGTGTGGAGGCATTGTCATTCACTGGGAAAAGGGACTTGAGGCAAAGGCCTTTGATGTTACGATATCATCGGATTCCAAGACCTGGAAAATGGTCTTTCACACATCAACGGGCACGGATGAAAAGACCTATATCTATCTCCCTGATACCCATTCCCGATTTATCCTTCTGGACCTCAAGGAAGGCCAGACAGGAAGAGGCTTCGGCATCAGGAGCATGGAAGTCAAGGCCTACGATTTTTCTCGATCCATTAATAGTTTTTTCCAGAATGTGGCTTCGGATCAGAGGCCCGGACTTTACCCGAAATATTTTCTTGGAAGACAGAGCTACTGGACTGTGATCGGTAGAGGATCCAGACAAGGACCGTCGTTGATCAACGAGGAAGGTCTTCTGGAACCCGGAGGCGCAGCATTTTCCGTGGTGCCGTTTATCTTCCTGGAGGAGCACCTCATAACATGGGCGGACGTACGTCTTGACCAGGAACTTGAGGAGGGCTTTCTGCCCATACCCATTGTCAACTGGAAGACCAAGGCAATTGGATTGGTGATAAAGGCCTATGCGGGCGGCGAGGGGGAATCCGGAGTTACAGTCAGTTATTTCGTGAAAAACCTGAGTCCTGAGAAAATATCAGCAGTACTCTTTTTGACCATTTTGCCCTTCCAGGTTACTCCCCATTGGCAGAAGTGGCGCTCTTTTGGAGGTGCAACGGAGATACGAGAGATCTCATGCGATGGCCGTATCGTCCTTGTAAATAGGAAGGTGGCGCTCAAATCCCTTACCCCTCACAGCGGCTTTGGCGCAGCGGCCTTCGGAGAAGGCGGAATAGCAAGATATATCAAATCGGGTTTGATCCCGGACAGAAGTCATTTAATTGATGAATTCGGTTATGCTTCCGGGGCCTTGCGTTTCGTGCTTGATCTGGAGCCTGGAGAAAGCCATGAGGTCTGTCTGGCAGCAGGTTTGCCGCCAGGGATAACAGTTGAAAGCCAGGGCTCGGAGAAGCAATGGGGCAGCCATATTTTCCCAAAGCTGCATGAAAAGGAATTAAGCCTGTGGCGTGAGACCCTTGGCAGGCAGACCTTTCTTTTGCCCGCCGGAGAAGAGGTGCTTATAAGCGCGGTCAAGACATGCGCCGCACACATCTTGATCAACAGAAGGGGCCCTGCCCTTTGCCCCGGGCCCAGAAGATACTCAAGGGCCTGGATAAGGGACGGGGTGGTAATGGGAACAGCTCTCATCCGGATGGGACTGCCGGGGCCGCTGAAAGATTTTCTGTGCTGGTACGGCTCCTTTCAGGCTCCGGACGGACAGATCCCGGATTGCGCCGATGACGAGGGCAGTGAATGGCTCCCCGAGTACGACGCCTATGGACAGTTCATCCACGGTATTGCGGAATATTTCCGTTTCACAAAAGATGATGAATTCCTTAAGTCCATTTGGCCTAAAGCGCAAAAGGCCCTTCACTACATGGAGGGCTTAAGAGCAATGCGTACTACAAGTGAGTTCACCGCCCCGGAGAAGCGGGCCTTCTATGGAATACTCCCGGAGTCCATGAGTCATGAAGGCTACATGGCTAATCCTGTCCACTCCTATTGGGACGATTTCTGGGCGTTGAGGGGTCTTAGGGACGTCTCCCTGCTCGCCCAGACCTTGGGAGAAACAGAGGAGGCTCTGAGGACAGGCGAACTTGCGCAGGTCTTCCGCAGGGATCTAAAAGCCTCCATTGAAAAGACCATCGCGGACCAAAAAATTGAATACCTGCCCGGCTCAGTGGAGCTGGCAGATTTCGATCCAGCCGCATCTTCGTTGGGGATCACACTCCTGCCCGGATGGGAACTGCTTCCGCATCACTCGGCTCAAAGGACATTTGAGATATACCTTGAAGGGCTGAGAAAGAGATCGGCGGGACTCACGGACTGGAACAATTACAGCGCATATGAGATCAGGATCATCGGCGCCATGGTCATGCTGGGCATGAGGGACGAGGCAATGGAACTTGCACGGTGCATGTTGAGGGATAGGCGCATCACAGCATGGAATCAATGGCCCGAAATCTCCTGGAGAAGCCCGGAAGCCCCTGCCTTTCTTGGTGACCTACCCCACACCTGGATCAGCGCTGAGTTTATAAACGCCGTCCGCTGCATGTTCGCCTACGAAAGGGTCCTGGACGACTCTCTTGTGCTGGCTGAAGGCCTGCCCTATGGTTGGATCAGCGAAGCCAAAGAAGTTGGAATCAGCGGCTTTCCTACTTACTACGGCGACCTGTCATACAGTATCCTGAAGGAAGGACCAGCAAAGATGCGCATTTATGTGAGCGGCGATCTTACCCCCCCTCCCGGCGGCATTATAATAAAACCTCCCATTTTGGGGCCCATTTCTCGGGTGACTATTGACGGGAAAAGTCAAAGCCCCATCTCGGAGCATGCCGTAATTTGCCATCGGTGCCCGGCCGATATCCTGCTGACCTACTAAGGCTCATGCCTCCTGAACCTCCAAAACCCTTGTATACCCTCCCCTTGACACATGAGGCACCTTGGCCTTATCCTCTTTTCAGCAGATAACAACTTCGGAGGGGAAGGCAAAGAGCATGGAATATAGCACTTTACTGGTTGACATCACTGATTATATTGGAACTATAAAGCTTAACCGTCCCGCACAGCTCAACACTTTTAATACTCAGATGGCCCAGGATCTGCTCCAGTGCCTTGGCGCCTTGGATCAGGACGGGCGTGTGCGCGTCATAGTGATTGCTGGTTCCGGCAAGGCCTTCTGTGCAGGGATAGACGTCAATGAGCTTTTTGGAAAGTCCACCCTCGAATACAGAAACTGGATAGAGATGATGGAATCACCGCTTGCCGCCATAAGCCGCATGAAAAAGCCGGTGATAGCGCGGGTTCACGGAGTCGCGGCAGCTAACGGGGCGGGTCTGGTTGCATCGTGCGACCTGGCCGTTGCAGCCGACAATGCCCGCTTTGGTCTCACAGCCATAAACGTAGGTCTCAATTGCGTGGGACCGGTGGTGCCGGTGGCCAGGTCTCTAGGCAGGAAAAGGGCTCTTGAGTTGCTTTTGCAAGGAGAGCTCATATCCGCATCAAAGGCCTATGAGATGGGACTTATTAATCGGGTAGTCCCTCAAGATGAGCTTGAGAGGGAGACCCATAGCTGGGCCGCTTCCTTGGCACAGAAAAGCCCAATCGCGATCCAGATAGCTAAGAAGTCCTTCTATGCCGCTGAGGACATGGAATATCATACGGCCTTTGAATATATGAACGAGGCCTTCGCGCGCCTGTGCAGCACCGATGACGCCAAGGAGGGCGTCAGCGCGTTTCTGGAGAAAAGAACCCCCGATTGGAAGGAAAGATGAAGCAATATCCGCAGAAGAGGTTGAACTAAAGAATTAGCCATGAAACTTATAAAAATATGCCTTTCCATTGTTATTGCCCTGGCCTTTTTGATCGCCCCAGCAGGAGGCGAGCAGAAAAATGCCAAGAAGCAGAGCGTAACGACATCTTCTAAGACCACGGCAAAGACCGCTCAGTCCGGAACAAAGAACAAAGAGGCGAGGGATCAACCTCAGGAAGGAACTGCGCCATTCAAGGCCTTTATAGTCCTGGAGGCAGACACTGGCCTTTTTATCGAAGGGGCAAATATTCATGAAAAGTGCCCTATAGCCAGCATAACAAAGCTAATGCTTGCTAAATTGGTACTGGATAGGTTAGAAAGTGGTCAAATTAAGCTGGATGACAAGGTGACAGTATCCCAGGAGGCATCGGCCATGGGGGGGAGCCAGGTGTTTCTTAAACCTGGCGAGGTCTTCACGCTGGATGAAATAATGAAGGCCGTGATGGTCGCATCTGCCAATGATGCCGCCTATGCTGTGGCTGAGTTTATTGCAGGAACTCGCAACGCCTTTGTGGATATGATGAATGAAAGGGCACAGAAATTGAACATGGCGAACACTCAGTTTTTTAGTCCCCATGGGCTTCCTCCGTCCCAGGACCAGTTGGCTGACGTCTCCTCGCCCAATGACCTGGGGATACTCGCCAGGGAGCTTGTCAAACACCCTCAGTTACTGGCCTGGACATCCCTCAAGACGGCGCCATTCCGTGAGAACACCCTCATAATGAGAAATCACAACAAACTGATGCAACGCTTTGCGGGCATGGATGGACTGAAGACGGGCTTTTACAGGGAGGCTGGATACAGCATGGTTGCAACAGCAAGAAGGGAGGAAATGCGCCTCATAGCGGTAGTCATGGGGAGCCCGGCGGCCAAGGTTCGTGACAACATAGTTAATGAAAAGCTCAAAAAGGCCTTTGCCCAGTACCAGATGGTAAGTTTGATAAAAAAGGGAGACCCGGCGGGAAAAGAGGTAGCGCTCCCCGATGGAACCCAGAAGACCGTCAGGCCGGTTGCAGCATCCGGTTTTTCCTACCCTGTGCCCAGGGACAAGAGAAAACTCCTCACCAAGACCGTTGAACTTCCGGAAAAGATCAAGGGTGAGATAAAGCAGGATCAGAAGTTGGGTGAAATAGTCGTCCGCTTCAACAATGAGGTGCTTGCAAAGGTGGACCTTATCTCACCGACCGCTGTTAAAAAAAGGGGGTTTATGTCAAGGATGCTTGATTGATCCGGCATGTGATTAATGTCTCAGCTTCGCCGTCAGATCTTCATTTGAGCCACACGGTAAGCCGAATCAAGCGCCTCCCCCCCCCACCGCAAAGATCTTCCATTGAAACCTCCGCAGCGCCTTGCCTGTATGGGTTTGGAAGCCGCTTGAAGGCGAGTTTTCTACCCTCCGCTTCAACCGCTGTAAGGCCGGCGCCTTTCCTTCCGATGCGATAGGTTATCTCGAAGTTCAGATCCGATATGCTGAGTTCCGCCTTCATGCCATCAAGGGAGACAGGGACGACGGGATCCAGAACGAGGCGGGAGTCCTCCACTTTAACACCCAGGAAGTGCTGTATAAAAAGCCTTGTCCAGATGCCAGGGCCGCTTGAGTAGATCCTCCATCCCCCCTCCAGGGCTATCTCACCCTCCTTCACCTTATGATAATTCCTGGCCGCATCGTAACGATCCCTGAATGAGGCATCGGAGCTGGAGTAATAGCAATTGCTCTGGCGTGGGGCGGCTGTCGGCACGATTTCTCTGATGCCTATCGGGTTTGCTTGGCAGAGAGCTCTAAAAAAGCCCTCCGAGTCCCCATACCGGGCCAGGGCCTCTGCATACCTGAGGTGGGCATGGGTGTACATGAGGCCTATCTCCCTTCCGAAATAAGCGGCACTCTCGGCACGCTGAAACTTCTTCGTCACACCGCCCCTGTATTCCATGGGCCTGTCAAAAAGCCTCGCCCCGTCAGGGCCCAAAAGATTATTTCTGATGAGCTCCAGGTGACTTTCCGCCTCATCCTTTGTAAGGAGGTCATTTACAATTGCATGGATCATGGGAAGGAGCCTGAAAGAAACCCCCGTTGTCTTATCCCTCGGGTGCAGAAGGTACTCAATACTGCCTTCCGTTTTGAAGTGCGCAAAGCCTGCAACGACCCCTTCGACAAGCAGGAGACGTCTGAAGTCATCCTTGACCTTCTCGGCCCAATCAAAAAGCACGCTGGCGCGCTCTTTCATTCCGAGCGAATCGAAGGCCATTGCCATCGCCCTCAGCGTCTGATAGTGCAGGGTTACAGTCCATGCGCTGCAGAGATTCTCCCTCATGGCCGGATCAAACGGCTGCATTGAATCATTCCAGTCCCCATGTCCGTAGGCAGCCAGAGCAGTGCCTGAAATTACCCTTCCGGAGATAACTGAAAAGGCCCGATCCACGTGTTCAATGATCTCAGCCTCCTCTCCCTTTCCGACACCATCGGGATGGAAAAAGGGCACCTTCTCATGAAGAAGGCCCGCGTCTCCTGAATAAGAAAGATAACTTGCCAGAGCGGTCAAAGGCCAGAAAACTATGTCTCCGTGAGAATCACCCGCCCTTATATTTCGCTCCCTGTCAAAGAACATAAACCATTGGGGCCAGTCGCCATAAGGGTTTTGAGCTTTAAAGACCCTCAACAGGATGTCCCTCACCGGCCCGATCCTGCCAAGCCCAAGAAACAACTCTACCGGTCCCTGACATATATCCCTGGTGCCCCAGCCTCCGCCGGTAAATTGCTCTGTTCCCCTGGGTGCAAGGTAATGGATAAGAGTGTTGTGGACAAACCATGGCATGATCAGGGCAAGTCTGGTCGCCTGCCGGGTGAGCTCTGAGCCCCTGGGAAAATGGAGTTTGGGGCTTTCATATACAGCAGCGGGCCTCGATGGGAGCACCTCTTCCTGATCCACCCTGATAAGCCCTCCCTCCAGGGTCAGACCCATTGAGAGGCACGGGGCAGCCCTTATGCAGAGAAAGGGTTGATTCTTTAAGCCCCCGTCCAAAAATAGCATCTCATCCCCGCCTACCGCCTCTATCCGTGTTTCATGTGACGGTGTGAGACGGAACCAGCCAGTGGGGAACCTCAGGCCGACCTCCGAATCAGGCTGCCCAAAAACAAGAATGGATTCACCCGCCTTCTTGTATGTGACAGACCCCGCGAAGCTGCCGTCATCTCCGTCAATGGCCACGTGATGGGATATAAGAAAGGAAAGGGGTTCTCCAGAGAGGATCCTCACAATAAGTCGCAGTTCGTGACGATCAAAAGGCGCTTCGCTTATGACCTCTATCATCCCTCGGCTGTGCTTGTAGATCCAACGGCATGTATTTGTCGCAATCTCAAAGGCCGATGGCACACCGAGCAGAGCCCAGCCTTCCGGAAGCTTAACGAAGATCCTTTGCCCATTAGCCCTGAAGAGGTCAAGATAGCTGTGTACCGTTGACAGGAATCGGTTTATCGCGACATGGCCTTGGGTGGTCATTGAATGAAATATACCTGCCATCCACGCCGTAGAAGTCAGACCTGCTTCATCAGGCACCAATAGCCCCCCTGTCCTCAAGATGTGGGCATGGGGCCGCAGCACGGAAAGCTCTTTTTCCTTCAACACCACGTGCCGCCCTTCATTCATAAAAAAGGAGATCAGCCCAGCCCCCATTCTCTCCTCCTCCAGCCTCTCTCCGGAGAAAAGATGATTGATATCCTCATCCGCTAGATCCAGAGCCTCCAGCACCGGCGCACTGGTAAACAGGCTTGGTGACGGCCTTAACCATTTCACCCCATCGGTTTCACAGACACGGAATGATTCGGCCAGCCGGATGCACTCATTCACATACGCCAGGTCTCCAGTGCCTGAGGCGGAAGGATGATCGGATAAAAAAAGCCCAAAAAAGCCGCAGCGCTCTGTCATGCCCTGCTCAAGTCTTATAACGGAATCCTGGATTGCGACCAGGGAATGTTCATGTTGAAGCCGTGAGCAGGGGAGATTCTCCTTGAGCAAAGGAGCGGAGGCACCTGCCCTCCCGTCGAATCCATAAAGCTGGATCGCGTCGGTTGCATAGCTTTCGGCCTTTCTAAGGCTTCCCAGGATCGCCCACGGATGCCTCCCGTCCATGGGGAGGTTTTGCCTCGATGCAATCACTACCCCTCGCTTATCATGATAAAGGGGAGCATGGTCAATATAATGGCTTGTGTAGAACTCGTTTATTCTGATCGCACCATAATGGGCAAGCCCAAGGTCTTGAGTGTGGATTAGATCCAGGACCCTCGTAGTGGCAGAGGTGTTTCTGAGTATCACCTGCCAGAACCACGCGTGGGCCGAACCGGCAAGGCTTAAATGGATAGCATAGCTGATGCCTAAGACATTACCGGAGACCCTAAAGACCCCACCATCAAGCGAAAAGGAAGAAGGACTCCTGGGCCCCAGGAGAGGCACCGCCAGAGGCTCGCCATCCAGGAGCCTCATATAGATATTGGCCGGTCCTCCTTCTATCTCTGTCCCCAGAAAGAGATTAAGCATTATATCCTCATGGGAGATCCTGAAGACCGAACCATTAGCGTTTATCTCAAAGGTGAGTCCGGAGGTGCCTTTGACGCAGCCGCGCGACTCGGTTGAAGGTCTATACACGCAATCCATCCTATACCTCCACGAAAAAAATTGACCGTATCTTCTCAATAAATCGGGGCGGCTGTTTTCCCCGCGATATTTCTGGATTCCAGGTTTCGCTGGAATGACAAATAGTTGGCTTGTTACGTCTTTCCGGCGAAGCCTGTCCCCGACCCCGATCCGGGAGCCGGAATCCAGTGGTTTTACCCCCAATTATTGAGATGTTACAATTGACCTTATTTTAGCAAATTATTCTTGCTTTGCAGTTATTACAAATGCTAAAAGTTCATATTGCCCCTTGCCCTATCGAAGGCTTAGAATGAAAGAAGGTATTTTAACAAAATCCTTTGAGGCAGGAAATGAGTGTTTATGTATTCATGGAAGCAAGGATAAAGGACCGTGAAAAATTCAACCGTTACCTTTTCTCACTCTCGGAAATCATAGTCAAACACAAAGGCCGATGGCTGGTTTACCATGCCGGTGTTACTCCTTTACCGGTAGGGACGAAGGAAGAGCGGCGGCAGCCGCAGAGGGTATTTTTAATAGAGTTTCCATCAATGGTTCATTTGAGAAGGTGTTTCGCCTGCTCGGAGCACCAGAGCATAATACCCCTTGAGAGCGAGGGCGCGGATACCCGCGCCTTAATTATTCGCGGCGTCAGCGAGGGGGACGCCCTTTAGATTTCCACTTTTATCCTTCATCATCTCAAAGGAGCTTTTTCCCCGCCATGCAGGAACTCGTCAAGTTCCTGAGGCTCCAAGGGTGCAATATCTGAAAATAGCCATTCGGCCGAAGATCCTTGCAGAATCGTTATTACCTTAATTCGCTGTCCTTTCCAAGTAGTTTAATGACACCGTAGCAGCCCCCTGCCTCGGCACCAGTATTGTCGGTGTCCGTCATAATTGCCACAGCTTCTGCTTCAGGGGGCTCCGAACCAAAATACCTCCTGAAATCATCAAATATGCTTCTGCGCTCATCCATCCATCGGCCGGCATTTTCGTTTCCGCTTTGAACCGCAATCATAACTGCGTTGGCCGTGAAGGGGTTCTGCACTGCGTCCCCCTTGGTGAGCTTATTGGCCCAAATGTAGTTCAATGCCTTTGTCTGCCAGAAAAGCACAGAGGGGAAGACAACGTAGATTCTTGCCGCATAGTCATCCCCCTCCTTTTTTCTGGCATCCCCTGCCGGGATCACTCCATCAACCTTCCAGCTCCATCTGAGTATGGGATATTTCCTTAGATCAAATCTCACACGATAATAGAGCGCTGAAGCTGATCCTTTGCTATCAGCCCTTATGCACCTTCTCCCTGCTTCCTCCCCGGCACTGTAGCGGGTCAACCCCTTGAAAGACTTGGATTCCCACCGGGAGCTGATTCCGTTCGCATAGTCGTCGAGCACAAGCTCTGATGCGAAAAGCTCAAGGGGCCAAAAGACAAGGAGACCTAATACTGTCATGGTTAGGATAGTCATGAATTTAAAGCACGCCTCTATCAAACCGCGGTTAAAACCGCGGGAACCGCTCTTCTTTCCAATGAATTGATATATTTCAGTCCGTGCACGCATTAGTTCAACCTAACTCTTTTAGGGGCGCACCCGAGTAACTCACCTATTGCCTTGTTTTCGATTGTTACAGGGGTCATCCATAGCCTCCTTAAGCCTGGCAAGATCAGAAAATGCATTGACATAAATGATCCTCGAAAGATACACTTTTTGCAAAACATAACGGCCGAATGCCTTTTCGTGATGGCACGAATGGGCAGGCCATGATAATTACCCAATAAGGAGGAAGTAAATGAAAAGATTGTCGTTTGTTTGTTCAGGTTTGCTTATCGCGGTTTCTCTGATCCTTGCCCCTCCCTTTGCCTGGGCCGGCGCGGACAAGATCAAATTCGGACACGTTGCCCCTCCCTTTCACGGACAGTCAAAGGGCGCTGACGCATTTGCAGCCTACGTGAAGGAAAAGACAAACGGCCGCATTGACATAGCAACATTCCCTATGGGCCAACTTGGCGGAGAAAGGTCCATGGCTGAACAGGTGCAGGCAGGAACACTCCAGATAGCATCCATCACAACAGCCGTGATGCAGAACTTTGTTCCCCAGACTGGGATTATGGATCTCCCTTACCTGTTTCCAAACAGGGATACCGCTTACGCCGTCATAGACGATCCCAAGGTGCAGGAAAAACTCTTTTCCTATCTCCCTAAAAAGGGGTTCATCGGTATTGGATGGACTGAAAACGAATTGAGGGACTTGACCAATACCAAGAGGCCGATCCGAAAGCCGGAGGACATAAAGGGCCTGAAGATCAGAGTCATGGAGGCGGCCGTTTTTATGGACACCTTTAAGCAACTGGGTGCGTCTCCAGTTGGGATACCTTTCCCGGAGATCTATAACGCCCTCCAGACAGGAGTTATTGATGCCCAGGAAAATCCGCTCCTCACCTCAATCCTTATGAAATTCACCGAGGTGACCAAGTTTGTCACTCTCACCCAACATACGATTACCGAGTGCATTATTATAGTTAATCCCGACTACTGGGCATCCTTGTCAAAGGCCGACCAAAAGATATTCAAGGATGCCGCGGCAGCTGCGATAAAGACCAACAGGGAGGTCAACGCGGAACTGCAGAAGAAACTCCCAAAGCTCGGAATCTCTATTGATGAATACTGCAAGAAAAACGGCGTCGAGATTATCCGCCTCTCAGATGCTGAAAAGGAGGAATTCCGCAAGGCCGTCCTTCCTGTCTATGACATATACAGGGAGAAGATAGGAAATGACCTCATGGACTTCTTCCTTGCAAAGGTAAAAGAGCACAGACGCTAAACAAAACCTCGCTGTGAATGCATCAATGCGGCCTGTGCCCTATGACGGGTTACGAGGCCGCAGCAGCAATTTTTTCCTTCCTTCTTTATGCGGGTAATGCTGATAATGGCAAGGCTGTCTCTATTTATTGACCAGGTCGAGAAACAAGTTTTAGTGTGGACTATTCTAGGGCTTGCCCTGATCGGCTTTATTCAGGTCTTCTGCCGTTATCTCTTCAACTACAGTTTCACCTGGTATGAGGAGCTAAGCCGGTACCTGGGTGTTTTTGTCGCATTCCTTGGAGCGGCGACCGGAGTGAAATATGGAATGCACTTTTCCATGGATGCCCTCTCCAAGAAACTAAAAAAACCGTGGAAGAACATCCTTTCTGTCTTTTCTAATCTTGTCTGCTCCGTTTTTTTTGGCGTGGTTGTGTATTATTCCTGGAAGGTCGTAGTCAAGAATTGGTCCTATGAAACCACATCCGCTGCCATGAACATGCCGATGTACCTGGCTTATCTGCCAATACCGGTATTCTCACTGGTCATGGCCGTCAGACATCTTAAGGTTGCCGCGGCGGAGGCAAGGGATTTAAGGAAATGACCCTTACCATAGCGATATGCTTCGTAGCTTTGCTTTTGGCAGGTGTTCCAATCGCAGCCTTACTTGGAATTACTACGATGGCGGCACTCATAATCCATACCTCCACCCCTCTTCATATCATCGCTCAGCAGTTTTTTAATGCCCTTGATAAATTCGTTCTCCTCGCCATACCCTTTTTCATCTTGGCAGGCGCGATAATGACCAGGGGGGGAATTGCCAGGAGGCTCATCAACTTCGTAAACGCCCTGGTCGGATGGTTCCCAGGTGGTCTTTCCATTGCCGGGGTAACGGCCTGTATATTTTTCGCTGCAATATCAGGCTCTTCTCCAGCCACTGTAGTTGCGATAGGCTCCATCATGATCCCAGCCCTTCTCAAGGCCGGGTACGGAACACGATTTTCTTACGGCATAATAACGGTCTCAGGTTCACTCGGGATAGTTATACCTCCTTCAATACCTATGATCCTCTATTGCCTGGTGATGAATGAATCAGTGGCTGAACTGTTTATGGCAGGGATCTTGCCAGGTCTTATTATAGGGTTTCTATTAATAGTTTACGCCTACATTCAGGCGCGAAGGAAAGGATGGAAGACAGGGAAAAGACCGTCACTTCAAGAGCTTTTCACCTCGACCAGAGAGGGTATCTGGGCGCTATTGCTTCCCTTTATAGTGCTCGGCGGTATTTATTCCGGCATTTTCACACCTACGGAAGCTGCTGCCGTAAGCGTAGTATATGCCCTCCTTGTAGAAATGCTCATCTACAGGGAGTTCGGCATCAAGGACTTACCGAATGCCTGTGAGCAGGCCGCTATCCTGTCGGCATGTCTTCTCTTCATCCTATCATGCGCCATGACATTTGTATGGCTCTTAACCGCTGAGCAGATCCCTGTGCAGTTGGCTGATTTCATCATGGTGCATATTCACAGCCCCTGGATGTTTCTACTTGCGATAAACCTGCTCTTTCTCCTGATGGGCTGTTTTATGGACGACGTAAGCGCCATGCTGGTACTGGCCCCCCTGTTTGTTGAAACCCTCAACCGCTTTGGAATTGACCTGGTTCACTTCGGCATCATCATGGTGCTCAATATCCAATTCGGCATGCTTACACCGCCTTTCGGCCTCAATCTCTTTGTTGCCATGGGCATCACCAGGGCCTCGCTTATGGATATCGCACAGGGGGTATTCCCGCTTCTCATCATCCTTCTATTCTGCCTGTTACTTGTTACCTATATCCCTGCAATCTCCCTATTCCTGCCAAATTTATTACTGAAATAGAGGAGATATCTACTGAACGATAGAGGAGGAAATAAGCATGTTCAAATCACTGATTCTGAAACGCAGAAGCATAAGAAAATTTGAAAAGAGAGAACTCGAGCGGGAAAAGATTGACTTCCTGCTGGAGGCCGCCCTAAGGGCTCCTTCATCTATGGGCACAAACCCATGGAGGTTTATTGTGGTGAGCGACCCTGAAATGCTCAAGAAGCTTGCCAGATCTAAAGAGCATGGGGCCTCGTTTCTTGATGGCGCTCCTCTTGGAATCGTGGTCTGCGCCGATCCGTCAAAAAGTACCGTCTGGATTGAGGATGCATCCATTGCAGCGATCTTTATACAACTTCAGGCAGAGGATATAGGCCTTTCGAGCTGCTGGGTCCAGATCCGTGATCGTATGCACGAAAAAGAAAAAACATCTGAACAATACATTGCCGAACTTCTAGAAATCCCAGACAACATAAGAGTTGAGGCGATCATTGCCATCGGCTATCCCTCCGAGGCAAAAACGCCTCATCCGAGAGAATCCCTTGATACTAAAAAGGTTTATTTTGCCCAATACGGCAGGCCCTTCAGTGCCGGGGAATAACTGGCAATCCTCAGCTCCTTTCCCTCTTGATAAGTGAAAGAGAGAGGATTCAAAGGCCGTTATGTTGGGAGGCTTCAGGACTCATCCGGGCGCTTTTGAGCATGTTTCTTGAGGCAGGGTGTTTAGAGCAGAGCGCCATGAGTCAGAGCGCTTTAAGTTCCGGCTTGACTTATAGGAACAACTCCAATAATTACAATTTCGGCGGGCATTTTCGCCAGTAACAAAAGGGATCAGTCTTACTTTTTTTATTAACAATGTCTTATTAGGGAGGGAGTCATGAGAAAGGCTTGGTTGTTTGCTTTGATGCTGGTGACACTTACAGCGGTTAACGTCAATGCGGATGGATCAAAAGTGGTGATAGCTACCGGGGGCATAGGCGGCGTCTATTACTACTACGGTACCCAGGTAGCAGAAATCATGAGCAAAAACAATGTTGCATCCACAACAGCTATTCAGACGGCAGCCTCTGTGGACAACATGATGCTGATCAGAGACAAGACCGATACTGTTAAAGGAACCTACTTTTTCGCCACTGTCCTGCCTGACACGGCATACTTCACAGTTACCGGCAAGCACGAGAAATTCGCTACAAACCCCGCTAAGGCAAGCATCCTGTGGATGATGTATCCCAACTATCTTCACATTGTAACGACAGATAAGTCCGGGATTACAAAGCTATCAGACCTGGCAGACAAGAAGGTCTCCACCGGAGCTCCAGGTTCTGGAACGGAATTCACAGCGCTTAACCTCCTTGAAGCCGCCAAGATTGACCCTAAGAAGTTCAAGAAGTGGGAAAAGCTCGGGGCGAAGGAATCTGACGAGGCCCTATCAAACGGAACACTGGACGCCTATGTATGGTCGGGAGGCCTGCCAACAGGATCTATCGTGGAGCTTGCGAACACGCTCAGAAGAAAAGGGATGAACCTTTTTCTGGTTCCGCTCCCTGCAAGCGATCCAGGAGTCGCCGCCTTTATGAAGGCTTTTCCAGGATTGTCTGACAGCAGTGCAGTTCCCAAAGAGACATACGGCACACAAAATGATACACCCACTCTGACATTCTGGAATATGTTTGTATGTCCGCAATCAACTCCTGATGACCTGGCCTACAAGACCACAAAGGCTTTATTTGAGAATGTTCAGACACTCCACTCATCTGTCAAGGCATCAAGGGATACTAACCCGGAATCAAGCGCCAAATTTGTAGGAAAAACTGCGATCCCCTTCCATCCAGGCGCGGTGAAGTATTTTAAGGAAAAGGGACTCGTAAAATAGAGTAATGATGAAGAAGGGAATTCTAGCATCAGCAGGGGTACTCATTGTTCTCCTGCTGATGCTCAAGCCTGCCCTTCTCGAACTTGACGGAACAACTCGACTCCTGGCGCTTTTCCGCTGGCAGGGAGGGGAAATTAGTTTTGTCAATTCCGTAACCGGTAAGCCGGTAGTTATCAGTTTTAGCATCGGAAGCATTTTCAATAAGTTTCATATCTCAACAGACACGGAAACCGAGGCTTATTACTCACATGGAACATACGATCTGAACACGGTCATGTCACGCGATTCCACGGCCATATTAAGGTTCTGCTCCGTGCAGGGAATTCATCTTGATATCGGTTTCTATAAGTTGGATGTCAAAAATGGCTGTCTTGAGGTATCTTTATTATGGATGATCTGATAAAGAAAGTCGTAGCTGTGCTAGGGATTGCCGGCGCCCTTTACCATCTATACCTGGTTATTCATCCCCATACTCCCCTTTCAAGTCTGAACATTCCCCTTCTGGACCTTACGCAGATACAAAGGGCTGCGCATGTTTGCTTGATTGCTGCCCTTGGATACCTGGTAAGTATCATCAGAGGAAAGGATAGGAGTGTCCTTGGCGGTCTTCCGCTTGCATTTATGACGGGTGCTGTGGTCCTGGAATTCCTTTATTTGCCAATACCCACTTATCTTAAGATCGCTGCCGTTGTTACTTGGATTCTGGTGATCTTCCCGACAATGATATCCGCGGTTAATCGCAGTGCCGCCTTGATATGCGCGGGACTGAGTATCCCGCCTTTCATATATCTATATGTCACCTACGAAAAACTCATATACAGGGCAATCATGCCGGAACCCTTTGATCTCCTGATGTCAATCTCTGAGATCTTGCTGGTATTGGGAGTCATTTTCCGCCTGAGCGGCCCTATAATGCCAAGCCTCGTAATGATCTTTTTTCTCTATAACCTCTATGGGGATAACATCCCGGGGCTCTTCTCAAACCCCGGCTTTGATCTTGACATGCTCCTTGGAAAACTCTATTGCGAGACAGAGGCTGGAATTTTCGGTTCCATAACAGGTGTTTCCTTAAAATATCTCATCTATTTCACAATCCTTGGAGCCATTGTCACTCGCCTGAACTTTGGAAAAATCATTGCAAACATAGCTCTCTTGTTTGTTGGCAGAAGCCCTGCTTCTCCTGGGAGGGCCTGTTCGGTGATGGCAGTACTCATGGGAATGTTCTCTGGATCAGGCGCAGCCGACACCCAGTTTGTAGCGACTCTGACCAAGCCTCTTTTTGACAAGGTAGGATACGATAAGCTTGTCGCCGCGGGAATAATTGCTACCGTTGGATCAGTAGCCTATATAACCCCTCCGGTCATGGGCTCCATTTCTTTCATAATGGTTGAGCTTCTCTCCATTCCTTACTCGCATATCATAGCCATGGCTATTACGCCTATGCTTCTATATCTTTTTTCTATCATTACGTATAATGAACTATACGTTAAGAGAGAAGGACTGCCCCAATTAGAGATTTCTTCTCTGATTGATTTTTCATATTTCAAGAGATACTGCTATGTTTTCATTCCCATTATAATCATTATTATGATGATATATAGAGGTTATAGTATTAACATAACAGTTACAGTAGCCGCTATCATGTTTGTTGTATTCGCCTTTGCGGATCCAAGTATAAGACCGCCATTCAGCAATTTACTTAAGGCTCTTGAAGAAGGTGTCACAGGCCTTCTTCCCATAGCAAGCGCGGTTATTGCCGCCAATATGATCATGTCCATGATGGTGATGAGCGGGCTCGCATCAAAATTTTCCATCTTTCTCATGGATATAAGCGGGACCAGCATACTCCTTGCAACCATTTTTACGGGCTGTTTCAGCCTGATACTCGGCATGGGAGTGCCTCCCATAGCAACGTATGTTCTGACGTCAGCCCTGACAGCCCCAACCATTCAGAAACTGGCTGTAATGAACGGCATCCCGGAGGAGGCCGCACTTCTTGCAACCCACATGTTCTTATTCTACTTTGCCGTGCTGGCCGAGGTAACTCCGCCGGTTGCGCTTTCAGCTTACGCCGCTAGCGCGGTGCTTGGCACCGACCCCATTAAGACTGGAGTCTATGCCGCGAGAGTAGCCCTCCCAAAGTATTTTATCGGTGTTACTTTTATTCTATCATTCAGCGGCACAGGGCTACTAATAATGCCTGTCCTTACTACAATGCACGGGTTCCAGGCCCTTGGCTTTATCGTTTCTAGAATATTCTTTTCCTTAATCGCGATCTTAACCCTTAATGTCGCGGTAGTAGGTTTTTTTAGAAAAAGGCTTCTTATCTTTGAGCGATTAATTGCAGGCGCATGCGCCATTATCCTCTTCTATCCGGACATGAGGATTAATAGTGTTGCAGCCGCACTGAGCCTTTTATTACTAATTAAAAAATGGATCGAAAATAAAGGTGTTTCATAAGTGAAAGGGAGTATCAGACCATGAAGATAGCAAGACTAGTCGGATTATTCGCTATAGCCTTTTCTTGCATCAGCCCAATATCTCCTGCCCGTGCCTTTGACTACAAGGAATGGGTTCAGTTTCTTCCCTCTGAGTTAGGTGGTCTGAAGAAGATCGGCAAGCATGAGGGGATGAACATGGAGATGAACAATGAGAAGTGGGCTACACTTTCACAGAACTACGGAAAAGAAGGTTCTGGGAAGGAAATCTCTCTGACAATTGTGTGCGGCAGTACGGCCCCCCAGATCCAGCAGTTCAATGCCATCCCCAAGATCAAGATGGAAACCGAAGATCAGATCATGATCAGCCTAACGGTCGCGGGAAAAGAAGGATTCCTTATCTTTGACAAGGCTGAGAAGAGCGGCTATCTGATGATCCCGCTTGGAGACAAGATGCTCATCACTATAGAGGCGGAGGAGATTGAAGATAAAGATACGCTTTCCTCCCTTGCCAGGGAAATCCCTCTGGATAAATTCAAGTGCTCGGACAAATAGTCAATCGTTTGTCTGAAGGCATTTTGTGTCCCTGCTGAATGAGATCAGAACGGTTGCTCCCAGCGAACAGGCTATCATTATGGCGAACCCCGCCCGGTATGCCCCCAGCGAATATATCCTGACCCCGTCTGCGACCTCACCAGTCCAATTAAGGTCAAGCACCAACCCCAGGAGAGGCTGAAGGATCATCGGGCCTATCATGACACCCATATTGCATACCCCTGAAACCGTCCCCGCAAGACCGGAAGGAACAGACTCTTTTACAAAGGCAAACCCGATTATCATGACACTCGATGACAGACCTGTTGCAACCATCAGGCAGAAAAGGACCCACATCGGCAATTCGTGAAGAAAAAGCGCTAAGAACCAAAAGAGGCACGAAAAGGCCGCTCCCAAAAAATAGACTGGCTTTCTTACCCTTAACCTGTCCGATAGCCACCCCGCCAGAGGTCCTCCAAGTGCCCATGCGACAAGCAAACTTGATGTAAATACGGATGCGGCCGCAGGAGTCATGTCATGGTGGGTTGTAAGGAAGGGCACGCCCCAAAGACCTGAAAAGCTCAATATAGGGCCCACAATGCCCGCGGGCGCAAGGGAGATGATCCAGGTATTTCTGTAGCTGAGAACACGCGCCAGTCCGGAGAGAACTGCCTTAAAACTCAATCGGCCCTTTTCGTGTTGCAAGGAGGAAAAGCTCCGGTAACCCTTTTCTGACGGATCATCTCTTACTATCGCCCATATCACCACCGCAAGCAGAAGCGTGAAGGCTGCAGTTGCCCCCATGACCTCTCGCCAGCCGAAAAAATCAACAAAAATCCTGAGAGGAGGGCCGGCGGAAACCGCTCCGGCAACACCGCACATTAAAAGCACTCCGCTTAGCGTAGCGAAACGCTCCAGCGCAAACCAGCAACTGGAAAGTTTGAGAATGGCCACAAATGCAACCGAGGACCCCGCGCCTATCAGGAACCTGCCGATCCCACCCTCCAGAGGGCCGGGAGCAATCGCGAAAAGAGCTGTTCCGACAGCCACCGCAACACTACCGCTTGCAAGGAGGCGCCTTGTGCCCCAATGATCGGCAAGGATGCCTGTAGGTATCTGCATTATGACATAGGAATAGAAATAGAGGGCCGAAAGATTCCCTAGGCCGGCGGCGGTGATGCGCAAGTCTCTCATCAACTCTGTTGTCAGGACTGCCGGAGCAACCCTTAAGTAAAATCCTATGAAATAGAAAAGAGCGCCAAGGCCCCACATCAAGGCCGCAAGCCCGCCCGGCGGATAGGCTGCATACTCGTTTTCAGTTTGCCTTTTCATCCTGAACAAAGCTGTAGGCCTCAAGTATTTTTTCTTTAAGATAGGCAATGAGCCTTTCGTCATGCTCCGTAACGTGAAAACAATAGCCATCTTCCCCCAGGAGGCCCTTCGGGACCTTCTCGCCGAAATCCATGGAATCGGTTATCATCTCCTCATAGAAACAAACGGAAAGCCACCTCTCTGACGGGTCCTCCACTATGTCCACGAGAGCAAATAGACGGGAGTCCTTATCTTTTCCGGTAAAAAGCGCAGCCCGAAGCGAATAGCTTATACCGGGTCTCGGGTGAAACCTCATGGCAGCGCCTTTAAGCCCTTCAAGGGTATCCCTGAGGGAAGTGAAGGCCTCTTTTGCCCCATGGAGATCCTGTACCCATGACTCCAGAAGCGCTTCGAGATTTCTTGAATCCTGCTCATTTTCAAACATGGGACCCTCTCCCCGGGCCTCTGCCCTGAGGTCTTCCCTCCCTTTCCCTCAAGGCCTCTCTGAAGGGATTATTGAATCGTGTATCTGCCCTTCCCGAATGCAAGGATGGGTCTTTTACAGGCGGGACCGCCTTCTTGTTATCCGGCGCCGCTGTGCCTGACTTCATGGAAAGAGAGATGCGCCGCCGCTCAATATCTGCGGCAAGCACCTTTACCGTGACCCTCTGGCCCACCTTAACCACTTCCTTTGGATCCTTTACAAATCGGTCTGCAAGCTCACTTATATGCACAAGCCCATCTTGGTGAACGCCTACATCCACAAACGCTCCGAAGGCTGTCACATTTGTGACAACACCAGTAAGGGCCATCCCAGGCGACAGATCTTCTATCTTTTGAATCCCTTCAGCGAACTCCACCTTTTCAAAGCTTTTTCTGGGGTCCCTGCCAGGCTTCGAGAGCTCACTCAAGATGTCATCAAGGGTAGGGATTCCGATGGTATCTGTGACATAGCGCTCTTTGTTTATGGATCGTCTAAGCTCTTCATTCCGGATAAGGTCTCTGACGCTGCACCCGAGATCCCTCGCCATAGCCTCAACTACCGGATAGCTCTCCGGGTGGACTGCGCTTTCATCAAGGGGGTCAGTCGCGCCCCTTATTCTTAGAAATCCGGCGGCCTGCTCAAATGCCTTGGGCCCAAGCCTGGGAACTAACTTCAGTTCCTCGCGGGAGGCGAAAGGTCCTTTTTCGTCCCTGTAGGCTGCAATATTGCGGGCAAGCTGTGGTCCCAGACCGGAGACGTAGGAAAGAAGCTGTTTGCTTGCGGTATTTACCTCGACACCAACCGCGTTTACGCAGCTTATCACAGCGTCATCAAGGCTTTTCTTTAGCGCCTTCTGGTCAACGTCGTGCTGATACTGTCCGACGCCGATAGACTTCGGCTCTATCTTGACAAGCTCCGCCAGAGGATCAATGAGCCTTCTGCCTATGGAAACAGCCCCCCTCACAGTAACGTCCTTGTCGGGGAATTCTTCTCTGGCGGCCTCAGACGCCGAATAGACGGATGCCCCGCTTTCATTGACCATGACAACCAATATGGCGCTTCCCAGGGAAAGCTCTCTCAGAAACGCATCGGTCTCCCTTCCACCGGTTCCGTTCCCGACTGCTATCGCCTCAATTCTGTAGAGAGCGCAGAGCTCTCTTACACGCCGTCCAGCCTCATCCCTGCCCTTGTCAGTAAAAAGAGGATAGATGGTATCGCTGTGGATAAGTTTTCCCTGAGGATCAAGACACACAACCTTGCATCCTGTTCTAAAGCCTGGATCTATTCCCATCACCCGCTTTTGGCCCAGAGGCGAAGCCAGAAGAAGTTCGCGCAGGTTGTCGGAAAAGACGGCAATAGCTTCCTGGTCGGCCCTTTTCTTTGTCTCAGCGCGTATCTCAGTCTCCATGGAACTGGAAAGGAGACGTCTGTAGGCATCGTGGACCGCCTCTCTTACCTGTTCCGCCGCCTGGCCGCCTTTAACAAATAGTCCCTCTAAAAGGGAGATGGCTTTCTCTTCCGGAGGCGCGATCTTGAGTGAAAGTGCTCCTTCCTTTTCCCCCCTTCTCATGGCCAGGATACGATGGGAGGGAGCTCTATGGACAGACTCCTGCCAGTCGAAGTAGTCCCTGTATTTTACCCCCTCAACCTCCTTGCCTTCAACCACCCGGCAAGAGAATGCGCCCTCCTCCTGAAATAACCTTCGAAGGCGTGACCTTGCATCCTGATCCTCGCTCACTCTCTCAGCGATTATATCCCTGGCCCCGGAAAGGGCAGCCTCTGCGTCGAGCACCCCCTTCTCGGGATTCACAAAGGATTCAGCCTCCGCCAGCGGGTCACTGCATTCATAGGTGAAGATTTTGTCAGCTAGCGGGCCCAGTCCCTTTTCTTTTGCCACGGTAGCCCTGGTTCGCCGTTTGGGCCTGAAGGGAAGATAGATATCCTCGAGAACCGACATTGACGGAGCATCCAGAATCTCTTTTTCAAGCGCCGCGTCTAGTAGCCCTTGATCCTTAACGGACTTGAGGACTGCTTCGCGCCTCTTGTCCAACTCCTCAAGCTGTTCGAGCCGGTCGCGGATTGCGGCGACTGCTACCTCATCGAGGCTTCCAGTGGCTTCCTTTCTATACCGGGCGATAAAGGGCATCGTAGCCCCATCTGACAAAAGCATCGCGGTTGATTCAACGTTCTTAATATTGAGGGAAAGCTCAGAGGCAATTATCTCAAGGTGTTTTTCATTCAAAGTCATCACCAATATTATTGTAGAAGGATACCACTAGGGGGTGTTCAGGATAAGGCTCTTCTTTCGGTTTAGGAAGAATGGAGGATAGATCTATCTTCAACAAGCCGACAGACACTTTGATCTCCACTGGGAGGCTCTGGTTCACTGAGCAGTTGCATCCGGAGTAGGACAGAAGACCTCCGCAGTGGCGATTACAATCGGACCAAGCTACTTGACGGCGTCCCTCAGGGCCTTTCCAGGGACAAACTTGGCAACCTTTTTTGCCTTTATCTTGATCGCTTCGCCGGTCTTGGGATTTCTCCCTGTTCTGGCCTTCCTCTTGTCCACCTTGAAGGTGCCGAACCCAACCAGGGTCACGGAGTCCTTCTTGAGTGCGCCCTTGATTGTGTCAATAACACAATCAACCGCCGCCTGCGCGGCCTTCTTGGTTCCAACGACTTTAGCAACTTCATTTACGAGATCACTTTTGTTCATAGCCTACTCCTTTCTCCAATAAAGTTTTTTTGTTTCTGAACAAGAGCAACTAACACAGCTTTTTATATTTTTCAATAAAAAATAGCACGGATTAAAGATTTTGTTTGATCATATTGATCATCGCTTAAGGCCATGGAACCATCGCTTCCGACAAGAGGTCTCTTTTTGACACTGTAAATACGCTCGGAAAGACTGCGCTGCACAGCCATCCTGTCCGGCACTTCAGGCTCAATCCCTATTGCCATCTTCACCTCATCAGGAAATTTACCGGGATCCGCAGTCTCGTATATCACTGCAAGCCGTTCATGATTTGCGCCAAGAAATGTATCAAGCACCCTCCATCCCACAGCCCCGTGCGGCTCAATTATTATCCTGAAACGCCCATATACCTCCCTCATGGCACTGTAATGGTCATCGTTGGAAACTGCAATGGAGTAAATGTCCTTTCTCATAGCCTCTATATCAGGTAAAACATCTATGACTCCCTGCTCAGCAACCTGGCCCTTGGAATCGCGCCTGTCATAGACATGCCCTCCGTATAGATCCACTAGTCTGGCAAAATTGCTGGGATTCGAAACTATCATGGCCGAGGAGGGCGATTTTCTGGAGGGCCTCACGATATACTTGCCGGTCTTCAGAAATTCTGGAAATTCATCGTTTTCATTGACCCCGCAGATTATCTTCGAAATGGGAAGCCCCATTTCCTTCGCAATGACCGTCCCCATCATATCCCCGAAGTTCCCTGAAGGGACGCTCGCTATCATGGGTTCATCATAGAGTGCCACACGGGAATAGGCGAAAAATGGATAGACCGCCTGCGGCAGAAGCCTGGCAAGGCTTATCGAGTTTGCGGATGTGAAGCGATTGGGATCTGCAAATATCTCTTCGGCGAATTCCCTGTCACCCAGAAGCCTCTTGGCAAGGGCCTGGCATACATCAAAATCGCCGTTTACCTCAAAGGCGTGAACATTTCCCCCAAGGGTCGTCATCTGCCTCCTCTGTCTTTCTGTGATGGAGCCCCTCGGGAAAAATACCAGGTTGTCAACCGTCTCAAGGCCGTGAAGGGCGTCAGCAACCGCCCCTCCAGTATCCCCGCTTGTGGCCACCGCCACAACGCGCCTCAGCCCCCTCTTCTTTAGGAAATAATTGAGCACCCGCCCGAAGAGCCTGGCTGCATAATCCTTGAAGGAATATGTAGGACCGGATGTAAGCCACATGATATGGGTCCTTCCGGTAACATGCTGCATCCGCGTGGGAATCACGCTTTCGTCGTATGCCTCATCCAGCATCGCCTTTAGATCCCAAGCAGGGATCTCTCCCCCCAGGAAGGGGAAAAGCACCTCATACGCTATCTCCGCGTAGGACATGGAACCCATCGCTTTGACAACAGGGCCGGCTAACCGCGGTATATCGTCCCTGGAGATCATGTAGAGACCGTAGTTGGACGCGAGTCCGGCCATGAGAGCCGTTTCAAATGAGGCCCTTTCATCCTTGTTGTTGGTGCTGTAGTATCTGATTTGTCTCATTAAACCTTATCCTTGTCTCTTTGCATTTCCTCCGTCCGGACGGAGGTCTTCTTGAAGCGTCTAACAGCCCTTTACTGCCCTTAGCCCTGCCTGAAATGGTCCCATCCGGTCTTTGAGATCGGCCTTCTGATGCCGTCTTTTCCTGTGAGTTCTATTTTGTCGCCTGAGGTCATGACCCCTATTGGAAATAATGGAATAGCGGAGCTATTCTCAAAATCCTTCCTGAGTTGATCAGATTTTTCAGGGTCAACGGTGAATAAGAGCACATAGTCCTCTCCTCCCTGAAGGGCAAATTCCACAGAATCAAGGCCGCAAAGGCCGCAGTACTTCCTTAGGGCATCAGTAATGGGTATGTCAGAGCTATCAAGCAGCGCTCCCAAACCGCTGGCCTTCGCCATGTGGCAAAGATCAGAGGCCACTCCGTCGCTTACATCCATGGCTGAGGTAACTCCACCGTGATGGGCCAGAAAACGCCCCTCCCTGAGGTGAGGCCGGGGCCGCATGTGGGCTAGCACAAGGGACTCAAAGGCTTCGATCCTGTCATGCTCTCTGTCAAGGATTATATGGAGTCCTGCCCTGCTCTCCCCCAAGAATCCGGAAACAAAGATAAGATCCCCTTCCCTCGCCCCTCCTCTAAAAAGAACCTCATCCCGAGGCGCGGAACCAACGACCGCGATGTTGATCACCAGGTCTCTTTTTGAGGCGGTTGTGTCTCCTCCCAGTATATTTACAGAAAACTCCCCTGCGAGTCCCTTCATCCCGTCATAGATGCCGTCCAGATATTCCAGGGAAACCGTTGGCGGGATTGCAATGCTGATAAATGCCTCCCGGGCAGTTCCGCCCATGGCGGCTATATCGCTCAAGTTGGCAGCCATTGCCTTGTATCCCAGATCAAATCCGCATATCGAATCCCTGAGAAAATGGATGCCCTCAACGAGAAGATCTGCTGTGACCAGCGCTGCCTCTTTTTCCTCTAAGGTAAAAACGGCGGCGTCATCGCCTATTCCCATTATAACGCCTTCAGGCCTGACGATGCAGCCCCGCGAGATTCTGCGGATAAAACCGAATTCACCTATCTCCTCTAGATTCACGAAGTTCCCTCTTCATTATATTCCCAAGGCCTCATGGGGATCACCTGGTTCATAGACCTTCCACGGTTATCAATCTTCTCACATTTGCGCAGCCCACGCCCGGGCGTTGTAAATAGCAGGATCCCATTCAATACCAACTTTCACGCCGCTTCAAGACATCTTAACAGCGAGCGCACAGGAGCTCAAGAGCGACAATGACCTTCGAGGCAAACCCTGGTCTTGACTTATGACCTTAAATCCGTGCAATCTGATCCTGTTGGGACTAACTCCCCTTGATAAGCCTTTCTGTGGATCTCAGTGTACAAGGAGGAAACCATGAAGACAGCGATAATGATTATTTTTTTTCCACTCATCTTTTTCTTCGGTCTCGCCCCGGCCTCACAAAAAGAGGCAAAAGAAGATCCCTGCATATCATGCCACTCCAACATAAATCCGGGTCTTGTGGCCGACTGGAAGGCCAGCAAACACGCGGGCCAGGAAATATCCTGCGCGGAATGCCACGGAGATGAACATAAGAGTGAAAAGGATGCCGCAAAGGCGGTTCTTCCAGACGAAGAGGGATGCGCCCAGTGCCATGAAAAGCAGTTCAAGCAGTTTGCCAAGGGGAAGCACAACCTTGGTTGGGCGTCCATGATGGCCCTGCCTGTAAGCCATGTCGAGCCAGATGAGCTCATAGCAGGAGGAAAGGGCTGCGGTGGATGCCACAATATGGGCATCAAGACAAAGACCCAGAAGGACGCCCTCAAGGCGAAGGGATACCGATACCAGAATAACTCCTGCGACGAATGCCACACCCGTCACAGTTTCTCCCGTAAGGAGGCATTGAACCCGCGGGCCTGTGAGCAATGTCACATGGGCTACGACCACCCCCAGTGGGAGATGTGGTCAAGCGCCAAGCACGGGACAAGATACCTCACAAGGGAGGTGGGGGACCTTCCCAAGGAAGCTCAAGCCCCCTCATGCCAGCATTGTCATATGCAAAACGGCGATCATGAAAACAGAACCGCCTGGGGTTTTCTGGGCGTCCGGCTCCCTTTCCCCGAAGATCCTCAATGGAAGGCCGACAGGATAACCATCCTTAAGGCCTTAGGGGTTCTAAATCCTTCGACAGGGGAAGCTACGGCCAGACTTCAGGCTGTCAAGGACCTTGATCTCGCCAGACTAACCCAGGAGGCGTGGGAGAAGGAAAGGGAGAAGATGGTCAAGGTGTGCACCGGATGTCACGCGGAGCAATATGCCAGAAAACAGCTTGCAATGGGTGACTCCATCATGCAGAAGGCGGATCGCTTGATGGCTGACGCCATAGAAACAGTAGCCTCTCTTTACAGAGATGGAGTGATCAAGAAACCGGAGGACTATTTCTTTGCCTATCCTGATCTCCTTTTTTTCATGAGAACCGGAGGAAAAGACCTCAAGACTTTGAGCTACATTGATCAGGTACTTGTTCAGATGTATATGAAGAGCCGGATGAGGACCTACCAGGCATTCTTCCATGTGAACCCCGACTATGCATACTGGTACGGATGGGCCATGATGGTTAAGGATCTGGGCGAGATCAAGGAACTTTCCGATACAATGAGAAAGACACACAAGAAGGAAAAGAAGTCGAAATAACAAGAGGAGGATGATTGAATGAAGAGATTGCTAGCATTAGCCCTATGTCTTGTTGCCCTGCCGTGTGCCGCTTTGGCGCCGGCAGCAGATGAAGTCGTGGTCGGTTCAATAACGCCCCTGAGCGGCAAACTTGCCGTTTATGGAGAGGGCTTTCAGCAGGCCATGCTCCTGGCGCTTGATGAAGTCAATGCGGCAGGAGGAATAAACGGCAAGCTCATGAGGATTCATTACGAGGACAATAACTCAACGGCCAAGGACTCTGTATCCGCCATCCAGAAACTCATCACGGTTAACAAGCTCCCGGTCATCTTCGGCCCTGCGGCAAGCTCCAATTTTCTGGCTGTATGCCCCATAGCCCAGGAGAACAAGGCCATCCTTATAGGGGCCGAAAGCGCGGCAGCAGATATAACCAAGTGCGGAGATTATGTCTTCAGAATTTTTCCCTCAGACGAGCTGCAGGGAAAGGGCGCGGCGGAACTGGCCGTTTCCATGGGATACAAGGAGGTGGTCTTGACCTACATTAACAATGACTGGGGAGTAGGCCTGGGAAGGGTCTTCAAAGATAATTTCGTAAAGGCCGGGGGAAAGATAATAGACGAGTTCAGCCACGACGAAGGGAAAACCGACTATCGGACAGAGATACTCAGGATCAAGAAGCACTCGCCCAGGGCAGCCGTAAATCTCACCTATATAAAGGAAGGGGCAACCATGCTGAAGCAATCCTATGAGACGGGTCTTAAGACCCAGTGGCTCATGGGCTCCGCCTCTAAATCACCGAAGCTGGTTGAGCTCGCCGGCGAAGCCGCGGAGGGAGTCATTGGAACCTATCCTACCTTCTCCCAGGAAACCCCTCAGTACAAGCACTTCAAGGAAGTATGGGCCAAAAAGTATCCCGAAAAGAAAGTTCCCGTCTTCGGGGAATACAACTATGACATGGTGCATATTATAGCTAAGGCCCTCCGCGCATCAAAATCGTATGCCTCCCAGGACATCCGCGCCGCGCTCATAGAGGCGGCGAAGGGTTATATGGGTGTTACAGGAGACAAGACCTTTGATAAAAACGGCGATGTTGGAGCCGTTTACGGGAAATGGACAGTTAAGACGGGAAACATAGCAGACTACAGGCCATAGGATCGGCCTTGCGCGTGGAAAGAAAACCAAGCCAGTCATGCCCGGGTGAGGCTGTCCCTTGAGCGGCTACTACCTGCAGCTCATGACCAACGGTATTATAGCCGGAGCGGTCTATGCGCTTTTTGCCGTGGGTCTCACCCTGGTTTACGGGGTCTTTCGTTTTATCAATTTCGCCCACGGAGAGCTCATCGCCTGGGGCGCTTATCTTACACTCGCCTTTTCCGCCCTTATTCCATTTGGCGCTGCCATCTTTCCCGCCGTGGCCGTAACCGTCCTGATAGCGCTCGCCCAGGAACGCTATGTCTATGCGCCTTTAAGGAAAAAGGCTGGAATAACGCTCCTTATCGCCTCCATAGGCCTTTCCTATTTTTTGAGAAACGGCCTCAGGCTCCTTTGGGGCTCAGACCTCAAGAGCTTCGGATTCGAGGCAGCGAGGGGGCTTGTTTTCTTTGGTATAACAGTAAGCCGGACCCAGATCGCCATGTTCTTAGCGGCGCTTATATTTCTCGGCTTTGTCTGGGGCCTCCACAAGTTCACCATGCTCGGAAAAGGCCTAAGGGCGGCGGCGGACAGCCTTGAACTCGCCGAGATAGTGGGAATAGACATGAAGAAGATTGGAAGAGCGGTCTGGATCATCTCCGCGGTATTTGCCGCATCCGGAGGCATTCTTATAGCCATAGACACGAACCTTGAGCCCATGATGGGGATAGCAAACCTCCTGAAGGCATTTGCGGCCGTGCTCCTCGGCGGAGCCGGAAACGTATGGGGTGCGCTTTTGGGCGGGCTTTTTATCGGCATAGCCGAAAACCTCGGGGTGGCCTTTTTCTCTCCCGGATATAAGGATGCTATATCATTTGCCCTTATCATAGCCATACTGCTTTTCAAGCCTACCGGGATTTTTGCAATCATGAAGGGGATGCGCTAGGAACATGGACTATTTCTACCACATCCTGGTGATCGCCCTCATCTATGTCATCTTCGCCTCATCGCTCAACCTGGAACTTGGATACGCCGGCCTCTACAACTTCGGGCATGTGGCGTTTTTCGCGATAGGAGCGTACACATCGGCACTTCTTAGCCTGGCGGGGTTTTCTCCTGCGGCGAGCATGGCTATTGCGCTCCTGTGCTCTGCCGCCTCAGGCGCCCTTCTTGCGATGCCGGCACTTCGTCTGAGCGGCGACTATTTCGGCATTGCGACCCTGGCCTTCGGGGAGCTTGCAAGGCTCTTCGCCCTTAACGAGAGATGGCTAACAAAGGGGCCGATGGGTCTTCCCGGTATTCCAAGGCCGCTGGGGATAGAGGCCGGAATATCAGGCATACCTGTCTATTTCATCTTTACCGTAACCATCACGGTTGCGGTTTTGCTGATATTGCGAAAGACTACAATGTCGCCATTCGGCAGGGCACTCAAGGTGGTCAGAGAAGATGAGTTCGTTGCCAGGGCCTTCGGAAAGAACGTCTTTTCTCTCAAGGTGAGGGCCGTTGCCATGGGATCACTCTTTGCGGGCCTTGCCGGAGCCCTCTACGCCCACTTCGTGACATATATCAGTCCCTATGATTTCAGCCTGAACGAGACCATCCTGGTTCTTCTCTGCGTGGTGCTGGGCGGCAAGGGGACCCTTAGCGGTCCTGTGCTGGGGGCTTTTGTCATCATCTTTTTTCAGGAACTCTTGCGATTTCTTCCCATCCCGACAGACTGGGGAAGGTTTGTTTCACCTATACAGGGGATGATCTACGGCGCAGTCCTTGTGATCCTCATGCTCAAAAGACCAGAGGGGATCATACCGGAGCACAGGACCTTACAATGTTAACAATTGAAAACGTCACAAAGAGCTTCGGGGGACTTACCGCTGTATGCGGAGTAAGTCTTCAATTGGGAGAGATTCCGATAACCGGCCTTGTAGGCCCGAACGGAAGCGGAAAGTCGACTCTCTTCCACATGATCACGGGATTTTATTCCGTGGACAAGGGAAGGGTCTTTCTGGAGGACAGGGAGATAACGAATCTAAAGCCGCATCTCATAAGCAGGATGGGTCTTTTAAGGACATTCCAACACACAAGGGTCCTGCCCTTTCTCTCCACCCTGGAAAACCTTATCGCTGCAGCACCCCTTCAGAGGGGAGAAAGCCTCGTGAAGTTATTCCTAAGGCCCGGGGCCGTCAGGAGGGACGAGAAGAAAAACACTGAAAAGGCGCGCGAGGTGCTTGAGACAATAAGGCTTCAACGCCTGGCAGAAGAACTCGCAGGAAGGCTCAGCTACGGCCAGCAACGGCTCCTTGAACTTGGAAGGATACTTATGGCAGATCCCAGGGTCATCCTGCTGGATGAGCCGACAGCAGGCATTAACCCATCTCTTGTCAGAGATCTCGTTCAGGTTATAAGAGGCCTTACAGGCGGGGGGATTCAGGTATTCTTGATAGAACACAACATGCCACTGGTCATGGAGCTCTGCGACAGGGTGCTTGTTATGGATGCGGGAGGTCTGATTTTTGAGGGATTTCCTCATGAGGCGGTAAAGGACAAAGCGGTCATAGAGGCCTATCTGGGAAAGGCAAGAGATGCTTCTAAGAGTTGAGGCTATAACCGCAGGATACGGCGGAGCGGATATCCTTCAGGGCGTGGGCATGTCTCAGGTCGGTGGGACAGTTTCATGTATCATAGGGCCGAACGGAGCCGGAAAATCAACCCTACTTAGGGTAATAGTCGGGCAGATTCCCCCATCCGGAGGCCGCGTCTTTTTTGATGAAAGAGATGTCACAGGCACATCCATGCTTGAGCGGGCAAGGATGGGAATGGTATTTGTGCCGCAGGGGACCAACATCTTTCCAAGCCTCACGGTTCTGGAGAACCTTGAGATAGGCTCCTCGCTCATGGAAAATATCGCAGAAAGGGATAAAGGCATTAAGGAAGTCCTCGAAAGATTCCCCTTTATCAGGGTCAAGCGCAGCAGGCCTGCCGGGATACTCTCCGGCGGAGAAAGGCAGATACTGGCCTTAAGCAGGATCATCGTTCTAAAGCCCCTTCTCGGGCTTCTGGATGAGCCTTCCCTCGGTCTTTCCCCGATAATGGTGGAGATGATATTCGATGAGATCCTTACGATGAACCGATCCGGAACATCCATGCTCCTGGTAGAGCAAAACGCAAGAAAGGCCCTTTCCATATCGCACAGAGGCTATGTGCTCGAACTGGGACGAAACAGGCTCACCGGAACTGGAGCCGAACTCCTCACGAACCCCGAGGTAACAAGGCTCTATCTGGGGGGATGAGGCTATCTCTGAATAATCTTGATGTAGGTTCCAGCCTTTACCATGTCTTCCGGATGCTTACCATTCAACAGGGATATCTCACTGGATCTGCCCTGGGGAACACCGAGGGAGGTTAACACCTGCTTTAAACTCCCTGAGGTTTTTGCTGAGACCACCTTGATCCTTTCAGGTCTCGCATCGAGCTTCTTTGGATCCGACAGGCCTTTGAAGCCTCGAATGGAGGATTCAAACAAGGGCACATAGCCCTTGAACCTTTCAGCGATGGAGAAGCCTATCAATTCATAGACCCGTCCGTCCTTTTCTATGAAATACGCCCTTATTCCGAGGACTCCCTTTTCCGCTCTTATGCTGCACGTAATGGCGAAGGCCGGCATTCCATTTACTCTCTCGGCATCGGAGGAATAGACCTCAGCGCCGGTTTTTTTAACGAAGATTTCCGCAGCCTCTCGAGAATCCTTCACAGATGAGATCCCCATAATAACTGCTGCGTCGTTTTGTGGGCTTGTGATCCTCAGAGAATCCTTCGTATTCGCAAGACGCCATTTCTCAGGCAAAGGGAACTGAAATCGAAGGACGGGATGATAGAATACCCCATCCTCCACATACCCTTCCCTGGGATCATCTCCGAATATCAGCCCATCAATCTTCTTAAGATATGTTTCCTCCCCAACAGTATATTGGGAATGGGTCAGGTTTTCCCTCCATTCGGCGGCCTTTCTCCGGACCGCGCCTATGCGGTCTTCGGGATTGGGATGCGTTGAAAACCAATCGGGAAGGCCGCCCTTTTCGCCATCAGGGTGCATCCTTTCAAGGGTCTCAAAAAAGGAGCCCATGCGGGCCGCGTCATATCCCGCCCTGCTCGCGTATTCGACTCCCAGGTCATCCGCCTCCCGTTCATTGTCGCGGCTGAAGCGCAAGAAAAGCATCTGAACGCCAAGCTGCGCGACATCCCCAAGCCTCGCGAAGGTGGGCAATATGATCATCCCCGCGGCAAGGCCTATCTGGGCGAGCTGGCCCCGGCTGTATTGTTCGGCCGAGTGCCTTGCCGTGATATGTCCGATCTCGTGCCCCATTACGCAGGCCAGTTCCGCTTCGCTATTGATATAGGCAAGTATCCCACGGGTCATGTAAACAAATCCCCCCGGAACCGCAAATGCGTTGACGGTCGAGGTATCCAGTATCTTGAATTCGTAAGGAAGCTGAGGCCGGTGGGAGACTGCTCCCAGCCTATGCCCCACATCCGCAATGTATTGGCTCAAGGCTCTGTCATCATATAGGCCGTATTCCTTCGTTATCTCCTGGTCTGTTTTTGTCCCGAGCTGTATCTCCTCATTTTCGCTCATGAGCATGAGACCGGTGCGGCCAGTGACTGGATCAATGGCACAACCCCAAAGAAAAAAAACGAACAACGATATTGTTATGATGACGACAAATGATTTCATCTTAATCATTCAAACCTCCTCTGTTTAAGCCTCCTTCAAGAAGCCCCTTGAATTGCAGGGCAAGGGATATTGTGCATCCCCCTGTGATAGTTTATAAATTCAAATCCCGGAAACTAATCGGAGAAATTGATCCCATGCGATTGATCCATCCTGTGCGGGAGGGATCTTGTCACACAGCAGGAACAGGCTTGTTTCAAGATGCCTTATCGAAAATAACGCAAACCGTCTCAAGCGCAGCGGTCCTTGCCAGAAAGATCCGGAGGCGGTGGCTCGGCATCAGCCGAAGAAAAGGCTCCAACCATACTTTGGCGGTCGCAGGCAGCAGGGTGCATCGCGCGAGGCCGGGATGCCACCCGTACATGCCAAAGGGCAGAAGCGGCGTCCGCGCTCGACAGAACCCTGCGGAGCGGCCAAGCGAAACAACCTCCGCATAGCGGTATTCTTTAAGATGAAAACCCCGTGCCTTGCAGTCGAAAAACCTGGAGAGGTCGTGGGGTCCGGTCATGGCATTTGGCGTCATTACTATGTAGCAGCCGTGCGGTACCAGCGAGCGGAACACAGATAGGAAATGCGCCGGTGAGTCGCCAGGATGAAGATGCTCTAGCACATCGATACTATATATCGCGTCAAACGGTTCCTCTGAGAAGTCAAAATTAACAGCACCCAATCGCTCGAAATGGATAGACGGATGGGCTTTTGCCTTCTCGGAGTAGTTTTGTGGCACAACGTCAATACCGTGCAGAACCTTCTCCCCATCATCGAGCGAGGCCAATGTCGTTCCAAATCCGCATCCAACTTCGAGAATCCGGGTCCTACGTGAGATCAACTCTCTAAGAAACAGATCCCTGTTGCGTGAACTGCCCATGCGGTTGCAGTCGTCAATGATAGCCGGCGGAAAAGAGGCGAAGTAATCCTCGTAGCAACGTGCTGCAATTACTTCTCGTTCACCCTGCGGTGCGCTAAGTATCCTTTTTGCAGACTCCCTTTGCCATTCGTATTGACAACGCAACCGCGCCATCTCATAGCGATTCATGAAATTATATCCCAATTACTGTTTTCCATTTACTTGATCAAGAAATAGCAAGGCGCCAGTCCATATTTCTGCCGTGGAAAGTCGGCTGCCGCAAATACAGCATCGAAATGGTTTACAGCTCCTTCATATAATTATACGATAAATTCGGTCACTAGCGAAAGTGTAGAAATTAGGGTTCCCTCTCTGCCTATTGGGTGTCTGGCCCGAACGCCTCGCAAGTCCTCAACAGAGAGGCCTTCTCAATGATAAGATTATGGATTATAAGAGCCAACGCTTTGGGGAGTATTTTGGATGAAGGTTGTTGACAATAAGAAGGGCCCTATTTCGCCGTGGTCGTGGCTGGTGATTATTGGGGTTTCCCTTGCATACTGGACAGTCAGCAGGCTTTATTCCGGTCCAGCGTATCTGGCGGACGAAATAGGCTACTTAACGAACGCGGCCTTTCTGGCAGGTCGTCTGATTGACGGAGCAAGTAGTTATCACGCCGGCTACTCTTTTATTCTTGCCCCGGTTTTCATGCTGTTTTCTGAACCCAATCACATCTGGCAAGGCGCAATGATCGTCAATGCGCTACTTTGGGGGGTTTCCTTCTATCTTCTTGCCCTGCTATTGAATGAATTATCGCCGGAGAGCACAGAGAGGGAACGGTTTCTCGCCTTGTTGACTGCCGCGGGGTACCCGGCATGGGTGACTATGAGCGGCTATGTGTTCGCTACTACCTGTATTGTTTTTGTCTATATGTTAAGCGCAGTAACCCTGCTGCGGTGGAATGACACCAATTCTTACTCTATTATCCCACATTCCCTGTGTGTCGGGTTCCTGTATTGGGTTCACCCAACGGGAATTGTGGTCACAGTTGCTTCCATACTGGCTGTCGGCTCAGCCACTTTGAGAAGGCAAAACCTCCGGCCCCTTGCTATTCATGTTGTTTTAGCAGTGTTCCTTGTCGTCGCTTATAAGAAAGGCGTGCATCAATGGTTGATCACCTCGATGACACCAGATGGCTACAAGCCTCAATTACATTACCCTGAATTTTCGAGCTTTTTTCGACGATTTACTGATACTACCTTCTTATTTACTCATTTTATTCCAAAGTTTTTGGGGCAGATGTCCTATATTGCCGTAGGCACCCTTGGCATTGCTCTTTTCGGTCTTGTTAATGCCGCATCTCGTATGTTTAGGCTTTTGATCCCACTGAAAGGGCTTGTTATTAAAGGGGCAGCGACACAGGCTGCTTTCTACGGCTTTATTGCTCTTTCGGTTGTCGGCATGGCAGCCGTTGGCTCCACTGGTAGCAAATGGGGAATCCACTACTGGATATATGGCCGATACCTCGAAGGGGTGCTGTTGCCGGTGTTAGCCCTGGGATTGCTGACAGTCTGGAGGGTTAGATGGGTGGCTCTTGCAGCACTATTTGTAATAGTAAGTGGGACTGTCTTGGAGATGGTAACTGAGACCGGGATGTCGAAGAACCTCATCAATATTACTGCCTTCTGGCCTCTGGTTTTGCTTCCAAATGGACATTTTTTTAAGTGGATGCTCATAGGGGCATCAGGGATTTTCATAGCCGGCGCAGTTGCCAAGGTTGGAGCTGCAGGAAGAGCAGTATCTTTCGGTTTCATACTGATTGCTTCGGTTATAAGTGCAGTTAATCAGCATAACTGGCATAGCAATATCCTTGCCGGACATAGCGCCCCGTCGTCACTTTCAGAAGTTGTTAGGCTAAATTTTCCTGAGGCGAGTTGCATAGGTTTTGACCCAAAAATCCCCGAGCACTCAACACTCTACCAACGCGAACGTTATAATCTTTACTCGTTTTATTTTTGTAATTATCGGTATCGCCGAATTTCGCCCGAAGAATGGATTACTAAGTGTGACGGCCCGTTACTTACTTATAACCCATCCGTCTTTTGGGGATGCGATAAGGCTAGTGTTGCCGCACGGGAGGTTTCATCCGGCCTGTATCTAGTTACTAGACATGGCCGCTCAAATTTGGTTATTCCTGAAGCTATTAGCGCGAAGCATGATCTGTACTTCGCGTCACCTGAGAACGTATCCTGCCTATTCGCTGGTTGTTATGTACGAGGAGCCCACGACTTACGAAAGTTTTCACAAGTAGGTCAACTTGAGGATTCTTTTCTCATCACTAATGGCAATAGTGGCCTTTTGTTCTACGGACCGTATGTGCCGCTAAAGAGAGGTGATTATAAAATAATTTTGCGAGGAGATTTTTTTGATACCGCCGGAGCAATATTAGATATTGTGAGTAAAAAGGGGATGAAGGTGCATGCGAAAGCTGAATTGGACAAGTGTCGGAATGTACCCGGTGCACCTATAAGTTTTTACTTCTCTCTCGATGAAGATCTGCAGGATATCGAGGTTCGTCTGGGTGTCTCTGAAAAGAGCAATATCAGGGTTAGTGAGTACGAAATTCTTACGAAGAATGAATCTCTTGAAAACCCTGACAGGTACCCGATGAACGTCAGTCATAAGTACCTTGAGTTTATGCCTAGGCAAGTCGGTAAAATGACCAATGAGGGGTTGGAATCCGATGGTCACGCCGGATTCCTCTCGTTTGGTCCATACACCAAAATAAAAGCTGGAGAGTATCAGCTTCTGGTTAAAGGCTCCGCTTCTGCGGTTGACTCAGCCTGGGTTGACGTTGTAGCACAAAAAGCTACAATCCAGTATGCCAAATTCCCTCTAGCAGTAACACCTCAGGGATTATCCGGTGTTCTTGCGGCTGGTCTGGTGAGAATTGAAGCGCCAGCGGACGACTTAGAAGTGCGGGTTTATGTCGGTCTCCTAGACAGGGTGAAACTGGAGGGTTATGAGCTGAGCCCTATGTAAGGAGATAAGTTTCGAAAAAAACAGGGGCTTACCTATTATCAAGAATTGGCTGACTTGAAGAATATTGTGTTCATTGTTAAGGGAAATGCGATTGTCAAACGCGCCATTTAATGGTTCGGTGGGACTCCATTAGGTACGACGTTGATCGAAAGCTGATTTCTTCGACCCAACCCCATGAAAGAATACCAGTGATGACATAACAAAGATCACCGCCGACTTCTCTATTTAGCCCGATGGGCAGGTTATCATCCATCTGGATCTCTATTGAACAACCCCGTCTATCGTGTTTACTGAAGAATTGACTTTTACACATATTTGAGGCTCTTTATGCCCCGGGAGGTAAGTAATGAAGCTCATCATTCAGATTCCATGCTACAACGAAGCCTCTGCGCTTCCGATTACGTTGAAAGATCTGCCGCGTAAGGTTGGCGGTTTTGATACCGTGGAATGGCTCATAATAGATGACGGAAGCATAGACAGCACTGCAGAGGTAGCAAAAAGAAATGGCGTCGATCATATCGTTCGCCACAAGAATAACCAGGGACTGGCGCGTGCATACATGACCGGACTGGATGCCTGCCTGAGTTTGGGGGCGGATGTGATCATAAACACTGATGCCGATAACCAGTACAATGCTGACGACATCCCGGCACTCATTGCACCTATTCTTGACGGCCGCGCTGAAGTAGTTGTGGGAGCGAGGCCAGTTGCTTCAATCGCTACTTTCTCCACCTCCAAGAAAATATTACAAAAGCTGGGAAGTTGGGTGGTAAGGCTACTCAGCAATACAGATATTCCCGATGCCCCTAGTGGCTTTCGTGCCATAAGTCGCTATGCTGCCCAGCGTATGATGGTTTTTAGCGACTATACCTACACTCTCGAAACGGTCATTCAAGCCGGCCAGAAAAGCATGGCTATTACCTCTGTGCCTGTAAGGGTGAACGAAGACCTCCGGCCATCGCGACTTGTGAAAAGCCTTCCCTTCTATATTAGGCGAAGCATCGCTATGATCATTCGCATTTTTGTCATATACCGGCCTTTTCGGTTCTTTGGCGCTATAGGGTTGATACTTTTTACTGCTGGAATTCTTATTGGATCGAGGTTCCTTTGGTTCTACTTCACGGGTGACGGCACAGGCCATATACAGTCACTGATTCTTGCCGCCGTATTACTCGGAATGGGTTTTCAAACAATTCTGGTGGCGTTCTTGGCAGATCTTCAGGCTGCCAATAGAAAGCTTTTGGAGGACGTTCGCTTCAAGATGTCGCTGATCCTGCACGACCGAAGAAAAGACAATATAGCAAGGGATTAATGAGGTTCATCAAGGCGCCTCTGTGCTCCTTATGATGCTGAATTATAGGAAAGTTTCAAATGAAACGAATATTAGTATCGGTGGAGCTGATTTCTTAGGTTCCCATCTTTGCGATGTATTAGTAAAGCAGAAGCATGACGTCATTTGCGTCGATAATTTTTTTAGCGGTGCCAAGGAAAATATTTTTCACTTTTTGTCTAATCCTTATTTTGAGTTAATAAGACATGATATTACATTTCCATTGTATGTTGAGATTGATAGAATATACAATTCAGCCTGTCCTGCATCACCTATTCACTACCAACTGGATCCGGTACAGACTATAAAGACATGCGTTCACGGCGCGATCAATATGCTTGGATTGGCCAAACGTACAAAATCTAGAATCTTACAGGCATCAACAAGCGAGGTCTATGGAGATCCAGAAATTAGCCCTCAGGATGAACTATATTGTGGCAAGGTGAATCCAATCGGTGGGAGAGCATGTTACGATGAGGGAAAGCGTTGCGCTGAAACACTGTTTTTCGATTATTATCGCCAAAATGGAGTTGAAATTAAGATTGCCAGGATATTCAATACGTATGGACCTCGAATGAGGCCAGACGATTGGACGGGTGGTTAGCAACTTCATCACTAAGGCCCTAACCAGCGAACCCTTAACAGTGTATGGTGACGGCACCCAAACAAGAAGCTTTTGCTATGTTGACGATACCATTTCTGGGCTGACTCTTCCTATGGAAAGCCCACCAGAACTCACAGGGCCAGTAAATTTGGGAAATCCCCAAGAAATTAGCATATTAAATCTGGCTGAAATTACAATTGAATTAACATCCAGCAAATCTAAAATGTTGTTTTGTTATCTTCCCGAGAACGATCCAAAAAGAAGAAATCCGGATATTCTGTTATTTACCACGCTGAAGCGGCAGTTTGGAGAGAGATATTTACAGAGTAATTTGACCGGTGATATGAAGATGGGCAGATTAGCGAGGTAAGAAATTGACCTCAAAAAAAATAACCACCCTCATCAAGGGGACAGCAAA
>JBGSUA010000113.1:0-1593 GCA_041753575.1 Desulfatiglandaceae bacterium
CCATTATCGGAACCTCAGGCCCATCTACTTCCACGACGGCATTATCTATTCCGAGTCCAAAAAATGAGGCCATAAGGTGTTCAATAGTAGATATTCTGCAACCGTTTTCGCCAACCGTGGTAGCAAGATTCGTGTCCAGGATCTTGTCTGCTTCCACCTTAACGGAAGGCCTTCCTTCAAGATCTGTTCTCACAAACCTTATTCCTGAATCAGGTGGGGCGGGGCTAAGTCTTATGTCTATCTTATCCCCGCAATGAAGGCCTATGCCGCTGCATCCTATGGTCTCCCGCAGTGTCCTTTGTCTGTAATCCAATGCCGCCCCCCTCCGATTATTAGACCCTACTGTTTTTTCTTTTTCGGTAATGCAACTCGAATGCCAAGGAACTACAAGCATGAACATTACTTACCATCTTGAATCAACTACCTGAAATATAGCTATATATTACGTTTCTATCCTGGCTGGACATCTTCCCCAATCCCATCAGGGAGAGAAAAGTGTGGCCAAAATGCAACACCTTAAGGCATCCCTGCAACACCTCTCAGTGTTGATTAAATCGCAGTATCACTGTAACATCCGGAAACAGGAGCCGATATCTTAATGAACATAGACAAAAGAGGTTGCACAGCAAAGAAATTCTGCATCGTTTGCCTGATCAGTTTCTCGCTCATATCCTGCACCCAGATCCTGCAGAGGGAGGCGAGGGGCCCTGATGAGTCAATGGTAAAGGTGGCCTTCCATTATCCTTCTTTCCAAGACGATATGGACAGATCATCTCTCTTGCTGGCCATTGAGTGGAATGAGAGCTATCTGCGCCGTTTGGGCGACAAAGAGCTTTTCACTTACGGCCTTGGCTCAGTGAGTACCGAAAGGGTCCTGCGCACGATGGAGGCATTCAAAACGCTTCTCGAAAGTGGTCTTACTGCCAGGGAGCTGGACAGGAGGATAAAAGAAGATTTTATTCTTTTCAAGGCTTCGGGCAGGGCCGAAACCCGTTCAGTGCTTTTTACAGGTTATTATGAACCCATAGTTGAGGGAAGGCTTGAGCCTGATTCCGTTTTCAGTTATCCCATTTTTGGGAAACCAAATGATCTGATAACGATAGATCTGTCTCTTTTTAAGGATAAATTCGCGGGAGAAAGAATAGCGGCCAGGATTGAAGGCGACAGGGTATTACCATACTTTACCAGGGCACAGATTGACACCAAAGGAGTTCTCTCAGAGAGAGCAAGCGTCATTGCTTGGCTGAAGGACCCGGTGGATGCAGCATTTCTGCAGATTCAGGGGTCAGGAATGATAAGGCTTCAGGACGGAACAACCATCAAGGTCGGCTATCAGGCTTCCAACGGAAGACCATACAGGAGCATCGGAAGATATCTGATTCAGAGAGGCTATTTGACACTCGATAACATGTCCATGCAGGCCATCAAGCGGTGCCTAGCCGATCATCCTGAAATTGTGCAGGATACGCTCAATTACAATGAATCCTATGTGTTTTTCAGGGTAATCAAGGATGGGCCATTGGGGAGTCTTGACGTGCCTTTGACTCCAGGCAGATCCATAGCCCTGGATCATAGCCTTTTTCCTAAGGCCGC
>JBGSUA010000114.1:0-30695 GCA_041753575.1 Desulfatiglandaceae bacterium
AGGGCCGCGCGAAATACGTGGCCGGAGGAACCGACGTAATCATAAGGCTCAAACAAAGGGCCATCAAGTTGGATGCGCTCGTCTCACTCAGAGGGGTCTCCGGCCTCAACGGCATAAGGGCAAATGGAGAACTTGTCCTCGGCGGGATGACACTTCTAAGGGATATTGAGCGAAGCGATCATATCAGGCAACACTATCCCGCTCTGCATCAGGCAGTCTGGGTGCTGGCAAATCCCCAGGTACGAAATGTCGCGACAATCGGAGGGAACCTGTGTAACGCAGCTCCATCGGCGGATTGCGCTCCGCCGCTTCTTGTTATGGAGGCATCGGTAAGCCTTGAGGGGCCAAAGGGGAAAAGGGATATTCCCATAGAGGCCTTTTTCAGGGGACCCGGTTCCACAGTACTGGAGCCTGGGGAGATATTGACCGCGATAACCATTCCTTCTGTCCCGAAGGGGACGGGGACAGCGTTTATCAAAATGGGCAGAGTCTCCCAGGATATTGCCAAGATCAATGCCGCGGCCCTGATAGTGATGGAAGGTGATAGGTGCGTTAGATGCCGTCTTGCAGCGGGGGCAGTTGCCCCTGTACCTCTGAGGCTTAAAGGATGCGAGAGGTTTCTGGAAGGAAAGAGAATAGACAGGGATCTTCTGGAAGGGGTCGCGGATGAGGTATCTAAAGAAGTTCGCCCCATAACGGATGTGCGTTCAACGGAGCAGTACAGACGTGAGGTGGCCGGTGTTCTTATAAAGCGCGCATTGGGGGACGCCCTTCACTTTTCCAGTTTTTGATATCCCTGCCGCTTCGAGATATGGCCGGAAAGCTCCTTATGGGCCTGAATGTTTTGGACATAGGTGTCATGGAGAATTTTTGATGAAGAAGATGTTGAACTTTGTTTTGAACGGCAGTGAGGTATCTGCTGAGGTAGAATCCCACAGGATGCTTCTGCAGGTTCTTAGGGAGCAATTTCAGCTCACGGGGACTAAGGAGGGATGCGGGCAGGGTGAGTGCGGGGCCTGCACGGTGCTAGTCGAGGGAATTCCTGTTGACTCCTGCATCTATCCTGCCTTTGAGGTGACCGGAAAGTCAGTCGTTACCGTAGAGGGGCTCCTGGGTGATGGAAACAGACTCCACCCCATCCAGGAGGCCTTTGTGGCCAACGGAGGCATTCAGTGCGGATTCTGCACGCCCGGAATGATCATGTCATCAAAAGCCCTACTGGACGGAGTTCCCGTGCCTACCGCTGCTGAAGTGAGAAGGGCCCTTTCAGGGAATCTTTGCAGGTGTACCGGCTACGTGCAGATAGTGGACTCGGTTCTCAAGACCCACGGGGTGACAAAGGCGGAACCTGTCTGATCACAATGGGAGGTGGTTTCTTGCGGCCTTTTGAGATGGGTTGGCGTAAGTCCACGCCAATTTTCCCCAGGCATATCTGCATGGGAAACCGAGACGGCGAAAGTCTGGAAGTCGGGAAGGAGCAGGCATTACCCTATGCGCCCAGGAGACAAGAACGAGAGATTTGGAACGAACTAAGGTTCTTATGATTGCTTAGGGAGGTTAAAGACCCTCAATTTTGCCTTCTTATTTTTAACTCTGAACTCTGGCCCCTGGCCCCTGAACTCTGGCCCCTTTAACGTTTAACTTTTGTCAAAGAGGTAATAAATGGAACAATTACGCTTTATCGGAACCGAGGCACCGAGACCTGATGCCCCTGACAAGGCCGCGGGCAAGGCAATATATATTCATGACCTGGTGAGACCGGCCATGCTCTATGGGAAGATAAAGTTCAGCTCGTTTGCCCACGCAAGAATTAAATCCATTGATACCAGTAAGGCGGAGAGACTTCCGGGGGTCAGGGCGGTAATAACCGGTTACAATACCCCGGAGATCCGGATTGGATTTATAAAGGACAACTTCGCATTAAAGAAGGGTAAGGTAAGGCAGTTCAGAGACGAGGTCGCCGCTGTGGCGGCGATAGACCCCGATATCGCAGAAGAGGCCCTCGAACTAATAGATGTGGAATACGAAGAACTTCCGGCTGTATTCGATCCGGAAGAAGCCCTTAAGGAAGGGGCGCCTCTCATACATGAAACAGATCCTAGAGGAAAACCCAAGACAGATAACCTTGTGCCTGTGCCCTGGAAGTTTGTCGCGGGGGATTTGGAGAAGGCAAAGGCAGAGTCCGCCTATGTTGCCGAAGGCTATTTCACCACGCCCCTCATCCAGCAATCCTGTATGGGCACGGCAGGGTGCATCGCTGAATTTGACTTGCAAAACAACCTGCTCATCCATACCAAGACCCAGATACCCTTTCTGGCGCAAAACGATTTCAACAGGGCCCTTTCAGCGATGGGGCTCAAAGGGAGAAATACCAGGGTTGTAGTTCCTACCCTGGGCGGGTCATTCGGTACCGGGCTGGACACCCACGGATATGAATACATCGCTATCCTGCTGGCCTATAAGACCGGCCGACCCGTCAAGATCCTTCTCAATCGCGAGGAAGAATTCAGAGCCCTTTCGCCGAGGCAGCCGACCAGAACTTGGATATCGCAGGGATGCGGCAAGGATGGGTGGCTTACATTCCGTGACATCAGGATGACACTCGATAACGGGGCCTATACCTCATGGGGCGCTACGACTCCAAGCGTAATGATGCTTCCCATTTCATCCATCTATCGCGTGCCCAATGTTTTCTACGAGACAAAGATTGTCTATACCAACAACACCTACTGTCAGGCCATGAGGGGTTACGGTAACCCGCAGGCCGCATGGGCCCTTGAATGCAACATGGATCAACTGGCCGAGGTTGCTGGGATTGATCCCTTTGATCTCAGGCTCAAGAACAGAAACGTGCCCGACGACATTACCCAGATGGGTCTCAACATAACCAGTTGCGGTCATGAAGAGTGCCTCAACAAGGTAGCCGAGAAGCTTGGATGGCGGGAGAAAAGGGGTAAGGGACGCTCCATTGCCAGGGGAGTAGGCATGGCATCTCTGTTCCACGTGGGAGGGTCAGGAAGGGTTTATCGCTCCGACGGGTCAGGGATCATAATGAAGCTTGATGACTTTGGAAACCTCTCAGTCATGGCCGGGGGGATCGAGATGGGACAGGGATTCATCTCGGCCCTGGCGCTTGCCTCGGCAGAGTCGCTGGGTATAACCCCCGACAAGGTGACTGTTTTAACGGGGGATACCGCAACCTGCCCATGGGATGTGGGAACCCACGCGAGCCGGGGCGCCTTTACGGCCTGTAACGCTGCGATCATGGCCGCCCGGAAGGCAAGGGAGAAGATCTTCAGGCTCGCGTCCGAGCATTTCATGCCGAGGGTGCATTTCGCTTTGAAGCTGAAGAAGAAAAAAAATCCCTCTTTTGAAATCCCCGATCTCAACTGGGAGCGCATCTGTGATCCCTCAGAATTCGAACTCAAGGAGAATGTGATATATCTCAAAGAGGAGCCAGACAGTCCGCTCCTGAGGGTAACCCTGGAGGAGATCCTGAGGGAGGCCCATTTCAAAGAGCAGGGGACCATGATCGTGACAGAGGCCTTCTATGATCCGTGCAACCAGATGTTGGACGCGAGAACGTGCCGCGGTAATCTCTCCGCAACCTATATTTTCGGGGCTCAGGGCGCCGAGGTGGAGGTGGACCTCGAGACAGGCGAGGTCAAGATCCTCAACTTCGTGGCCGCTCATGACGTGGGCAGGGTCCTCAATCAGCAGACCATCAAGGGGCAGATCTATGGAGGCATAGCCCAGGGTGTAGGTTATGCCCTTTTTGAGGAATACAGGAGCTCAAAGGGTATTAACCTGAATCCGAACTTTCTTGACTATAAGATAGTATCGGCGCCCGATATGGATTTCCCTGTTCATATAGAGTGTGTGGAGACGCTTGATCGCGAAGGCCCCTTTGGAGCAAAGGGGGTAGGCGAGCCTGGGCTTGTGCCTACCGCTCCTGCCATTGCCAACGCGGTTTATGATGCGATTGGTATAAGGATCACGGATCTGCCGATGACCCCTGAAAAGATACTGGCAGCCATCAAGAAGATCAGGTGAGGAGGAGATATGATGGAGAAGCATTACCGGTTGGGATGTGATATAGGGGGTACATTCACAGACTTTGTCCTCCTGGACGACGCGACCGGTAGGATTTACGTAAATAAGTGCCTTACCACGCCAAAGGATCCTTCCGATGCGGTGGTGCAGGGCATAGAGGAGCTTGCCGCAAGGCTCCCTGATCTGTCCCAAAACCTGGATGAGGTCATCCACGGCACAACCCTGGTCATAAATGCCATAATTGAGAGAAAGGGCGCCAGAACCGGCCTCATTACTACCGAGGGCTTCAGAGACATCCTCGAGCTGGGCAGGGAGATCCGCTACGCTCCCTATGACGTTTTTGCGGAGTTCCCGAGGCCCCTTGTGCCGAGGCACCTGCGTCTTGAGGTGCCCGAGAGGATCAGAAGCGACGGAACAGTCTTGAAGCCCCTCGATGCAGAGAAGGCCAGGGAAACGGTCAAAAGACTTCTCGGCATGGGGGTTGAATCGATAGCTGTTTGTCTATTGAATTCCTTTGAAAACCCGGTGCATGAACTCCTGCTCAAGAAGCTGATACTTGAAGAGGCGCCGGACATGACGGTTTCCATATCCTATGATGTTCTTCCGCAGATAAGGGAATACGAAAGGACAAGCACCACGGTTACAAACGCTTATGTGAAGCCTCTTACGGGGAGGTATCTTTCCAAATTGTCGGATCGTCTGGCAGAATCGGGCTTCGGGGGACGGCTTTTCATCATGCTTTCAAGCGGAGGAGTCACCTCGGTTGAGACCGCCGCTGAGTTTCCTGTAAGGATCATTGAGTCAGGGCCAACGGCTGCTGTAATCTCAGGTCAGTATTACGGCAAGCTCTTCAAGATTTCCGAGATGTTCTGCTTTGACATGGGAGGCACCACCGCTAAATCCTGCCTTATTCAGGGAGGGGTCGCAGGCGTTGTCCCGACCTTTGAGGTCGGAAGGGTCCAGCGCTTTATGAAGGGCAGCGGCCTGACGATTCAGGTGCCTGTGGTGGATCTTATGGAGATAGGGGCAGGAGGCGGAAGTATTGCCAAGGCGAGCAAGATGGGAACCTTGCAGGTAGGGCCTGAAAGCTCCGGCGCTGATCCGGGACCTATATGCTATGGCAGGGGAGGCAAAATGCCCTGCGTGACGGACGCGGATCTGTTACTGGGATATCTCGATGAGAATTATTTCCTGGGAGGGGAGATGAAGCTTGATCGGGAGGCCGCCAGGAAGGGGGTAGAGGAGCAGATCGCAAAGCCCCTGGGGGTATCCTATATCCAGGCGGTTTGGGGCATCCATGACCTTATTAATGAGACCATGGCGGCAGCCGCAAAGACCCATATCGCAGAGAAGGGGGGAAATCCGAAGGTTGCCACCGTTGTTGCCTTTGGGGGCGCGGGCCCTGTTCATGCCTACGGCCTTGCCAAGAAACTGGGCTCCCCGAGATTCCTGGTTCCGCCCAACGCGGGAGTGGGGTCTGCCCTGGGCTTTTTTACCGCACCGAGGGCTTTTGACCTCGTCAGGAGCCACAAGGTAAGCCTGAATGATGCCGACTTTGATGATATTGAAAGGATATTCGGTCTTATGGAGGCGGAGGGCGCAAGGACGCTCAGAAAGTCCGGAGACATAGAGAAGGTAAAATATACCAGATCCATTGACGCCCGCTTTGTCGGGCAGGGCTCTGAGACGAATATCGCTGTTCCGGAAGAAAACACGAAGGAGCTGACCAGAGAGGAATTGAGGAGACGTTTTGATCTCATCTATGAAAAGCTTTATGGGAGGACTTATCCGGACACCCCGGTTGAATTCATCAACTTCAGGGTGAGGGCTAGTCTGCCTGAGCGCCTTCTGGCACTTCCGAAACTTGCTCCGAGGCCGGCCGGGGAAGGTGGGGCGGTGCCGAAGCCGACTGACGGAGCGGAGGCATTGAAGGGAGAGAGAACGGCCTTTTCAGCCGCAGCGCGTGAATTCATCCCGCATAAGGTGTATGACAGGTACAGGCTTTTTCCCGGCGATTCGTTTCAGGGACCTGCCATCATAGAGGAAAAGGAATCCACTGTGATAGTGGGAGAGGACGGCACTGTCAGAGTTGATGAATATGGATTTTTGTGGGTCGAACTGAAGCAGGCCTAGATATCAGCCAGGCCCTTAACAGGGTGTTGAATGATCAGATGTTCACAGGCTGAGGAAAAATGCCTGGATGCAAGGCCTGCGATATCCCGAGGAATGAGGCGTACATAGAAGTACGCCGCAATGACGAGGAATGAGCATAACGCAGCAGGCGGGTATTTTTCAACGGCCTGTTCAACGCTAATTTACAGTCTGGATCTGCAAGTCAGGAGGGAGAGATGGGTCATAGATTTGATCCTGTAACTATAGAGATATTATGGAGAAGGCTTATATCCATTGTGGATGAGGCCGATACAACGGTGGCGAGAACCGCCTTTTCAAGCCTTCTCAGGGATGCCCATGACTACACATGTATGTTCACTGACAGGCTGGGAAGGGAACTTGCCCAGGGAAGCTTTGCCACTCCGGGTCAGTCAGGGGCTATGGCCATCGGGATAAAGAGGCTGGTAAGCGGACTTCCGCCTGATAATTACAAGCAAGGTGATGTATTTATCACAAACGATCCATGGGCCTTGGCCGGGCACCTCAATGATGTTTGTGTGCTGAGTCCTATTTTTTATAAAGACAGACTGACGGCATTTACCGCCTGCGTTTTTCATCACTCAGACATCGGAGGAAGGGTGTCTTCCGACAACCATGATGTCTATGAGGATGGACTCTTTATCCCGCTTGTTAAGCTCTATGACGGGGGGAGGATCAATGATGCCGTAATTAATATGATAAGGTGGAATGTTAGGACCCCGGATGAGGTAACCGGCGATATCCGTTCTCAGATCGCCGCCAATCATGTATGTGCCGCAAAGATATGCCAGATGCTGGATGAATACGGGCTTGACGGTCTCGATGATCTTGCCGATGAGGTCATAGGCAGGACCGAAAGGAGCATGAGACAGGCCATAGAAAAGGTTCCGGATGGAGTGTATCGGGCACAGGGAACAGTAGAGCAGATGGAAGGAAAGGAAGATATCACCATTAAGGTCGCGGTTAATGTCATGGGAAGCGATATTCTGGTGGATCTGACAGGTTCCTCTCCCCAGGTGGACTGGGGAGGAAATGTTGTCTATAACTTTACCTATGCCTACGTCTTTATGGCTATGAAGAGCATGTTTGACCCGGATATCCCCAATAATGACGGATGCGCGGCACCCATAAGCATGAACGCCCCGGAGGGCAGCGTAATCAACTGTAAATTCCCCGCTGCGGTAGCGGCTAGAATGCAGATAGGCCATTTTATTACGGAGATAGTATATCGAGCCATGTGCGAGGCCCTTCCCGACCGGGTCATAGCCGGAAGCGGAGGAACTCCCGCGACCATGAATGTCCTGTACGGCAGACGAAATGACGGGAGGCGGTTCCACTCCGTAAGGATAAGGGGAGGAGGAATGGGGGCAAGCGCCTCGAAGGACGGAGAGTACTGCTACATCTTTCCCGCCAACGGCGCCAATACCCCGGTGGAGATATTTGAAAGCGACACCCCCCTTCTGGTTGAAAAAAGAGAGCTTATAAGGGACTCAGGCGGCCCCGGGCGTATGAAGGGAGGGCTAGGAAGGCGCATGATACTTAAGATTCCTGATAATACCTATGCCCCTATCCCCCCGGTATATCTGGGTATCCAGGCCGGCAGGTACAGATATCCGCCCGAAGGACTCTTCGGGGGGCTCCCGGGAGGGAGGGCGAGCTTCCTAGTAAACGGCAACGCCGGGAACGCCTATGGTCTTACAAGGCTCAAACCCGGGGATGTGGTCGTGATGGACGCGGCAGGAGGGGGTGGCTACGGCAGTCCCCTTGAGAGGGAACCGGAAACGGTCGCGGCCGATGTGATGGAGGGATATGTCAGCCTTTCCGCGGCGAGAGATAAGTATGGCGTTGTTGTCAAGGAGGATGGTTTCTCCGTTGATCAGGATGCCACAAATAAGCTAAGGGCCTCTCTGCAGAAAGGCTGATGAGCCAAGCGATATAATCCCTGAAAAGGGAGAGGCAATTTCAAAGGTTACCGGCCTGAATGTCAAAAGGGGTGGCTGACATAATTTTTCAGAGGTCAAAGGTGGTATCCGGTTTGAGACCCCTTATGACGTGGCTCATCCCTGCCTTTACGTGCTCCCTGATAGCCTCCACTACCACCTGTGCGTCCCTTTTCCTTAGGGCTTTAATGATGTTGCGATGTTCCGCGACAACCTGCCTGGCCCTGTCATCGCTCAGATACTGTTGGGGATACCTGAGATAGAGCTGTTCGAAGATATCCTTGAGCATTTTGTAAATGACCTGATTGTTCGCAAAGGCAGCAATCTTGAGATGAAACTTGGCATCCAAAAGGATAAGGCCTCGATTGTGACGATTATCGTAAGCCTCTCGGTGGGTGCTGAAGGCCTGCTGAATCTCATCCAAGCTCGCGGGATCGAGGTTGGCAATTACTGAGGGGACGATATATATTTCGAGCGCTTCCCTGGCGTGGAATAGTTGCTCAGCCTCGGACTCGGTAATTTCTCCGACAAAGTACCCTTTATTCGGCAGGTATTTTACAAGGCTTGAGTTCTCCATGCGATTAAGCGCCTGAACAATAGGAGTCATGCTGACGCCCAATCTTTTTGCGAGATCATTATAAATAAGCTTCTGCCCGGGTGCGAGCTGGTTGCAGTAGATCATTTCCTTGATCTTCTGATAGACATCTTCAGTGGTTAACCCTTTTCTCAGTACCAATTTATCCTCGCTAAAGTGTGTTTGCCTTACTCCAAAAAATAATCAACATTATATACTTTACAAGACGCCTCAACGGGCTATTTCGTAAAACAGGCGTCGTTCTCCCGAGGGATTAAATCCTAACTCTTTCACCCAAAAAAGTTCACTGCTGACAGGCAGGCAGAGGATTACGGCCCTTGCCCGGAATCCGTTCATAAAGGACCGCTGTCCCCTGACCTCCTCCAACACACATGGCAGCTAGTCCAAAGCGGGCCTGCGGATTCCGCTTCTATTAACAAGCTCCCTTATGAGATGGGAACCAAAAATCTCTGCAGGCACCATGCACAAAGCGCCCCCTGCACCGCCTCTGGCGGAGGGCAGGCGAGCTCCATCCACAAGGACTGCGTCCCTGTTCATCTTCTAACTCCGTAGATTTCCCTGAGCTCCCTCTTTAGCACTTTTCCCGCTGCGTTTCTGGGAAGTTCTTTTGCAAAGAAGATTCCCCCTCTAGGGAGCTTGTACCCAGCCAGTTTCCCTCTGAGAAATTCCATTATATTTTCGAATTCGGGCCGTTCAGCATCCATTTTGAGTACGATAACCGCAACAGGGGTCTCTCCCCACTCAGGGTCCGGGCGGCCTATCACAGCCGCCTCCATGACACATGGGTGGCTTTCCAGTGCCGCTTCAATCTCCTTTGGATATACGTTGAAGCCGCCGCTGATTATCATGTCCTTTTTACGATCCACTATGTAGATATATCCATCTTCGTCTATATATCCCATATCTCCCGTGTGGTACCAGCCTTTGCGGAGAGCCTCTGCGGTCTCAAGGGGTTTCCGCCAGTATCCTTTCATTATGTTGGTTCCCCGGATCACTATTTCTCCAACCTCTCCGGCTGCAAGCTCTCTGTCCTGATCGTCAAAGATCCTGACCTCTGCGTTAATACTTTCTTTTCCTATGGAATGAAGGTGTTTTTCTTTTAAGGGAGAACCGTCAAGAATGTGGTCCTCGTTGGGCAGGAATGAAATGTAGCCTGAAGAAGTCTCTGTAGCGCCACATGCCCCCATGAAACGCCAGTCAAAGCGCTCAATTGCGATCTTCAGGATTTCAACCGACATAGGGGCTGAGCCATAGCATACGGTTCTCATACTGGAGAGATCAAAGCGATCGATTTCCAAAGACTGAAGCAGTTTAAGCAGCATGGCCGGAACAATAAATGCGGTCGTGACCCTTTCTTGCTCAATAGTTCCAAGATATTGAGCCGGATCAAAACGGTTTATTAAAACTGTAGTGTTTCCCCGATACATGCTGGAAAAAAGAGTTGCCACACCCGCCGCCTGGTATATGGGAGCTGCAACAAGTGCGACATCTTCCGGCCTGGTTCTGCGAGATATGGCAGAGGCCTGAGCAGAGGAAAAGACATTCCTGTGGGTCCACATAACCCCCTTCGGTTTTCCTGTCGTTCCGCTTGTATAGATTAGCATGGCAATATCTTCATCAGTGGCCTCTGTCTCTACCCGATCCGTGGGAAACCCATTGATCAGAGATTCACAGGCTCTGTAAGGAGGGAGGCTGCTCTCTATTAAGAAGATATTATCTCCATAAGGGAATCCCGCGGTGGATACCAGCTTTGGCAGGTAATCCTTGCCTGTAATGACAAATTTAGGATCTGCGTCTATTAATATTTCGTTTATCTCAGGAGCCGCCAATCGAATATTGAGAGGAACGGCAATTCCTCCGGCCTTCAGGCAACCCCAAAAGATTTCGGCATTCTCAATAGCATTGTGGTTGAGCACTGCCACCCTATCCCCGGCCCTGAGCCCAGCCGCTGTGAATCCCCTGGCCATCGCATTGGTGCGGTCATTGAAGGACTTGAAGGTGCACCGGCGGCTCTCATCCACCAGATATGTTTTATCTGGAAATAGCTTCGCGTTTTTCTCTGCCACATAGGAGAACAACATCTGATTTACGAAGGTCATGCATGAAACCTCCCGAACGAAGATTTCTTCCATGTTTCCCTGAGGACTGCCTTGGTGAAAGTTTCCCTGCTCAACCCTGATAGTTACTCCCTTAGAAGTTCACGGGCGATGATGAGCTTCTGAATCTCAGAGGTTCCTCCGCCGATTTCCACAAGCTTGGCATCCCTCATGTAACGCTGCACCGGATACTCTCTCATGTAGCCGTATCCGCCGAAAATCTGGATAGCGTCCAATGCCACCTTTGTTGCCATGATAGAAGCATAATATTTGGCTATGGAGGCCTCCCTGGTCAATCTTATCCCTTGGTCCACAAGGGGACAGAGAGCGTATGTGTACTGGCGGGTGATTTCCAGCCGGGTGGACATCTCGGCAAGCATGTTCTGGACCAGTTGAAAAGAAGCTATTGGTTTTCCGAACTGGATTCGTTCTTTTGCATATTTTACTGCAGATTCGACACAGGCCTGTGCTATTCCAATACTGGTAGCGGCCCCAAGAATGCGTTCTTCATCAAGGGTTTCAAACATTATCTGAAATCCATTGCCTTCCGACCCCAGAATGTTCTCCGGAGAGACCCTGACATTGTCCAGGAATACTTCGCCTGTTGGAGAGCAACGCATCCCCAGCTTTTTGAAGGGGTTCCCTGTTGAGAGACCATCCATGCCTCTTTCCAGGATGAAAAGCGTCCCACCCTTGGCCCCGGTCGTTGACGGCTGTCGGGTCACAACAAGAAAGTATTGAGCTATGGGAGCATTGGTTATAAAGGTCTTTGATCCGTTAAGCCTGAAGTATTCCACTTCTTTGCGGCAGGTAGTCTTGATGGACAGCGCGTCCGATCCGGCCTCCGGCTCGGTCAGACAGAAGGCCGCCAGGGCTTCCCCTTTGATAACAGGAGGGATATAGCGTTTCCGCTGTTCTTCTGTGCCGTACTTGGAGATAAAGTAGCAGAAATTGGTGGTACACATATTTACAGACATCCCGAAGCCGGCTGCAAGCCGGCAGAATTCCTCCTTGATCAAAGCCTGGGTTAGCAGATCAGCACCTCCCCCCCCATATTCGATTGGGGTGGTGGAACCAATGAATCCGTTCTCGCCGGCTTTCCTGTAAACCTCCATGGGGAACCGCTCCTCTTCATCAATCTCCTCGGCAATAGGCCCCAATTCCTTTTCGGAAAATTTCCTTGCCGTCTCCCTGACCATGCGATGTTCTTCGGAAAGCAGCGTATCAAGCAGTAATTTCATCTCCGGCCATACCTCTACGGTTTTTCCTTGAAGCTCCTCTTTTTAAGAAGAACGGTTGTTGTTCCTGTCTGAACCATTTCTCTCTTTTGATTGCGCAGTTCCTTCTCAAAGGTTAGCACTCCACGATCAGGTTTGGCTGTTTCGCGCATCTCCTTCACCCGCTGAACGACATGGACCGTATCTCCGATCCTGATCGGGACATGAAACTGCCAGGTCATTCCTAGAAAGGCGAGCAGGGTCCCTTCCATAATTCCAAGCATCTGAGAAAGCCCTGAATGTACAACTATGCCAAGCATGCCGTGGACGATCCTCTCTCCGAAAACGCTATTTTTTGCGAATTCTGCATCTGTATGCAGAGGATTAGTGTCCCAGGAAAAAGCGGCAAAGTTGACCATATCCGCCTCCGTGATAGTTCGCGATTTGGTAACAAACTCATCACCAATGTGATAATCATCAAAATACAAGGCCGTCATGTCTCTCTCCCTCACTTTCCAATGAGAACCCACCCTCAGTGGTTATTAATTCTCAAAGGCATCCGGGGACGGACACCTGCGTGCATTATTCAGCAACCTGTTCCCGCCCGTATTGCTCCCTCAGCACCCTCTTCAGGACCTTTCCTCCAAAGCTGCCCTTGGGAAGCTCATTGACAAAAATCACTGAAGTCGGTTTTTTGTGGGGAGCCAGGTTCTTGCGGCAGTGCTCTATGACCGCCTCCTCCGTCAGAAAGCTTCCCTCCCTGGGAACCACAACGGCCCTGATGGATTCACCCCATTTGGGATGCGGAACCCCTATGATTGCCGCCTCAGAGATACCAGGAAGCAGGGAAAGAGCCTCTTCCACCTCACGGCAGTAAACGTTAATTCCCCCCGTCTTGATCATGTCTTTGAGACGATCCACCATATAGAGGTATCCAAGATCATCATACCTGCCCACATCCCCGGTGTGGAGCCATCCTCCCCGCAGGGTTCGAGCCGTCTCCTCAGGGTTATTGTAGTAGCCCTTGAAAACCGTGGGGCCCTTTACCGTAATTTCCCCTTCTTTTCCTGCAGGCAGATCACGGTCCCCTTCATCCACAATCCGCACTTCCGTGCACATGAAAGGCCTTCCTACGCTCCCCAATTCCCTGGGTTGATCCCATGGTTTAAGGACTGACACTGCTGGAGAGGCCTCGGTGAGGCCATAGTATCCGTAACACGAAGCTCCTGGAAAAAGTGATGTTTCGATTTCCTCCTTCATGTTGGGATGGAGGAATCCCTGCGCGCAAAGCCATCGCTTAATCGAAGATGTATCTCTGGCGCGTTTCCTGTTTGCCTCAAGGAGCATCCGAAAGATAGTCGGATTACCCACAATGAAGGTGGTTCGTTCCTTTTCAACGACATCAAGATAACGGTGCGGATCAAAACGGGAGCTTCCTATGAAGGTCCCGCCTGCATACATGAACGCAAGGAATCTGCTAAGGGCAGCGGAGTGATACATCTGCATGGTATAGTAGATCCTTTCTTCCGGAGCTGGGCTGTGGTTTTCGGTGGTTACGCAGATTATGTTCCAGAGGAGGTTCTTGTGGGTAAGAATCGCTCCTTTGGGCAATCCGGTTGTCCCGCCCGTAAAAAGGATGAATGCCTCATCTTCCTCGACAATATCCACAGCTGACTCTCTCTCGGTGCTTCTGTTCAGCAGGTCTTCATAATCGGATGAAAAAGCCGGCGCCTTCTCTCCGAAAGCTAAGGTTTTCTTTATTTGGGGAAGGCGACTTAGAAGCTCCTCAGCCTTTTCTGACAGGGATGTGTGAAAGATCAGCGCCTCACAGTCAGTGGATTGAATCTGGAAAGCATTGTCATCAACTGTTCCACGCGCATCCAGAGGGACAGTGACGATCCCTTGCTTAAGATTTCCCAGATAGACCTCCATGAGTGGAATACAGTTGTTCGAAAGGGTTGCAATATGATGCCCCTTCTGAAAGCCAATTCCTGCAACAGCGTTTGCCCATCGGCAAACACGACGGTTGAGCGATTGATAGCTCGAACTTCCCTCATCATCCATACATGCTATTTTTTGCGGGAACTTGCGTGCCGAGCGGCTGAACGCTTCTCCCAGGGTCATCTCCATGGGAACCTCCTAAGCCTAATTGAGAAAAGCATGAAAGTCTGATCTGATAAAACAAAAACCTCTAGCTTTTATTCAGGAGGGGAAGGGCGCTTCTAGCCTCTTCCACTGAAGCGACTTCCATGCCCAGTTCTCTTATAATCCGCGCTGCCTTCTCAACCAGGTCTGCGTTGCTTCTTGCAAGGACTCCTTTGGAGAGAAACAAATTGTCCTCAAAACCAACACGCAGGTTTCCCCCCAGCATGGCTCCTGTGATCCCAAGAGGAATCTGGTGGCGACCGATTCCAATAACCTGCCAGGTACATCCGGCTGGTGTACTCTCAACCAGGGCCAAAAGATTTTTTATGCTGGGCGGTATTCCACCCATGACTCCAAGGACGAAGCTGAACTGATATGGTGGATTAAGAATTCCACCCTGCCTTATCCAGTAATCCACATTCTGGAGCATGGAGAGGTCATAGATTTCAAACTCCGGCATTACCTTGATTTCTTTCATTTTGCGGGCATAGAGCTCCATTACATCGGGAGTGTTAGAGAAAAGCTTGCGGCCAAAATTCATAGAGCCAGAGTTGAGAGAGGCGGAATCAGGCCGAATCTCAAGAACTGGGCGCACCCTCTCCTCCGGACTGAGCCCCAGAGTCGTTGCCCCCCCTCCTGTCGTGATTTGTGTGATGACAGGGCAGGCATCTCTTACCGCAGCAAGGTAGTCACGATATACCTTGATATCCGAGGTAGGCTCGCCAGTGACAGGGTCCCTGGCGTGGAGATGAACCAAAGAAGCACCTGCTTCATAGGATCGCTTGGTCTCCAGAGCCACCTCTTCCGCAGTGATGGGAAGAGCTGGATTGTCCTTCCTTGTCGGGATGCTTCCCGTTGGCGCCACGGTTATGATAACTTTTCTAATCATCCTCTCCCTCTCCGTTAGATCAAGATTCCCATTAGATATTTTTCCGTTTAGCCAGTCTGAGTAACATTAAACAGGTCGGAAATAGAAATCCGTAATAGAGCCGGTTCGTTCCTCTCGAAAAACCGCTTTCACCTTCGTCCCCACTCTTACTCTGGATACATCTTCAACTTCCATGTTGGTCATCATAAGGCTGTCAGTTCCATCAAGCTGGACATAGGCACAGATGAACGGGAGCTTCCTGATAAATGCACTTGTGGTGTAGTACTGCACGGTACATGCCTTGATTGTACCCGTTCCCTCAAGCGGCACCCATTCTGTTGGCTCGTAACAAAGATGGCAATTAGCCCGTGGAGGACAATAAACCTTTCCGCATCTGATGCACTTTGAGCCGAAGATCCGCTTACTCTCCCTCAGTTCCCTGAAAAATCGAGATTGCTGACCGAGACTGTATTTAAAGAAAACCTCTATCTTGTCGGGTATCTCAAGGGGCGCATCCATAGGGTTAATTCCGGACAGTTCTCCCTCATAATCCCGTCGCAGATACTCTTTGGGGATTCTGAATTTCTCATGGTAATAGTTATACCATCGCTCTATTTCATACTCTTCCATCATCTATCCTCCCTTTCCAGAACCAGGCATACCGTCCATGTGCAAAGGGTTCCCCCGATGCTCTGCACCAGACCCCTGCGAGCATTTTTCTGCTGCCGCTCTCCGGCCTCGCCCCTCAAGTGCAGCGCTATTTCGTAGGTCTGCATGATCCCGGTAGCCCCCACTGCGTGACCGCAGCCTATAAGCCCACCGCTTAAGTTTACAGGCAATTCACCATCCGGCATCACAGTGCCTTCATCAATGAGATGGCCTCCATCTCCCTCCTCACAGAAAAAACAGTCCTCGTATGCCATGATTTCCGTCCCGGTAAAAGCGTCGTGAAGCTCAGCCAGATCCAGTTCTTTAATGGGATTTTTTACTCCGGCCATATCATAGGCCTTCCTTGCGGCAATGCGGGAAGACTCAAAGGTATAAATATTGGGCCTGTTTCCCGGCATCACGTAATCCACCGATGCCCCGAGCCCAGATATCCATACTGGCTTGTCGGTAATCTGCCTTGCCACCCGCTCTGATGCCAGAATGACAGCAGAGGAGCCCTCCGTATAAAGGCAGTTGTCATAAAACTTGAACGGCTCCACTATCTTCCTTGACTTAAGGACGTCCTCAACAGTGATTATCTGAGGAGACTGGGCTACCGGGTTTTTGGTAGCATTGAAATGGTTTTTAACCGATACCTTTGCCATCTGCTCTTCAGTGGGGTTGCCGTATTTTTCCATGTGGGCGATAACAGCCAGAGCAAATCCGGACGCTGCAGTTCTGCCTGCAGGATTATCGTAGGTCATGTCGGCGGTGTAGAGAATGGCTCTCAGGACTTCAGGTGTTGTGATCCCCATCTCGTAGTTATAACAGTCATTGCATTTCTCGACGCCCAGAACAAGACAGATATCATATAGTCCGCTGGCGACTTCGCTGTATCCGATCCTGAGAGCGGCTCCTCCGGTTGCACCACCCGCATTGACCCTGACCATGGGCTTCAACCCTAGCCCGATATAGTCATGAACAAATGCATCGGGCTGGTATTGTCGCTGAAAGAAGTCGTTATAGATGCCGTATACAGCGCAATCGATTTCTTTTCTGCCTATGCCCGCGTCCTCCATGGCCAACTTTGCCGCGTCATAGGCCAGCTCATAGTAGGTTTTATTAATCCACCTGGCTTTGAACTTGGTTGTACCCATCCCGACAATTGCAACTTTTCTCATAGAATCTCCTAATAAATCATTTGGCCATCATAGCATAGGGCAGGTAGAGCACGATCTGAGGGAAAACAGTACAGATCAAGAGGCAAATCCCCTGAAGTGCGACAAAAGGAACAATGGAACGGTATATGTCAGTCATATTGATACTGGGAGGAACAACGGCCTTCATGATGAAGAGGTTGAACCCGAAAGGAGGGGTTATGTAGGCCATCTCCATGTTGATCGTAAAGATAACCCCGAACCAGACAGGGTCGAAGCCCAATTGCTTTATAAGGGGTATGAACACTGGAGTGGTCAGCATTATAATTCCTGCAGGATCCAGGAACATGCCTAGTATAAAATACGTTATCTGCATACAAAAAAAGATTACCCATTTAGATAGTCCAAGCCCAAGAATCAGATCCTGGATCAGCTTTGAAACCCCTGCATAGGCCAGCACATGGGTAAAGGCTACGGCGCCGGTCACAATCCATATGACCATGGCATTGAGGCCAAGGGTGGAAAGAAGTGCTGACTTAAAATTTTGAAAGGATAGCCTTCGGTGAATTAGAGAACAGATGAGCGCCCCTAGCGCGCCAATACCGGCAGCCTCTGTGGGTGTGGCGGCTCCCGAGTAGATCACGCCAAGAACAAGGGCAACAAGCAATCCTGGCAGTATCACCGCCTTAGTGGAGCGCAGCTTTTGCACAAAAGAATAATGTTCTTGCATCGGGGGGCCCAAGCTCGGATTCAGGGCACACCGGATGAGAATATAGCAGCAGAAGATCAGAGCCAATAAGATGCCAGGCAGTATTCCCCCTATGAATAGCTGCCCGATCGAGGCCTCCGCCATGGCCCCGTAGATGATCATAATAATACTGGGCGGTATGAGAATACCGAGGGCGCCGCCAGCAGAAATGCAGCCAACTGCCATGCTTTTGTCGTATCCCCTCTTGAGCATTGATGGAAGTGCAATAAGTCCCATACTTATAGTAGCAACGGAGCTGATGCCTGCCATCGCTGCAAATACAGCACAGATAACCACCGTTCCCGCAGCTAGACCGCCTGGTATCCGGCCCATCCATTTATATACCATTTCATAAAGTTCATCGGCCAGTCCAGAGTACCTAAGGATGTTGGCCATCAGGAGAAACAGAGGAACGGCAAGCAGAAGGTAGCTGGTCCCCTCGTCATATGCCGTATTGGCAATCATGTACAGGCCTTTCCATCCCCAGACATAGATGGTTCCCAGAACAGCGAGGCCGCCAAGAGCAAAGGAAACCGGCAATCCGGCGACCAAAAAGCCAATCAGAGTCAGCCCAACAACTATAGTCAATATGCCTGTATCCATCTTATGCCTCGTCAGGCCGCAGATTTCTCGTTGCCAACTTCGTCAAGACCAGTCTTAAGGGTCAATACACATCTGACCATGCGTGCCAATGCCTGCAATAGGATCAGCAAGGCTCCGATGGGAACCATGATAAGGGAAGGGAAGAGAGGCATTTCCATAAGGCTCATGGATTTCTTGTTCATAATTAGGGCGTCCATGGCATTTTCTCCTCCGAACCACAGAAGGGTCAATGCGAAGAGGATTACCAGCCACCAGGTTGCCAGTTCTGAGATAGAACGCCTTATGGGGGAAAAAAAACGGTAGACTATGTCAACCCTCACATGCTGATCTATCAGCAGGGCATAACCGCCGCCCAACATGCTCATAACACAAAGCAGGTATTGGTTTATCTCCCCTGACCAATCCGATGGCGAATTCAAGAGATATCTGCAAATAACCTCGTAGCTCACAAGGAGCATCAGAACTACGGACGTATAGCACAAAACATTGGCCGTCCATTGATTCAGGCGGTCAACAAACAGGCAGGTCTTTCTCCAGAAGCCTTGTTTCAATTTTTCCATGAGGATTCCTCAAGGGTGGGAGACGGGCGATAATGCATCAGACCGCCTCCCACTTAGCGGACGAGTTTACAGCGCGCCTTTCCCCTTCAGGTAATTCCTGTACATTTCAACAATATCCTTGCATAGTGGGGTAGATTCCGCCACGCTGTCCCAAATGGGGACGCTGGCCTTCTTAAGATAGTCAACATCGCTCTTGGGCAATGTGACAACCTTGATTCCCTTCTGTTTGGCAAATTCCAAGGCTTCTTTGTCCCATTGGTCGCTCCCCTTGGCTGAAGCAAGCATGGTTTCGCGGCCTGCCTTTTCAATAGCCGCCTGAAGCTCCGGAGTAAGAGATTTCCAAAAATCAAGATTCAAATATACTCCAGAAATGGAAGGAGTGTGGAATCCTGGGAGCACGATGTGGCTTATAACCTCATGCAGCTTATATGTATCCACGGTGTAGAATGGATAAATCACACCATCTACGGTCCCTCTTTGAAGAGAGGTGTAAATCTCCGTCGCAGGCAGTGAGACAGCCGCCGAACCCATAAGCTTGACCAGAGAACCATCAAGACCTGTGGCCCTCATTTTCTTTCCTTTAAAGTCATCCAGGGTCTTCACAGGAAATTTGGTCATTGCGCCCATGGTCGCAGAATACATCGGGAAAAGATAATGGACATTGTGCTGGACATTGGCCTTGCGCATAAGATCAAGGTACCCAGCCTTGAGATATATATCTACAGAGTCCTCTGTGGTTGGCCAGTTGAATGGCAGCCACTCGGTTTTTCCCTCAGGCACGGTTCCACCATAGTAAATCAGACAGCTATAGGTCCCCTCGATAGTCCCTTTTGCAACTGCGTCATAGGCTGCAGAAAGGCCCACCACCTGTCCGGGCCAAAAAAGCTCTACTTTGACCTTGCCTTTTGTATACTCTTCTGCCTTCTTTGCGAATTCCTTCAGCAATACCGGTCCATGGCTTCCCTCGGGATAGACGCTCTGAATCCTTAGCTTATAAGTATTTGCCTCTAAAGACCCCGATCCAATCATGCACAGGAACCCTATCGCCAGCCCAACCCATACCAGTCTCCTCTTCATTCCTTTTTCCTCCTTATTCTGAAAAGCATTGTTTAGGTCCCACACCATCCAATCGGGTCAGGCTTTTAGGGGCAAGAATTAGAACATCTTGCAAATCTCCCTAATTCTGCCAAGCCCGGTTCGGCTAGAATTTGAAACCACGACAGAGCCAGGAGGCTTTTCACACCCTCGGCTCCAACAGGGTTATCTTTTATGGTTATTGAGGGAAAAGCTTCCCGCTCAGGAGGGTTCGCCATTGGAAAAAGAGTCATAAATTGTCTCTCTTGGTCATATAGATTTCGATCAAGCATGACATACGATTGCAGGGACGATAGTGATATATGATTAAAATGTCAATATGGATTTTTAATGAAATTTTCAATTGATAAGTTGCGTCAGGAGGCCGCTTGTTTTGTCCTTCCACCAATGTGCCTGAAGATGAAAAGAGTGCTCTTGAGATTCTCAGGCTCTACAAAATGCAGGACGGCATTGAGAAAAACTTCGGATTTCTGAAAGACCCCTCTTCGTCAGCGATGTCCTTCCTCAAAAAGCCCCATCGCATCGAGGCCTTGGTACTTATACTGGTTATTGCTCTTCTTATCTGGCGTCTCATGGAAAGAAACATGCGGATGAAAATCAAGGCAAATAAAATAACCCTGCCGGGCTGGAACAGCATCAGGACGTCAAAGCTGACCTCCTTCATGATGGCATCCAATTTTCTTCCGTCATGGGCGCATTCAATAACGGTCGTCGCTTTATCTTTTCGCCATTCGATTAGGTTCAGCTTGCCTATCTGAATGCTCAATCTTTAACCCGGCCTGCTTTACTCTGATACCACAGCAGCGTCACCCCGCCCGCTATGGATGATCGGGAGCAAAAAAAATTGTCGGAAATACTATGCTGACAGATGCTAAATATGGAGTCGAGGCATCAAGCCTGCCTTTGTCTTTCCTGAAGTCGTGTGTAAGGCTGCCGTAAAGGAGGGGAAAATTCATGAAAGCCCCATAGGAGATCTCGTGCATGGTGCGTTCCTCATCATAATACATGAGACAGGTGCGGTCCCTGGTAGGGCTGTTTGTGCCTTAGAATTGAATGGCCTTCGTCAGATTAAATCCCCTAATCTGCTCCAGAGCCGTGCCATTGTCCTCCTGCGGTGAACTTTCCTTTACAGGTATCCCTTTCCTTTCTTGATAATGTATTCCAGCTCTTTTTGCCTCCATTCCGTTCCCAGGAATCTATTGTCGTAAAATCCTCCGAGGCGCTCCAAGAGTTTTATCCAGGGGTTTTTGTTTTTTTGGATGGACTCTATAACATCCGCAAGAAAGATCGCTATATTTTCGATCTGATCTTTTGGCGCAAAATAGGCAGCCCCTTCCTTCGCTGATCTATTTAGGCTTTCTTCAGTAAGCGCGTGGGCTGTCAGCATAAGAGCAGGGATCTTCCTTGCTTTTGCAATCTCAAGTAGGTCAAATCCTCTCACACCCATGATGTCGAGAATAACAACGTCATAGTCATTGCTCTGGAGCTGCTGCTTTCCATCTTCAAATGAAAAGGCCCTGTCCAGTTTGCAGATGCCTAAGAGTTCTACCAGGGTCTCAATTACGTCCTTCTCGTCGTCAACGATAAGAACTCTCTTGCCTTTGATAATTTTTTCTGCCTTTTTTGTATCCATTTCCAGTTCTCCTTTCTTTATGGGATTGCGAGTCCCCATGAGGCTTGGCGCACATAAATCCGCACATACTGATGAGGTTGTCAATAATATGCATTCGAGCTAAGGCCCTGGTCAACCTGAATCCGCAGAGTATAAACGCCGTGTATCCTTCCCAGAAATATCCTGATATAACGAGGAGCCGGAGAAAAGCAATGGACAAGACGCGTTACCCTTTTAACACTGAACGAGGTGTCACTCAGGCCATGTAAAGCCTGATTAAAACCTGTCTTTCTCCTATTGTTGACGACATTTTTTGTACAAATTATGTGAATTATTCTAAATGCACGATTACTGCTAAGCACCTGTAGGGAATCGGTGATATACGCTACGGTGCATTATTTTTGCTCCCTTTGACGACGTAAAAAGCTTCAAAAAAGAAATCTGGCTATCATGAATTCACATGATGCCAGGATCTTCTATATAATGAAATCTAGATCGAACCTGCGCCTCATTAGAATTCGCCATCGCCCGAGCATGCTGTGCCGGCAAGAAAACGTCTCCAGGAGTGAAATGTTTTCCCCCGATTCTCTGTAAGTCTGGGGACAACTCATTCTGGAAGTCCCATAATCTCTTTCGCGTCTGCTACGGTTGCTATTTCGCGACCAATGGCCTTGGCTAGTTTAACTGCACTTTCAACTATTTGAACATTATTAATTGCTATGTCGCCATTTGGCAGGCAAACATGATCCTCAAGACCGACGCGTGAAATATTACATCCTAAACTCATGGCTATGGCGTGGAGGGGAAAAATATATTTACCTCGTATGGTCACTTCCCATATCGCGTTTTGAAAGATCCGCTTACCTTCTTCTGCCATATAAAGGAGCTGTCGGGAAGTGGCAGGCTGGTAACCATCCCCTTCACCAAAACAATAATTTAACCAAACGCGCATATCCTTATTGAACGCCCCCTCCTCGGATAGACGAATGGCATTGTTTAAGTAACTTGCGTCCCAAATTTCCATCTCCCACTTCAAATTCTTACTATTAGAAGTTGCAATAAATGTTTTGAGGAATTCAGGAGTATTGACCAAGGTAGCAAACTTTCCGCTTGGTCCGTAATAGTTACTTGACCCTGCCGGTGCACACGTCATATTAGGTTTAGGATCCAGGCTCAACAAAGCTAACCTCTTTTCGACTGTTGGGGGAATCCATTCCTTTGTAACAGGGTCTTGTAAAGCACCCATAGCACCAGTAAGCTGAATCAAAATCTCGCACTTCTCTTTAATACGCGTGACTATTTCTTTAAATACGCTGAGATCAGACGTATGTAGTTTTGTCTTCTTATCCCTAGCGTGTACATGAACTATGGAAGCGCCAGCTTGGTAACACTTGTATGTCTCTTCAGCTATTTCTTCGGGAGTACAAGGCACATTAGGACCACCTTCACGAGAAGGTGTTTCACCAGTTGGCGCAACTAAAATAATCAGTTTTTCTTTGGCTTTACTAATCATTTTGTAACCTCATTTCCAAATTATTTACCCTACTTTAATCAATATCCAGATAACGCCGAGGAAAATGTTGATTTTATAATAAATCATAAGTTAATCCGTTGACTCAGGCCGTTTGAAGAGATCCTTTGTCCTGTTTTCATTGCAGTCTTGACTAAAAAATCGGCAAAACTCAAACAATTTCTAAGATACACAAAATGGCAATCCTCCTTTGGTCCTAACCAAGTGACCAGCACAGCATTTGTTCGACTGGAAGTGATTCTATTTTGTAAAATGATTTAGTTTCTTAACGAACGGCCTCAGATCCGTCTGCCTTTCTAACGAACTAATTGAATCCCAAAACCAATCGATATCGCTTTCATTTATGATCTCTTTCAAAATTTTCCGAAATAAGCTGAAGACCTCTTTTTCACTCAAAGGTAAATCTGGAGCTCCTAAGGCCGTTTCGGTTTCACCTTGAAACTGCCGACCGTCTTCCAGTCTAACTGTGAGCCGACATGGCCCAGAGAGAAAAGCCCGCGGCCAATCTTCATGGATAACCACTTTCACTTTTTCTCTTGTCAAATGGAATCTGGCACTACTTATTGCCTCAACATCAAAATGGTGATTATCAACATCGCCGTCGAGCAAGGCAGCGGCAAGAGCCTGTTGGTAACTAAATCTTGCATCATCTGGATCCTTAGGAGAGGGCCTATTACATATTGCTGATACAGGATTATCCTCGACCCTTAATTCAGCAACCTCATCTGCTCGGAATTGGCATTCTCTCCTGAGGCTAAATAGGATATCAATTGGTCGGTGAGTTATGAAACAACAAGGGTACTTCTTAATCCAAATGTTATGGATTCTCCAAGATTTCCCCAAATCCTTCAGAATCTCCTGTGGCCTTAAATGGTTAGGTCCAAGCAAGTTTGTGAGCCATCCCTCTATGTCTGGATTCCCCGACATTCCACTTCGAGCTAAGAGCGCAGCCAATAATCCATCACGACACGCAAGTGCCGATTCAACGTAATGGGCATCTGTCCCAAAATTGCTCACAAGCCCGCTTGCCCTACCCATTGCTATTCCAATTGCTCCCTTAATTTGATTAAACCTTAACCTAAGAGCTCTTCCTGCTGCGATGGTCGCTCCAATCACGCCGTAGTAGGGTAGCTCTACAACCCCTTTGGAGGCCAAAGGATACATTCCAATTCTGTTCATTGCTTCCAATGCTAAAACAGTTGCCTCCAGAACGTCTTTTCCGGACAAATTGAACTTTTCAATCATACTGAAAATGACCGGAACTACAGTTATATCGCTAGTCGATGAAGGGAATTGATCATCCTCCAATTCTGCTGCGTGAGCAAAGAAACCATTTGAAAAGCAAGCCTCCTCCAAGCTGGAACTTAAACCGCACCCGATCAGAGTGACATCATGATTCCTGTTCTCCATCTCCTTAACGAATCCTATGAGTCTTTTTCCAGATTGTGTAAAAGACCCCTTTGCCATTGACGCCACTATTTTTGCGAACAAATACTTGGAAAATGCAATCGTCTGATCTGGAATTTCCTCTAAAGTTGTATTTACTACAAAATGTGCAAGGTCATCCACAATGGCCATCTGAACTACCTCCTATAAAAAGACTGGAAACAATCTGCACCCCATTAGAATTGCTCTTTAAAAATATTTGTTGCGGAGCCATGTAGAAAACTAACATCTCAATGGCTTTCTCAGAAGCGTCACTTTCTTTCCATGACAGCGGATGAAAAGGGCGGATTTACATTATAGCAAAACCATCCACCATCAAGGCGCAGAGAGACACCTGTTACGTAGTCATTATCCAAAAAAAACTCTAGGCATTTGATATAATCTTTTGGATAAGCTATCCTTCCCATCGGAATTTGGATTCTTCTCCCTTCTCTCCATTCTTTATAGTTGTCATCAACGTAAGAAAGCCCGATTACAATACTGTTGACCCGTGTCCTCGGTCCTAATTCACGAGCCATATTTTCTGTAAAACGAAGAAGTCCACCTTTTGCCGCATCGAAGCATGCATCAGTAGGATACCACCCAGCGTGGAAAGCTGAGAGAGCAGCTGTTGCTAAAACAAGACTTCCATCTCCTAGTATTGGTAAAAGCTTGTGTGTAATTATCATTGGGGAGACAAGATTGATTGCAATTGTATCTATGATATTCTGTGGTTCAATTTTCCAAGGGCCAAATGCGGTACTTCCTCCAGCAATGTGGACTATAACACCTAAATTTGGTTGAAGTTGCAAAATTGAATCACACATCTGAATAACTTCCACACTCTTAGAAAAATCAGCGAATAAGGTCTCGTACTCAATTCCTCTTTCATCGAAGATTTTCCTGGTATTCTTAATTTCCTGACAGTTTTCACGAATTTCATGCGCCAAAATCTTGTAACCTCTGGAAGCCAAATATAGGCTTGCTTCCCTACCTAAATCGCTTCCAACGCCTGTGACTAATGCTGTTTTCATCTCCTTACCTCCTAATTTAAGGTAGCACAAACATTACTCTTAAATTTCTAATTGCTACAGAATTGTGTGGCCCTTCAGTGAAAACACATACCAATTCTCTGTTAGGTCACTAGTTATGAAAACTGAATCTATCTGAGCGTCTTAAACCAACTTTGAATAAACTCCAAAAACTTAAAGCGTCTTTCTACTTTGGGAGATACGATAGAGTTCATTTGTCGCTAATCTTGCATAACATGCTGCCCTTTCAAGCACCCCAATCAGCCCATTGGGCAGGAAAAGCAAAGCAGCAACTAATACAATGCCATAGGAAAACAACTCATACTGACCTAGGCCGCGAAATAGTTCTCCAAGAAAAGAAAGCGCCGTCACACCGATGACTGGACCCCAAAACTTCTGACTTCCTCCGACCACTACATACATTACAATTAAGAATACAAAATCGAGACTAAAGTCATGAGGAGTAATAATTCCAATAAAAGGCGCATAGACACTCCCACATAAACCAGAGATAAAACAACAGATAGCGAAATTGAACATTTTGTGCTTAAATAGATCTACTCCTACCGATTCAATTAACCTGTCAGCATCTCGAATCGCCTTCCAATATTGACCGAACCGGCTATTTTCCAACCTATACATTGCCAAGAGACAACAAATCATAACAAAATAGCTTAAATAGTAGTAAGAGATCTTGGAAATAAATTTTATGTCGAGGCCGAGAATCTTGATCTGGGGTTTAGCAATTGGCGTAAAACCAGGGACACCACCAAAAACCTCTAAAAAGAAATTGGAAAAAAATGTTTCAACGATTATGGCGAAACAGACGGTGCCGATAAAGAAATATGCTCCCTTCATTCTAAATAAGGGAAAGCCCAAGGCTAAGCCTAAAAAAGAACAAGTTATGCCAGCAAAAGGCATGACCAACCAAAATGATATCCCACCATAAGTCAGTAAAGCCGCCGTAAAATATGCACCAATAGCCATAAAAGCTGCGCAAGCCAAATTTAACATTCCTGTCAGAAGCATTTGCCTAAGAGCAACAGCCAGAATAATTTTTATGAACATTATCGCAAAAACATGAACCCAATAGATAGAAAGAATTGAAGGAAGAAGAGGTCCAACTAAAATCAAACCGACTATAAAAGGGCTTCTAATAAAGGAATCTCTACTCATTTCCGAATAACCCCTGTGGTCTAAATACTAAGACCAGGAATATGGCAGCAAATGTGGCGATTGTTACTGTGGGGATGTTGAAAAACGTGTGACCGAAGCTTTCGAAAAAACCTAACAATAATCCCCCAACGAGACAACCTGGGATGCTTCCTAGTCCCCCTAAAATAATAATCAGAAAAGCCTTGAGAATCATATGTGCTCCCATCGTAGCGCTCGCGTAATATATTGGACTTAAGAGCACGCCAGCCACTGCCGCAAGCCCACATCCAATACCAAATGCTAGCGAAGAGATGATGTCGATATTGATCCCTTGCAGCGCAGCAGCATCTCTGTCCTGTGCAATGGCCCTCATTGCTCTGCCCCATTTGGTGCGTTGGATAAATAAATATAATAAAAGGGTAAGAATTGCCCCAATAACTGCCGCAATAATTCTTTCTGCAGCAAAGGATAGATTTCCTATTTCCACTAGTCCTGAAAACGCAGGTGGGACAGCTTTATCCCAATTTCCAAATATAAACCTAATACCTTCACGAAATATCCAAATAAGGCCTAAAGAAACAATAAATGCTTGTAAAATTTGTCCTCGAAAAGGCCTGAAGCACAATCTCTCAATTAATAGCGAAAATAAACCCACCCCGATCATAGCAAGTATAATGGTAACGAAATAATTCAGATGGAGTTCAGCAAAAAGTACATAACAGGCGAATGCCCCAAGCATGTAGAATTCGCCGTGTGCAAAATTTACTATATCCATTATGCTGAAAACTAACGTTAACCCAATGGCTACGAGAATATACAACATGCCAATCATCATGGCTTCGACAACACATCGAATTAAAGTCGTTCCTTCCATTGCTTCTCCGCTCCTAAAATAAAGGGATTTTGATCTCACTACGGAAGCTGGTCGCTCATGATGCATCTGGAACCTGTGTATATGGTCCCAGCCCATTATAGGATCAATGCGTCAAGCGGCATTTCTGCCCGTACTGAACCCGCTGCGCCATGATTTTTTCATCGGTGGCTTCGACATGGGCAGAAACCTAGCCAAACAAGGGCAGATCAAGGTTGGCCGAGTTAGCCCTTTGTCTGGCCAGATGAAAGTCCTTTCTGATAATCTTGACAAACGCATCAAGCGCCTCTTCAGTCAACTAGGTGTTGCTGATGCCGATAATGTTTTCAATCACCTTGACCAAGCCCTCGTTCGCCGGCGTGTCCGATCAACCGTGCGCCGCTTGACTTGAGGCCATCAGCAAACTTTCTGATCGTAGGAGACAGCGTCGTGCTCATCATGCAGACGATGGGGGTGGTAACATTTCCCAATGCTCGGCGCCCTCACCTCAGGCCCCACCGTAACAGACAGAATCTTATGATCATTGGCAACTAGCACGATGATGTTATCCGCTCAAATAACCCTGGCTACAGGGAGAGATCTAATAACTAAATTCAATGATTCACGTGTCACTTGCACGTAACCTAAGAATTTGTGTTTCAAAAAGGTCCGATAAGCAAATCTGCTAGTTCGGATATATCTTTTAGTTTCTCTATGTTCATTACAAGATCACGGGTTTTTGCAATCTTATCGTCAGGCAATATATTTGTGGTTAACTTAACATAAAGCTCCTCAAATTCACTAACTGTTAATGGATCTTTAAAATGACCGTGCGTATACCTTCTTTCTTTAGAGAATGTTTTCCCATCCTTTGTCTTTATATGCACACGGTTAGCCGCGTCAAGAAAATCACTCGACCATTCAGGTTTTACGTTACATTTCACTTTTGCACGTAACTTCGCGATGTTTTTGTTTTGCAAGGCTTCAAGGCTAATCCTCGAAAGATTCACATATCCGTCCAGCAATGCTACCGACAACACATGTTGGTAACTAAACTGAAGGTCATTTTCATCTTTCGGCGTTGGTCTGTCACATAGTTGTTGATCACCGGGACTGATATCGACCACTATGTTTTCAACTCCGTCCCATGAAAGGTTATGTTCTTTCTTTAATTCTAAGACCAAATCAATTGCCCGATGAAGCATAATGCAGCAAGGATATTTCTTAACTGTTATTTCGCGAAGCATCCAATGCTTCTTTAAATCCTTGGCCATAAGATCAGTGTCTATTTGCTTAGGTCCTTTGCCAAGATATTCATTCAGGTATCCTGCTAGATCTGGATTGCCTTTCAAACCAACCTTTGCCATTTCAGCGGCTATAATGCCATGGAGGGCCATAAGAGACGATTCAAGAAAATGACCGTCGGTTCCCAAGTTTACGACAGAAAGAGGAACCCCTGATATAGCAAGGCTCAGGGCGCCAGTCATGCCTTCGTACCCTAGGCCTAAAGCTTTTGCTGCTGCAACCGCTGGACCCACAGCTCCTGGAACCAGAAATTGCCCCAGATGCTGTGCGCTGAAATATGATGTTCTTGCATGAATCTCAAGACCCATGGCTACCGCTTCCAATAGAGTTTTCCCAGAAAGCCCCAATTTCTCAGCCAAGGGGATAGCGAGTGGAATTACAGTAATATCCCAGGATACTCCACCTTCAAACCTGTCATCTTCCAATTCACTGGCATGTGAAAAGTATGAGTTCAATAACACAGCCTCCCATAAAGAGGTCTTAAAACCCGCACCAACCACCGTTGAAGATTTTTGATTATTCTGATCGTATATAATTTTGGCCATTTTTTTCCCGGAAGGTTTGAGACTGCCCGCCAAGGTGCCAGCAATTGTCTTTAAGATTAGACACTTACTGAATTGGAGTGCGTCCTCTGGAATGTCTTCATATTTTGTCTCAACTGCAAACTCAACCAGACGCTTGGTAACACCTGACTTCATATTGAACCTCCCTAACTGAATAAACGGCTTTGTTTCGCTTCTAATACCTGTTCGGAAGACATTTTCTCAGTTAAAATAGCTATTGTCACAAAAATTAAGTCAATTTCATTTCGATCAACGTAGAAAGGCAATGGTTCTTATTCAGGAAATGTCCATTTTCCGCTCAGTTTTTCCAGGTCTGGATGAAGAGCAAATGATGTGTTTATTACCTTCCCCTTTACAACTTTACTCAATACCAAAGGGTGTAACATAGCTCGGGGCAAACCGTACACGTCAGCATTACCGTAACCTACCGGTCCCAAAATGGTATTGTATGGCTGATTAGCAATGATCCCTTCAGTCACTTTTACAGGATCTATGCTTTGTATTTTTTCCATGACATTGAATACTATGTTTGCATTAACGTAAGCGGTAAGGCCAAAATAGTCCCAGCTTTCTTTATATGTATTTTGATACCATTGCATCACCTCTCTAAGCTGCGGCGTTGTAAATTTAGGAGACAAGTGGTCCCAGGAAACAGAAAGATAAAGACCTTCGACCGCGTCTTGCCCTGCAATATCTATTACCAAAGAAATTACGCTGCACGGAGCCCAGGTTTTTACGCCTCGGTAACCCATACCGTAAAGTTGCTTCAATATTACTGCCCCAGTGGGAGGTGGACTACCACCTAAATCAATTAAGTCGGGTTTTTTAGCCAATATCTGTGCCAGTATTGAATGAAAATCCTGCTGCTCTCTTTCGTAATAGATTTCAGCAACACACTTAATTCCGAGTTTTTCCGCTGCTCTGATTTGGCCTTTAGCTCCATCCCACCCGCTGGTATCATTTGGCGAAATAGTTGCGATAGTTTTTACTTCCGGGTGGATCTTTTGCACTGCTCGCAGATAAGGATCGGCCATCTCATAGGGAGAAAACCCAATCCTCCAATTGAGTGGAACGTCATTTCCGACAAGCGTCTTGCCCCAACAGGAGTGAGAGAAGTAAACATTATTAGGAGCAGTGACAGTTTGGATAGCCCTGCAAGTTGCACCAACAGCAGCAATCATTATATACTTTACTTTCTCATCTAGAACTAGTATATCGTTCCTAAAATAGTATTGCATATAAACAAGGGTAGTGATATAGTCGGAAAAAACTAAAGGAGCCGATTATGTCACGACAGAGAACACGTAGCGCCCTGGTATTGGAAGACAAGGATGTAAAGGAACTGGA
>JBGSUA010000115.1:0-64418 GCA_041753575.1 Desulfatiglandaceae bacterium
ATGGCGGTGGTGGCGGTGGCTCTGTGCTTTGCTATGCCTGCAATGGCCGAGGTCAAGATGACCACCACGGGTTATATGAATGTCAGGGGCATCTATCTTGATGGAAACGCAGTGAACGACTCGGCGACCGTTGATAACAAGTCCAGCAATGCTTGGTACCTAATGGAAATGGTCATTGATCCGACCCTTCATATCAATGATAAGGTCAGGATCCACGGTCGTGTGACCGTTATGGAGAGGGTGTGGAACGGCGGTCATGGTGCCGAGTTTGACCAGACCGGTTTCGGGATTGCCGCTAACAGAGGAGGAAACTACCGCACCGAGCACAACTTCTGGTGGGAGCAGCTCTATATGTCCTTCCCGCTTTTTGACGGCACCCTTTCAGTCGGACGTATGTCCGGAGGCTCCTGGGCCTTCCCCTTCCAGGACAGCGAGTCCAATCGCGACAGAATCAAATATGTAAAGAAGTTTGGGCACATAACCGTGCTGGGTCTTATTGAAAAGCTGGCCGAAGTTGATGGCGGACAGCCGCTTACCCTCAACCCGGCCCCCGGCGACGACTTTACCAATTCCCACAGTGATACAGATGCCTATGCGGTCGGCGCGGTTGTGCCCTTCAGCAAAGACATCATATGGCGCCCCCTTGTGTATTATATCCAGCTTGAGCAGCAGACCGGCACTCACGGATCAGGCTACCTGATGCTGATATCAAACGGCCTCGGACTCAAGATGGGCCCATTTTTCCTGGACACTGAGATCAACTACTGGAACACCCAGAGGGATGACATTGGAAACGGGGAATTCGAAGGTGATCAGTGGGCAGGATGGTTGGATACAGGTATGAATTTCGGCCCCGCTCAGGTTGCAGTAGGCGGTTTCTATCTGCAGGGTGAAAGTGACAAACCGGCTGCCGGCACAAATCCGAAACGACAGTCCCTTAGCACCACCGGCGAGGAATTCCAGCCCATGTTCCTGCTCTTCAGCGAGGACGTAGGGGTTCTCTGGAACACCTCAGGCGTTGCCAACGGAACAATCGGGGCCAGCGGTTATCAGGCCATCTATCTGCGAGGCGCCTACAAGATCTCCGACACAATGAAGTTGAGCGGTCTGGCCGGTTATGTGCGGGCTGACAAGATGGAGATTGAAAACGCAGATGATGAAATAGCAATGGAGTTTGATGCCAAGTTTGAGTGGAAGCTCATGGACAACCTGACCTATGTGATTGACGCAGGATACCTGATGGCGGGCGACTATGCTAAAGATCCCGTCACCGGCGATGATCTGAGCAATGATGTATTCGGTATGCGTCACATGCTGGAAATCAAGTGGTAATTTAAGTTGTAATATAGATGGATTCATGAAATCCCGGGGCAGTGCCCCGGGATTTTTTTGTCCGCGTGGTCTTTCAGATGATAAGCTCCCAGAGAGAACGTACCCTTCATATCCTGATTACATCCTGTTTTTTCATCTCAGGGATTGCCGGTCTTATCTACCAGGTCCTCTGGATTAGGATTATTGATAAGGTGCTTGGAAGCGCCCCTTATGCTGTAGCCGCCGTCCTTACTGTCTTCATGGCAGGCCTTGGGGCGGGGAGCTATTTTGCCGGGAGATTCGGCGAGAGGCTCAGACAAAGACGCAGTCTTCTGTCAGCCTACGGATGGATGGAAGCGGCAATAGGCATCTACGGCATCTCAAGCCCTCTTCTGATCGCCTTGCTTACCCCTGTTTACCGGGCGGCCTACAACCATATATTCGAGATATTCTGGCTCTATCAGATCCTTGGGCTTCTGGGCTGCGGCCTGATCCTGTTCCTGCCGGTCGCCCTCATGGGCGCGACGCTTCCCATACTGTGCCGTTTTCATGTGCTAAGCCTTTCACACCTCGGGGAAAGGACAGGGAGGCTTTACGGCATAAACACAGCCGGAGCTGCGGTGGGGGCGGTTATGGCTGGATTTTACCTTATCCCAAGGATGGGTGTTTGGGGTGGCCTTTTCATTGCGGCCGGATTTAATCTCCTTGTGGCGTTTTTGAGTATTTTGATTTTGCCTGGAATGACAAGGCCGGAAAGCCAGGATGGAGACAGGCATGAAGCCAGGGCCTCGGCCAAGGTTTTCGCGCAGCCAAGGGACTCAGCAGACTCTGTCATGAGTACCGATCTTTTGGATGGGCGAATGCGGGCGTGGGCGCTAATTATATTCGCCGTCTCGGGTTTCTGCGCCATGTCCTACGAGGTTATCTGGACGCGGCTTCTCGGACTCCTGATAGGCCCGACAACCTATTCCTTCACCATCGTTGTATCCACCTTCATACTGGGGCTTGCCGCGGGAAGCATCGTATTCGGGTGGATCTCGGACAGGAGCAGGGATCCTTTCAAGCTCCTTGTGATTACGCAGATGACGGCGGCCATACTATCGGTGCTCCTGAGTCAATTCCTGGGGGGAAGTCAGTTCTTCTTCGCCAAACTCATCTATTCCTTTAGAGAGAACTTCCCTCTCCTGATGCTGGCGCAATCCCTAATCCTCTTTGGGATGCTTGTGATCCCAACCTTCTTCCTCGGGGCCGCCTTTCCCATCGTAAACAAGCTCTTCACCCGGTCATTTGATGGCATCGGAAGATCTGTGGGGACGGCCTATGCGGTAAATACCGTTGGCGCGATTTTAGGCTCATTTGCCGCCGGGTTTGTCATGATTCCTTTCATGGGGAAAGAAAACGCGCTCAGGATCGCGGGAGGCCTTCAATTTTTCACGGCTATCGGCGGGGGATTTCACGTCTTTTACAATGCCGGGAAAGCAGGCATCCGGAGGGCGCTAATATCTGCGGGATGTGTCGGCCTCGGGATAGTTCTTTTTACGAGTTTCCCCTCATGGAACCGGATGCTCCTTTCCTACGGACGCTACAGGGATTTCCGCTCCATTGAAGGAGACCTGCTGAGAACCTCATGGCCAGAGGCGCTTTTCAAGGGAAACGATATACTGTCGAGACAGGAAATGGGCCGGAGCCTTGTATTTTATGGAGACGGTATCGGTGGGTTTACCACCGTTGAAAGGCTCACGGACAGCCTGGGAACAGTGCGCTACACCCTGCTCAACAGCGGTAAACCGGACGCCTCTTCCCACGGGGATAGATCCACCCAGACCCTCCTTGCCCATCTTCCACTTCTTTTTCACCCCGACCCAAAGAAGATCATGGTCCTTGGCCTCGCAAGCGGCATGACGGCCGGGGAGGCACTTCTATACCCGATAGAGCGCCTTGACGTGATCGAGATAAGCAATGAAGTGGTGAAGGCATGCCGGCTCTTTTCCCAATGGAACAACAACTGCCTTGAAAACCCCGTCTCAAGGGTCATTGTTCAGGACGGCAGGAATCACCTTGCCCTGACGAACGCACGATATGACGTGATAGTCTCGGAACCTTCAAACCCCTGGATGGCCGGGCTTGCCAATCTCTATTCGAAGGAGTTTTTTGAGACTGTCAAGGCGCGGCTTAGAGGAAACGGCATCTTTGTCCAGTGGATACACTCCTATGAGATGGATTGGCCCGCCTTTTCAATGGTCGGAAGGACCTTTGCCTCCGTCTTTCCCGAATCTGTCATGTTCGCGACCTTGACCGGAGTGGGGGACTATCTTCTTGTGGGGTTCAGGGAAAGGCTGGATTTAAACCCGGATACGGCTTCAGGGCGGCTTAAATACGCCCAAAGGTCGGCGAACATGTCCCTCCCCGATGCCCGTCTCCTGTATAATCTAATTGTGACAGAAGACCTGAAGCATGTCTTCGGAGATGGGCCGCTCCATACCGACAACAGACCGAAGCTTGAGTTCGCCGCCCCAAGGGCCCTTTACAGCAGGGGCGAAGACATAGATGAAAAGATAAGAGAGAGAAGGACTGTTTCCAAGGCTACAAGAGGTGTGCTTGAATCCGGCAATAATGATGAATTGATGCTCGACATGGTGGAGTTTGCGTCTTCCGTCCTTTCGCCTCTTTTTGCCCTGTTTAACTCCGAGAAAGCCTTGCCTCAGGAAAGGGCACGGTTTCTCAGCCTTGTTGACGGGTTCTGCGGCAGGAACCTTGTGGGCGACTATGGGGTGTTTCCTGAAGCGGGATCAAGACGCAGGTGCGCGGAAACACAGGCTGAGATAATGAAGGCGCAGGCAGTTTCCAGGCCGGATGACCCGGACCTTTTCTTCAGCCTGGGAATAGCCTTGAGGGAATCGGGCGAGAGGGAGAAGACAGTGGAGGCCTTCGAAAAGGCCGCCTCGCTTGATCCCCTGCATCTGAGAGTGAGAAACAGCCTGGGGGTCGAATACCTCATCTCAGGTGAACTCTCAAGGGCTGAGGGGCTTTTCCGCGAGGCCCTGAAAATACATCCCGGCTACGCGACGGCCTTTTTTAACCTTGCGCAGGTCTCCCTGAGGCGCGGGGAAAAGGGCGAAGCCATATCATACCTCAGAAAAGGTCTTTCCTTTGAAGACAATGCGGCCGCGAAAGACCTCCTGAGGCGCCTTCTTCTTTCTTGAAAGCTCCGTGAAAAGTCCATTGACATGAACTATAGGACAGTGTAATCTTATGTCCGATATTGTAATTTGAAAGGATGATTCTTTATGGCCGGAATCCAAAAGAGCCTGCGTCTCCCACCGGAGACCTTGCGGGAAATTGAACGAATGGCCGAAGACACGGGCCGGGATTTTTCTGGGGTAACCCTGGACCTCTTAGCCGAGGCCATAAAGATGAGGCGTTGCCCAGGGATCGTTCTGGCCGAAGGGGTGAGCGGCCGGAGGGCGCGGGTGGCCGGAACCGGGATCGAAGTCTGGGAGATTTTGGCCAATTACAAAAGCCTCAATCAAGACTTCAATCGTCTTCAGAAGGCCTTTCATTGGCTCATGGCGGATCAGCTCAGATCGGCCCTTGGTTATTATGAGACCTACCCGGAAGAAATTGATGAATTGATCGCCCGGAATCGGGACTGGACAAGCGAGACACTAAAGAAACGGCATCCTCGGATGACGCCTTTATGATCAAGTTCTATCTGGATGAGGACTTGAGCCCCAAGATTGCTGTGATCCTAAGAAAAACCGGCATGGAGGCGGTTAGCGCCCATGAAGTGGAGATGATTGCGGCGTCAGACCTGGAGCAGTTGGAATTTGCGGCACGCGAAAAAAGATGTCTGGTTACCAGAAACAGAAACGATTTCATTCGGCTCACCCAGCAGTTTATTAATGACCGACGGCCCCATTGGGGTGTGCTGATTGTCTCTTATTCCCTGCCGGGCGACCAGTTCGCCAGGATAGCGCGTCTGCTGAAAATCTATGCCTCTCAACACCCTTCAGGGCTGGAACCCTATGAGGTTGATTTCCTTCCAAGTCAGGTAAAGGCCGAAGCTGCCTGAGCTGCACAGTAAGCTCCATGACCCCGGCTTGAACCGTTTCCGGGTGGATACAGCCATAGGCGGTATTGTGGCAGGGTGCCTCGAAAGCGGAATCCGGCAAGCAAGAATGCAACCCTGCCCCTGCCCCCTAGCCCCTAGCCCCTAGCTCCCTGCCCCTAGCCCCTGCCCCTAGCCCCTGCCCCTCCAAACGGTCACCGCCCTTCTTGACAAATAGCAGCCAAATGCTAGAATCCCTTGGTGTCTTAAGAAATCGTAGTGAATAGATTGATACTTTTGAGGAGAAGTCATGAAGGTCCTTGTGTGCGAAAGGCTTGCCGAGGCCGGTATCAAGATCTTTGATGAAACACCGGACATCGAGGTGGATGTCAGCACAGGGCTTACCCACGAGGAACTGGGAAGTATAATCGGTGATTATGATGGCGTGGCGGTAGGAGGGTCAACCCGGATAACGGAGCATATCATTGAAGCCGCATCCAGGCTCAAGGTGATAGGCCGAGCGGGCGCGGGTCTTGAAAACGTTGATCTTAAGGCGGCAAGCAGACGCGGCATCGTGGTCATGAATACTCCTGAGGGCCATGCGGTCGCGACTGCCGAACACGCTATAGCCCTTATCCTGGCGCTTTCAAGAAATATTGCCCAGGCCTGCCAATCGCTCAGAGAAGGCAGATGGGAAAAGGCAAGATTCGCCGGGCAGGAGATCTTTAACAAGGTTCTGGGCATTGTGGGGGCAGGGCACATCGGGAGGATCGTTGCAGACAGGGCAAAGGGCCTCAGGATGCAGGTCATTGTCTATGATCCGCACATCAAACCTGATGTCGTAGAGAGGCTTGATCTTGAGCCGGTGTCCTTTGAAGATCTGCTTGCAAGGTCCGATTACATAAGTGTCCATACGCCGAAGACGGCTGAGACCCTTAATCTTTTCAATAGAGACAGCCTTGCCCTTATGAAAAATGGTGCGATGCTTATAAACTGTGCACACGCAGGGATAGTAAATGAAGAAGATCTCTTCAACGCTCTGGAAAACGGGTCGCTCGGAGGGGCGGCGCTTGATGTTTTTACAAGGGAGCCTCCAGGGGCACACCGTCTCATGGAACTGCCCAATTTTATCTGCACGCCTCACCTGAGTGCTTCTACAAAGGAGGCTGAGGAAGCGGTGGCAAGGGAACTGGCGCAGCAGATGACGGCCTATCTCCTTCACGGCGCGGTAAAAAACGCGGTTAATGTGCCCTCCATCAGCTCGGAGCTGATGAATACCCTTGGGCCCTATGTCATCCTCATGGAGAGGATGGGGCTTCTCCATGCGCAGCTTGCGGAGGGTGCCACACTTGAGGTCAGCGTCAGGTTTTCGGGGGCCATTACGGAACACGACACCGCTCCGCTAACAACGGCAGTGCTGAAGGGTCTGCTTACTCCCGTACTGGGAGACCATGTCAATTTTGTGAACGCCATGATCCTCGCTAACGACCGTGGTGTGAAGATAACGGAATCCCGGACCAGGACATGCGATGATTTCTCAAGCCTCGTAATCGTGACCGTAAAGAACCTTGAAGGAGAAAACCTGGTCTCCGGCACCATCTTCGGGGCGCGTATGCCAAGGATCATTCGGATAAACGATTTTTACCTGGAGGCAGTGCCGGAGGGACACCTTCTTCTGATTAGGAGCGAGGACAGGCCAGGCGTCATAGGCCTTATGGGGACAGCGCTTGGAAGACACGGTATCAACATAAACCGTATGCAGGTGGGGCAACAAAGGGATGGCGGGAAAAATATAATATTGCTCACGACCGGCCTAAAGGCATCTGAGGAGGCTGTAGCGGAACTCCTTGGGCTTTCGCAGGTTGAGTCGGTTAAAATGATCGAACTTTAGGAGTTTTGATATGTCTGAAGAGGAAAAGGGTTTTGTCGTAAAGGATAGAAGGGCCTTTGACGAGAAGGGCACGGTAAAAAAGGAAGAGGCGAAGCCGGAGCAGAAGACCTCCGGGCGTGAAAAGGAACCCCGTACCGGGAGAATGCCTCTGCCTGAGGCTAATTTCAGCACTTTCATTTTCAGCCTCAGCTCAACCGCTCTGTTCCATATGGGTGAGATAGCTGATCCTCAGACAGGGGAGAGAAAACAGGACCTGCCTCTGGCAAAGCACTCGATAGATACCCTGGGTATGCTCTGGGAAAAGACAAAGGGGAACCTTACCCAGGAGGAGGGGAAGTTCCTTGACAGCATTCTGACGGAGTTGCGGCTACGCTACGTCAAGATCACAAAATGACGGGTTCGGATAGCGCTGCCGGATCTCCTCCTGGCGCGGGGAAATGCGGTCCCGATACGCAATCTGGTATAGCTCGCGCTGAATGTTTTTCAGGTTTTTGCGTGTCAGCTCCTGCCAAGATCAATGTGGGTCTGAGGGTTACAGGGGTAAGGCCGGATGGGTACCACGAACTGGTAACCGTCATGGTCCCCGTGTCCCTTTATGACAGACTTGAGTTTTGGAGTTGCGGCGAGGGAGTATCCATAGACTGCTCTGGAAACCCTGTTCCTTGCGGAGAGAAAAACCTTGCCTGCAGGGCGGCTGAGGCCTTTTTTGCGCAATCCGGCATCAAAGGCGGCGTGAAGATTCTGCTTGAAAAGAAGATACCTGTAGCAGCCGGGCTTGGCGGGGGAAGCAGCGACGCGGCGGCAACTCTTTCCTCTCTGAATAGAATCTTCGGGGATCCGCTTGATCAGGCCGCCCTGGAAACAGTCGCACTGGGTCTAGGGGCGGATGTCCCGTTTTTTCTCAGGCATGGGCCGTGCCTAGCGCGCGGTATAGGCGAGTTGCTTGAGCCATTAGAAGGTTGGCCCGGTTTTTGGTATGTGATAGTGACTCCTCCTGTTGAGGTTTCAACGGCCTGGGTATATGCCAATCTTAAAATCAGCTTGACAAGCGACAAGTTAGCCGATAACATAGCGCAATTCAAAACAACTCCATTTGAGGTGGCAGGTTTCTTTAAAAATGATCTGGAGGCCGTCACCGCTGCAAGCTTTCCTGTCATTAACCGCATCAAGGAGCTCTTGTATGATGCGGGCGCGGAAGGTGCCCTGATGTCAGGCAGTGGTCCCAGCGTATATGGTATATTTAAAACAGAGACAAAGGCGAAGGAGGCAAAAACCTGCCTTATGCCCAAGCGGCTTGGCGAGGTCTTTGTAGTTTCGGAGGATCTCAAGGTATAAAATGCAAGTCGAGCTTCGATGGGGTGTCGTCAAGCGGTAAGACACGGGCCTTTGGAGCCCGCATTCGGAGGTTCGAATCCTCCCACCCCAGCCAAATGAAAACCGGTGTTAATTATGAGTTATGAACCTGAACTTATGCTTTTTGGCGGCACATCAAATCCTGAACTGACCCGGGAGGTGTGCCAATATATGGGAATCAATCCCGGCAATATAAGCAGCAAGCGTTTCTGCGATGGCGAGACCCAGGTGGAGGTAGGAGAGAATGTCAGGGGGAGAGACGTCTTTATCCTCCAGTCAACTTGCCCGCCAGTCAACGACCACCTGATGGAACTCCTCATCATAATAGACGCTATGAAAAGGGCCTCGGCCAGGAGGATCACGGCGGTGATTCCTTATTACGGCTACGGCAGGCAAGACAGGAAGGTCAAGCCCAGAGTCCCAATCAGTGCAAAGCTTGTAGCCGATCTTATAACGATAGCCGGGGCCCACAGGGTTGTCGCCATGGATCTCCACGCCGGTCAGATACAGGGATATTTCAACATCCCGGTGGACAACATCTTCGCAGCCCCGGTAATCCTCAAGTACATACACACCAACTTCAAAGACAATCTGGTCATGGTCGCTCCCGACGCGGGTGGGGTTGAGAGGGCAAGGGCCTTTGCCAAGAGGCTGGATGCAGCCCTTGCCATTATTGATAAGCGCAGGGAGGCCCCGAACGAGGCTGAGGCCATGAATATAATAGGGGATGTGGACGGCAAGACGGCTGTGATACTTGATGATATGGTGGATACTGCCGGGACCCTCACTCAGGCCGCATCCGCCTTAAGAAAAAGAGGCGCCCGCGGCATACATGCCTGCTGCACGCATCCTGTGCTTTCGGGTCCGGCGGTTGAGCGGATAGAAAAATCTCCTATAGAAACGCTTATGGTGACAAATACCATTCCTTTGGGTGAAAAGGCTAAAATGTGCGGTAAGGTTGCTGTACTCTCAGTGGCAGAGCTGCTGGGTGAAACGATAAAGAGAAGCTACCATTCTCAATCAGTTAGCACTCTTTTTGTTTAGAAGACTTTCCCTCAAGAAGGGTTTTGTTTTTTTTGGCTTGTGAAAAATTTTATTATCTCGGAGGTGCAATTTGGCAAGGCCGTTATTAGATACCCAGGTAAGAGACGTAACAGGAAAGGGGCCGGCAAGGAGGCTTAGGGCTCAAGGCCGAGTTCCAGCCATTCTCTATGGCCCCAAAAGGAAGCCGCTTATGCTGGCGATAGAGGCAAAACAGCTTGAGAAGCTCCTTAGCCAGGGAGGATCAGATCAGATCCTTGTGGATCTGAACCTGAATGCAGCAGGGGAAGAAGGGACCCATCCCGCAATGCTGAAGGAGCTTCAAATGGATCATATCAAGGATTCCATTGTCCATGCGGATTTCTATGAGATCTCTCTTGATGAGGAGATCGAGATCGAAATCTCCGTGCGGCTTGTGAATACTCCTGTCGGGGCGAAGAGCGGCGGGATACTTGAGCATGTGAAAAGGGAGATCGTTGTCTCATGTCTGCCGGACAAGGCGGTTGGCTCAATTGAACTCGATGTCGGCCAGCTCGATGTCGGTCAATCATTACATATAAGAGATATTGTCCTTCCCGAAGGCATCACTGCCCTGGAGGACGGAGGTATAACGGTTGTGGTTGTTGCGGCGCCTCACATTGCAGAGCCTGCAAAGGCTGCCGAAGGTGAGGAGGAAGAGGCCGCTGAAACAAGTGAAGTCAAAGAGGAGGAGTCTTGATCTTTTCTGGAAAGGGGGTGAAGACGAGGTATTAGATCTTGTACTTGGTTGCGGGACTTGGGAATCCCGGCGCGTCTTACAAGAATTCCAGGCATAACATTGGGTTTATGGTGCTGGACACATTGAGCCGGGAGAAAGGCGTTTCACACGTCCGCCAGGGCTTTAAATCAAGGTTTGCGAGGACGACCTGGGGAGGTGCAGAACTGGTTTTCCTCTGGCCCCTGACTTTCATGAACAATAGCGGCATGGCTGTCAGGGCGGCTGCTGATTACTACAGGATCAGGATCGCCGATATCCTGGTGATTCATGATGATCTCGACATACCACCCGGCAGGGTTAAGATCTCGCGGGGAGGGGGAGCGGCAGGGCACAAGGGAATACTTTCCATTATAAGCCATGCGGGTTCTTCAGAATTCCCGAGGATCAGGGTGGGGATCGGACGGCCCCGTTATGGGGAGGCAATTGAGAATTACGTGCTTGCCGCATGTTACGAGGATGAACGAGAGAGCATCTCAGGGGCGGTTTCAGCGGCTGCAAAGGCCTGTGAATTGATTATAGAAGAGGGGATAGAAGCGGCGATGAATAAAGTTAATCGCCATAACTTATTGGAGGAGGAGGTATCTGACTGATGCAGGGATTAACCTATGTTGCTCCCTTTCTGGGGATTTTCGGTTTAATCATTGCCTGGCTTATCTATGGCTATGTCAAGAAGCAGCCGAACGGCAATCCACTCATGCAGGAATTGGAAAGCATGATTCACAACGGCGCCATGGCCTTCTTGAAGAAGGAGTATTCAGTTATTTTCATATTTATTGTGATTGTTTTTATACTTCTTGGATGGGGTGTTGACTGGTACACCGCAATAGCGTTCGTTACGGGCGCCTTTTTGAGTATTACGGCAGGCTATTCCGGAATGACCGCCGCAACCCGCGGAAATTCTCGAACCGCAGAGGCCGCCAATAAGCATGGGCAGGCCAAGGCCTTGAATGTTTCCTATTTTTCAGGCTCTGTAATGGGGCTTTCAGTGGCCGGACTCGGACTTATCGGCCTCGGTGTCTGGTTCTGGATCTTTGGGCATGACCCTAAGACGGCCATGTACATAAACGGATTCGCAATGGGCGCAAGCTCGATCGCCCTTTTTGCTCGTGTTGGAGGCGGAATCTATACCAAGGCAGCGGATGTCGGAGCCGACCTGGTTGGAAAGGTTGAGGCGGGTATCCCTGAGGATGATCCGCGTAACCCCGGTGTCATAGCCGACAACGTAGGCGATAATGTAGGTGATATCGCGGGCATGGGCGCCGATATATTTGAGTCATATGTAGGATCCGTTATCGCTACCATAGCGATTGCGGCGACCCTGAGCCTCAATACCCCCGACCTGCTGGCGGGCTTTGTAAAGCAGTATCCGGTGCTTCAGGGACTTGATGCCACTATGATAAAGCTTAAATTCATGGCCATGCCTATGCTTATAGTCATGGCAGGCTTGATAAGCTCCATAGTAGGTATATTTTCAATAAAGGTTTTCCAGTCAGGTAATCCGGCTGGGGCCCTTAGATACACCACATTTGTGGCTGCCATCATATTTGTTATACTTACCGCTATTGTTACAAAGGCTCTTGGCATGCCCATGGGCGCCTTCTGGGCCATCTTGTCAGGCCTCCTCTGCGGCATAGCGATAGGGCTTCTTGCGGAATATTATACGTCCGGTTCTCCGGTCATACGAATAGCCGAGCAGTCTAAGACAGGCGCCGCAACACTCCTTATCCAGGGTCTTGCGGTCGGCATGCAATCCACTTATCTTCCCATGCTGGGTATCTGCGTTGCTACCTATGTGGGATATCAGACATGCGGTATTTACGGGGTAGGCCTTTCGGCAGTAGGCATGCTCGCAACCGTCGGAGTCACCATGACAGTGGATGCATACGGTCCAATTGCCGATAACGCCGGCGGTATCTCGGAGATGGCCGGTCTCGGACCTGAGACCAGGAAGATTACTGACAGCCTTGATGCCCTTGGAAACACCACAGCCGCAATCGGAAAGGGATTCGCCATCGGCTCAGCCGCCCTGACGGCTCTGGCGCTCTTTGTGGCTTATACCCAGGCGGCAGGTCTGACCAACATTGACCTGACAAATCCCATGGTTATCATAGGGGTCTTTTTGGGCGGTATTGTTCCTATGCTGGCCGCAGCTTTTACCATGACCAGTGTGGGCAAGGCCGCCTTCAGCATAGTAGAAGAGATCCGGCGTCAGTTCAGGGAGATCCCAGGTCTTCTTGAGGGTAAACCTGGCGCTAAACCTGATCCGGCAAAGTGCGTTACCATCGCTACAAGCGCGGCCCTCAGGGAAATGGTTGCTCCGGGCGTTATGACGGTGCTGGCCCCGGTGGCAGTAGGATTTTTATTGGGAAAAGAGTCCCTTGGCGGGATGCTCCTCGGGGCAACCACGATGGGCGTCTTTCTTGCCCTCTTTATGGCCAACGCGGGTGGAGCATGGGACAATGCCAAGAAGTATATTGAGGCCGGGAACCTTGGAGGCAAGGGCTCCCCGAACCATAAGGCCGCAGTAGTTGGCGATACGGTCGGCGATCCTTTCAAGGATACATCCGGACCTGCCATGAACATCCTTATAAAGTTGATGTCCATTGTCTCTCTGGTTATAGCTCCGATTCTGCCTGCTATCGGGCTGTTCCTCAGATAAGAGGGGAAAAGGGCTTCCCTATGCGGATGATCCGGGGGCAAGTTGTTTGCCCCCGGATCCGCTACGCTGGCCATTGACGAGTGCAGGCATGTCATGGGAGGCATAGTGTATGACACATTGCTTTTCACACTACTGCATTGGCATGGATAGAGATGGGAGGTTGGATGTTTAATATAGGTGATTTGGCTGTATATCCGGCCCACGGTGTTGGTGTTATAGAGAGAATAGAAAGACAGGAAATCTCGGGCTGCAAGCAGGATTTCTATGTCATGAGAATCCTCGATAACGGAATGATCATAATGATTCCCACCGGCAACGCGGATCATGTGGGATTGAGGGACATAATAGACCAAGGCGAGGTGAACAAGGTATATTCCATCCTTAGAAAAAGGGATGTCCCTTCCGACAATCAGACCTGGAACCGGCGATACAGAGAATATATGGACAAGATAAAGACCGGTTCGCCTTATGAAGTGGCTGAGGTCTATCGGGATCTGTGGATGCTCAAGAGCGAAAAAGAGCTGTCCTTCGGCGAAAGAAAGATGCTGGACACCGCTCGAAGCCTTCTCCTCAGGGAGCTCTCTCTTGCCAAGAATGTGCAGCAGGAGGAAGTTGCAAAGGACCTTGACGTGATCCTCGACAGCGGCAAGGCCGCCTGAATCAAGTGCTCCCCGAGGATGGCAGCTATTGCTGGACCGCGGGTCCGGAGGAATTTGAACTAAGGCTCGATCAGTTTCTGGCCGCAAAACCGATTGGAATATCGAGGGCTCGCATCCAGAACCTCATCGCAGAGGGCAAGGTACTGGTGGGTGGCATGGAGGTCAAGGCGAGTCGCAGGCTGCGCCCGGGAGATGTCGTGAGCGTTGAGATACCGCGGCCTTCTGCCTGGAGGATTGAGCCCGAGCCGGTCCCTTTTGAAATCCTTTACGAGGACAGATTCCTCATCGTTATAAACAAACCTGCCGGGGTTGTTGTTCATCCGGCAGCCGGACATTGGAAGGGCACTCTTGTGCAGGGGGTCTTGGAGCGATGCAAGGGGCTCTCCGGTGTTGGCGGCGTTGAGCGGCCGGGCGTCGTCCATAGGCTTGATAAGGATACATCCGGAGTGATGGTAATGGCCAAGGATGACGAGACCCACCTGGCCCTGTCGGCCCAGTTCAAGGCAGGCCTGGTCAGTAAACGATACCTTTCTGTTGTGCATGGAAGGATGCCTGCAATTGAGGGGACTGTAAATCTGCCTATCGGGAGGCACCCACACCGGCGCAAAGAGATGTCGGTCGTCGGAGAAGGCGGGAGGCAGGCCGTTACTATCTGGCGGAGTATCAGGGATTTTGGGTGTGGGTTCTCGCTGCTTTCAGTCAGACTTAAGACAGGAAGAACTCATCAGATAAGGGTGCATCTTGCGCACCAGGGGCATCCCGTTGTAGGTGATGCGGTTTACGGATATGGACGCGCGAAGGAGGCGTCTCTTGATGCGTGGAGAAGTGGACTCCTTCCCAAGGTTTCAAGGCAGATGCTGCACTCACATGTTTTAGGCATAAGACACCCGGCTGAAGACCGGGATATGGAATTTGAGGCGCCGGTGCCGGATGATATAAAGGCCTTCCTGAGGGCGCTGGAGGAACTGGAGATATCCCGAAATACCCGTGAAAAAAATTGACTAACAAGAGAAGATAGTTATTATACCAATTCTTGAATGCATCCTTCCTCTTGGAGGATTTGACCTGGTCCGTACATTCCCGGCATCCTGAAGGCAATCCAAGGAGCTGCAGCCATTCTAATAGTTATAAGTTGAAGGGCAGATCACCATAGCAGGGTTTCCGATATCTTTGCGGATCAGCGGCGCACATAAGGATTGATGAGCTCGCAGAAAGTCGGAATTGGGGCGGCACAGTCAAAAGCTAGATATATGGCGCGCACAAACGGGGGGCCGCCGTAACTGCGGGCTTCCAAGTGTAGTGAAGGGTATGGGTTTTTGTAAAACCGTCAGGATTATTTTTTTGGAGATATTATCAAGTTGGAGAAAAGGCGTATGAATCTTGAAGAATTAAAGAAGATGAAAATCAGTGAACTGAATGCCATTGCCAAAGAGCTTAGTATTGAGGGGGCCTCAGGCATGCCGCGGCAGAATCTCATCTTCTCGTTACTCCAGGCTCACTCCGAGCAAAACGGACTCATTTATGGAACAGGGGTGCTTGAGATACTGCCGGATGGGTTCGGTTTCTTAAGGGCCCCTGATGCCAACTATCTTCCCGGCCCCGACGATATCTATGTCTCGCCTTCTCAGATAAGGAGATTCCTACTCCGAACCGGGGATACTATCTCCGGCCAGATAAGGCCGCCTAAGGACTCTGAGAGATACTTTGCGCTGCTGAAGGTGGAAAAGATAAACTTTGAGGAACCCGAGGCGGCAAAGGACAAGATACTTTTTGATAACCTTACGCCTCTTTATCCCAACCAGAGAATCAGTCTGGAGACTACGTCCGACAATATGTCCGCCAGGATTATGGATCTCATGACTCCTATAGGCAAGGGGCAAAGGGGGCTGATTGTGGCTCCCCCCAGGACCGGCAAGACGATGCTTCTCCAGAACATAGCAAACAGCGTCACGGCTAACGATAAGTCAATCCATAAGATAGTTCTCCTCATTGACGAAAGGCCGGAGGAGGTAACCGACATGCAGCGATCCGTGGATGCGGAGGTAATAAGCTCCACCTTTGACGAGCCTCCCCACAGGCATGTCCAGGTTGCTGAGATGGTCATAGAAAAATCCAAGAGGCTGGTTGAGCACAAGAGGGACGTGCTCATACTCCTTGACAGTATCACGCGTCTTGCAAGGGCATACAACGCGGTGGTGCCTCCAAGCGGCAAGATCCTTTCGGGCGGACTTGATTCCAATGCCCTTCACAAGCCAAAGAGGTTCTTCGGAGCAGCAAGGAACATAGAGGAGGGAGGCAGCCTCACAATCATCGCCACTGCCTTGATTGATACGGGAAGCCGTATGGACGAGGTTATTTTTGAGGAATTCAAGGGTACCGGCAACATGGAGATTCACCTTGACAGGCGTCTGAGCGACAGAAGGGTCTTCCCGTCCATAGATATAAATCGATCAGGGACAAGAAAGGAGGAGCTGCTTCTGGAACAGATGGATCTTAACCGCATCTGGATCCTCAGGAAACTCCTGGCCCCTCTGACGCCGGTTGATACTATGGAATTTCTACTTGATAAGATGAAAGGAACAAAGGATAATAAACAATTTCTGGCTTCTATGAGCGGATAGTCTAAGAGATTATGGAGGATGATCGTATATGAAAGAGGGAATCCACCCAACCCGTTACAAGACAACGGTAAGATGTGCCTGCGGAAATGAATTCGAGACAAGTTCAACCATGAAGGAGATTAACGTAGAAATCTGCTCCGTGTGCCATCCTTTTTTCACTGGTAAGCAGAAGTTGGTTGACTCTGCAGGCAGGGTAGAGCGCTTCAGGAGAAAATACGCAAAATTTGAAGAAACCAAGTAGTGACGACCTCGCAAAAAGTCCTAAATGGGACGGCAAACGAAAAAACTCTAGTTACAAGCCGGTCAAGACCCCCGGAGTTAGTTGTAGTTAGGCCCGCGCCGCAAAGACGAGGGACGTTAACGCCTGCCTTCGTGAATTGAATCTAATCCCCCTCACGGCTCAAATTGATGGCGTGGGGGTTTTCCATTTTGGCTGGTAATGGCTTCGGTGTGCGGCTGATTGGGATGCCGGGATGATCCTGGCAGATATCTGTGGAGCAAAGTAATAGGTATGTTTGAGCGGGTCGAACAAATAGAGAGGCGCTACAAGGAGCTTGAAGACTTGCTGGGGGATCCGGCGGTCCTTTCAAACCAGAAGACCTACCATGCCTATGCAAAGGAGCACAGCGCCCTGGCACCCATTGTAAGAGCTTACACTGAATACAGATCTGTGAAGGCAGAGCTGGAAGCCAACAGAATCCTGCTCGATGATCCTGATCCGGATATGCGTGAGCTTGCAGGGGAGGAGATGGAGAGGCTTGAGGAGAGGTTCTCCATAGTCGAAAAGGACCTCATGTTTCTTCTTCTTCCAAAGGACCCCAACGATGACAAGAACATCATAGTTGAGATCAGGGCAGGGACAGGCGGTGAAGAAGCCGCCCTGTTTGCATCCGATCTCTTCAGGATGTATCTCCGCTACGCGGAAAAGAGACATTGGAGAACAGAGATTCTGACCCGGCACGAAACAGGAATAGGCGGCGTCAAAGAGATTATCTTCCTGCTTGAGGGAAAAGAGACATACAGCAGGCTGAAGTATGAAAGCGGCGTTCATCGTGTTCAGAGGGTTCCTGAAACAGAAGCCCAGGGAAGGGTGCATACCTCTACGGTGACGGTGGCGGTGCTTCCCGAGGCGGAAGAGGTGGACGTTGAGATTAATCCTGAGGATCTAAGGATTGACTTGTACAGGTCTTCGGGACGCGGGGGACAACACGTCAATACCACGGATTCCGCTGTGAGGATAACCCACCTGCCAACCGGGATGGTGGTCACATGCCAGGACGAGAGATCACAGCACAAGAACAAGGCAAAGGCCATGAAGGTTCTCAGATCAAGGCTCCTTGAGAAGGAGACGCAGGAGCAGGCGGATCGCATATCCCAGGGCAGGAAAAGCATGGTTGGAACGGGCGACAGAAGCGAGAGGATCAGGACCTATAATTTTCCTCAATCCAGGGTAACGGATCACAGGATAGGGCTTACCCTTTATAAATTGGATGTTATACTCACCGGCGAACTTGATCAGATTATTGATCCCATCATAACCTATTTCAGGAGCGAAGCCCTCAAAAAGGGCGTCTAATAATTGCTGCCATGCCCTTCTGGAGTATCGGAGAGCTTTTAAAGGCAAGCTCGGAGTATCTGAAAGGCAGAAAAATAGACAGCCCCCGGCTTACCGCAGAGGTGCTGCTCGCATATCAGCTCGCATGCGACAGGGTATCTCTGTACCTCCATTTTGACAGCTCAATAAATGAAGGCGATCTTGCCGGTTATCGGTCTCTTGTGTCAAGAAGGGCCACGGGTGAACCCCTGCACTATATTACCGGAGTGAGGGAGTTCTGGTCTATTGATTTTCTGGTTGATCCGAGGGTCTTGATACCCAGGCCGGAGACGGAACTACTGGTTGAGCAGACATTGAAGACCGCAAGGGAGCCCGCCCGGGGAGAAGAGATATTGATACTGGAGCTGGGTACGGGTTCAGGCGCGGTGGCTGTTTCAATTGCCGGGGAAATTCCCTGCTGCCGGGTTTGGGCCACTGACATTTCAACCGACGCCCTCAGCGTCGCTGGAAAAAACGCTAAAAGGCACGGCGTCTCTGATAAGATTACCTTTCTTTCAGGGGATCTCTTTGGGGCGATAAAGGGTAGCGGATCGTTCTTATTCGATATCATTCTATCTAATCCGCCTTATGTGGCGGAAGAGGAATGGGATTTCCTCCCCGGGGAGGTGAAAGACCATGAGCCCAGGTTGGCCCTGGATGGGGGTGCAAAGGGAATGAAATGCCTTGCCCCTATAGTAAGAGGGGCACATGAATTTCTGCGGCCCGGAGGAAGGCTTTTTCTGGAGATGTCCCCTCATCAGACAGGTGAGGTTCTTTCTTTGATGGAATCCTTGAGTGTCTATGATGAGATATCCCGTCTCAGGGACTACGCCGGAAGATACAGGATCGTGACTGCCAGGAAAAAGCAAGAAGGTGATCAGTCGTAAGCAATAATGCAAGGCATCTGGCGGCCTTTTTTCGGGCAATCACATGGGATCTCCCGGAAACCCTTTTCGGCCCAGGGAGATCCCATGTCCTTGATGGGGAGTAATATTATCTAGTTCCAGCAGGGGCCGTTACCCGTTGGGCCTCGCATTGAACCGCCGGACCATCTGCCCTGAGTTGGTGCTATTTCCTTCCGACTCAGTCTGAAGGAAAGCCTCTTCTGTTCCATCTCAGCCCTTAAGGAGCTCAGCTCTTTCTGAAGTGCACTTGCCTTTTCAGGGTCAGGGTTTTCACTTCCGATCAGAGTGTCCAGCTCTCTGGCCTTGCTCCGGATATTGTTTCTCAAGGCCTGAGTGTCATTTTCAAACTGCTGCTCAAGAGTGTCGAGCTTTGCTTCCTGGTCAGGAGTGAGATCGGCACCATAACCTCCGCCGTGCCTCCAGCATGACCCGGGACCGCCGCCATAACCTCCTGATCCGCCTCTTTCGGGTCCCCATGCCATGACGGGTACCGCAACAGCCGCAATCAATAAGCCGATTACTACTACACTTCCTATCTTCTTCATCTTGCTACCTCCATTATTCGTTTCATTTTTTGCCGTTAGGGCTTCATGATTCGGACCGTGTTGATCTCAGGCTTCGTATCATTGCTCTAATCAGCGCCGTTTCATTTGAAAGGTAAAGCAATAGGCATGCCTGATTTTATCTTGGCTATAACTTATTGGAATAACATGTCAAATGGTGATGAAGGAAAATATCATGAGTATTTTGCCAATTCAGGATCACGGGATGGATAATAAGTATCCACTATCTTCAGCCCTAAGCCTGCGCATGTGGATAATAAGTATCCAGCATCAAAGAAATCCTGTAACATGAGAGCTGGTTATGGCCCGTCTCTCGGCCGGAGTGACGGCCAGGAGTCTAAGGTATTCTTTTTGCTTGATCCATAATGTTTCCCTTTCAGGAGATAAATATTGCAAACAAGAGATATGATTGCCTGCCACGGCTCTATCGGCCTGAATCCGTGGTATATTATCTCAGGCAAGGAGGCATCCCGGTGACAGGCGGAGGGTCGTTTTTGCGAAAAGAGAGAAAAATTCCTTTATGGCTGATTGTCCCGCCGTGGTTGGTGGTGGGGGCTCTCCTGATATTGGTTCCCATACTCGGCTTCCTGACCTTCGATACGATAAATCGTCAGAGGGGTAACACCATTAAGCTTATGGAGGAAAAGGGCGCGGCCCTCATAAGGTCGCTTGAGGCCGGGGCCAGGACGGGTATGATGGGCATGTGGGGTGGGGGGTACCAGGTGCAGAGACTCGTTTCAGAGACAGCCCAGCAGCTTGATATTGTTCACATCATTGTCATTGATGATAAGGGGATTGTCACAGCGCACAGCAACCAGCCCAGGGTCGGAAAGAGGTACGGAAACGATCTGGACATATTAAAGATAGTCAGGTCTGCGGTGGTTGAGTGGAGAGAGGTACCAGGCGAAAGCGGCGAGGTTATCTTCGAGGTGTTCAGGCAGTTTGCCCCTGCTGCGCCACCGCACCGCCGCATGATGGGCGAAAAGTTCCAGCGCGGATGGCAGAGCCCGTGGATGGAGAAGGAATCAAACTCTCCGAGTGCAATATTCGTGGGTCTTGACATGGGGCCTTTGCTTGAGAGCCAGAGAGAGGATACGGCCCACACGGTGGTCATGGGCGCGGGGCTCGTCTTGCTGGGACTTGCCGGTATGGTTTCCGTATTTCTGGCCCATGCGTACAAGGGCGCTCGCAGCTCTCTGGTCAGAGTGGAGGCGCTTTCAAACGCGATAGTATCCAATATGCCCATAGGCCTTGTTGCAGTGGATAAGGACGCAAGGATAGCGCTTGTAAACGGTACGGCCGAGAAGATGCTGGGAATGAAGCAAACGGATGTTCTCGGGAAGGCACTAAAGAATTCCGCTCCGCTGGTCTTCTCTGAGAGCCTTTCCGGTCTGGGGAATGAACGATCTCTGGAAAGGGAGGCCCCGTGTGAGCTGAAGGATGGGAGATCAATACCTCTTGATATTATCGCCGCCGTGCTTGCGGGGACTGACTGTGAGCCTAAGGGTTTTGTATTTTTATTTAGAGATATGAGCGAGATGCAGAAGCTTAAGGAGGAGGTTGAAAGAAACAAGCGACTTGCGTCAATAGGTATGCTTGCGGCAGGGGTGGCACACGAAATAAGAAACCCCTTAAGTTCCATAAAGGGTTTTGCGACCTATTTTAAGGAAAGATATAGGGACTCGGCAGAGGATCAGGAGATCGCGGGGGTAATGATAGAGGAGATTGAAAGGCTTAACCGGGTTATCGGGCAGCTTCTTGAGTTTGCCAGACCTATGGAGATACGAACGAGTAAAGTCAGTGTTTCCGGCCTTATCAATCATACGGTCAGGATGATAGAACAGGATGCCGCCCGGAGAGGCGTTGAGATAAAAACGCTATTGCCTGAGGACGGCAGATTTATCGAAGTGGATCAGGACAAGATGAAGCAGGTGCTTCTTAATATACTAATCAACGCGATGGACGCGACGGATAATAAGGGTATCATCTCCGTAGAGTTTCGCGAGAACAAGCCTTTTGATACCTTAAGCATCCTGATATCGGACACTGGTAGAGGAATTAGACAGGAGGATCTGCCCCATATCTTTGATCCATACTTTACAACCAAGCAGTCGGGCACGGGGCTTGGCCTTGCCCTGGCGAATAAGATTATCCAGGCACATGGCGGTGATGTGACCATAAGATCCACTCCCGGTGTTGGAACTGAGGTGGAAATCACGCTGCCGGACAATCAGGAGGGCTAATGAAGAAAGAGAAGGCAGTGTTGGTGGTTGACGATGACAGAAACCACAGGCTTATGCTCAAGACACTCCTTAAGAGATGGGGATACGCTATCAGTGAGGCAGAAGACGGATCTCAGGCCATAGAGTCTGTAAGGGAGGGGCCCTTTGATCTTGTACTGATGGATATAAGGATGGTAAAGGTGTCGGGGCTGGAGGCCCTTGGCGCCATAAAGAGCTATAACCCATCTATTCCCATCATCATCATGACCGCTTACTCCTCTGTTGAGACCGCGAGGGAGGCGCTCAAAAGCGGCGCCTATGATTATCTGACAAAGCCCCTTGACTTTGACGAACTGAAGATAGTCATGGAAAGGGCCATGGAGCATACGAACCTGAAGGAGGAAAATCGGGCGTTAAGGGAAAGCCTGGGAGAAAGGTTCGACAGGAGAAATATCATAGGGAACAGTCCCGCCATGATTACGCTGCTGGAGCTTGTGGCCAAGGTTGCCTCCTCCGATGCCGGTGTCCTCATTACTGGAGAGTCGGGAACCGGGAAGGAACTGATAGCTGGAGCCATCCACTTCAACAGCGCGAGGAAGGAAGGCCCGTTTATAGGCGTCAACTGCGCTGCGATTACTGAGACCCTTCTGGAGTCTGAGCTTTTCGGGCATGAAAAGGGTGCCTTTACCGGCGCCTTGAGGCAGAAGGAGGGACGATTCCGGCAAGCCCACGGAGGGAGCCTTTTTCTTGATGAGGTAAGCGAGATGTCGCCTGCTATGCAGGTAAAGCTCCTCCGGGCGCTTCAGGAGAGGGAGATTACCAGGGTAGGAGGAGAAATATCCATAAAACTGGATGTGAGGATAATTGCTGCAACAAACCGCGATCTTGAAAAGGATGTAGCAGAAGGCCGATTCAGGGAGGATCTCTATTACAGGCTCAACGTGGTGAGCCTGAAGGTGCCGCCGCTCAGGGAAAGGAGAGAGGATATCCCACTCCTGGCCCGGCATTTTCTCTCTCACTTCGCAGAGAAAAACCGCAAAGATATGAAGGGGTTCACTCCACAGGCCATGGACAGGCTTGTGAAATACGACTGGCCTGGAAATGTAAGGGAGCTTATAAATGCGGTTGAAAGGGCGGTGGTGCTCTCGATTTCCAGTTATGTTGAGGCCAATGATCTGCCTCAGACCCTGCGCCTTGATGAGGAGGCAGACAGGGGGCCCCCTGTGGCCCTTTTGCCTCAAGGCGACCGGCCGCTTGAGGCCATGGAAAAGGCTACGATACTTAACACCCTCGATGCTGCAGACGGCAATAAGAGCGAGACAGCAAGACGCCTGGGAATAACCCGTAGAACGCTGCACAAGAAACTCAAGGCCTATGGAGCCATGGATTAGGCCCATGGCCGGGAGGGTTACTTGACAGTATGTTTTAGGGGCTTAGTTTTATTGATAAAAAATAAGGAGGTATTGTCGTCATGGAGAAAAAGACCTTTTCTATCCCAAAGATTTCATGTCACCACTGCGTTATGACTATTAAGCGTGAGCTGAGTGATCTTGAAGGTGTGTTGAGTGTAGATGGCGATCCGGCCCGCAAGGAGATAGCGGTTGAATGGAAGGAACCCGCAACAGAGGTCAGGATAAAGGCTTTGCTTAACGAGATCAATTATCCGGCGTCCTGATGGGTGATCAGATGGCCCGGATCATACTGCCGGTTACCGGCATGACATGTGCCAACTGCGCCATGACCATCGAAAGGACACTCCGGAAGGTGGATGGTGTTGAAAGGGCGGAGGTGAATTTTGCCTCTGAAAATGTATCCATTGCCTACGACCCTGAAAAGCTTAAGCCTGCGGAGCTGGTCTTCCGGATCGAGAAGGCCGGTTACGGGGTGACGACAGCATCCGTGGATCTTCCGGTAACCGGCATGACATGCGCCAACTGCGCAATGACAATAGAAAGGACTCTTGCCAGGAAGGTCCCGGGTGTCCTGAAAGCGTCGGTCAATTTTGCGTCTGAAAGGGCCCACGTTGAATATATAGCCGGTGTAACCAGCCTTCAGGAGATAGCCGCTGCCATAGAGAAGGCCGGATACGGGGTTGTAATTCCCTCTGATTCCCAGGCAGCAGCAGATCCGGAGCTTTTGGCCAGGGAAGCGGAGATCCTTATACAGACAAAAAGGTTTCTTGTGGGGCTCGTCTTTGCTTTTCCCCTTTTTTCCCTGAGCATGGGAAGGGATTTCGGCGTCCTGGGGCAATGGAGTCACGCCGCATGGATGAATTGGCTGTTTTTTTTCCTGGCAACTCCCGTGCAGTTCTATACCGGCTGGGATTATTATGTGGGGGGATTCAAGAGCCTCAGAAACGGATCCGCTAATATGGATGTCCTGGTGGCGCTGGGATCATCGGTTGCCTATTTTTATTCGCTGGCGGTCCTGTTTTCTCCCTCATTCGGACATCATGTGTATTTCGAAACATCGGCCGTCATAATAACCCTTATAAAACTAGGCAAGATGCTTGAGTCTCGCACAAAGGCAAAGGCAGGCATTGCGATCAGGGCGCTCATGGGATTGCAGCCCAAGACGGCTGCCATCCTTAAGGGTGGGTTAGAGACGGTTATCCCTATTGCCCTTATAGCTCTTGGAGATGTGGCCCTCGTAAGACCCGGTGAAAGGATACCGGTGGACGGAGTCGTCATCGAAGGAGCCTCCTCCGTGGATGAATCCATGCTTACAGGGGAGCCAATGCCGGTTGAGAAAAATGCGGGATCAAAGGTTACCGGAGGGACCATTAACGGCGAAGGTCTTCTCAAGGTGAGTGCCGAGCGCGTCGGCAAGGATACTGCGCTTTCTCAGATAATTCGCCTCGTGCAGGAGGCTCAGGGAAGCAAGGCGCCTATTCAGGCCCTGGCTGACAGGGTTGCTGCCTTTTTTGTCCCAGGAGTTATCCTTTCGGCTGTAATAACCTTCATGCTTTGGTGGCTCCTGTCGGACCACGTTGTTTCTGCCATGATACGCCTTGTTGCGGTACTGGTGATAGCCTGTCCATGCGCCCTTGGCCTTGCGACACCCACAGCCATAATGGCCGGAAGCGGGAGGGGAGCCAGAGAAGGCATCCTTTTTAAAGGGGGAGAGGCGCTTGAAGCGGCGGCCCATCTGAACGTCGTTGTGCTAGATAAGACCGGAACCATTACAGAGGGAAAACCGGTTGTGGAAAAGATCCTGCCGGCTGAATCCTCCGGCATTGGTGAAGATGAGATCCTTGCTCTTGCGGCATCCGCTGAAAGAGGCTCTGAGCACCCCTTGGGGAAGGCCCTTGTTATGGCCGCCCAGGAAAGAGGCATCTCACTTGATGATCCATCGGAGTTCAAGGCCTACGGAGGTAGAGGAATACAGGGAAATGTCAGGGGAAGGGTTGTTCAGGTAGGAAAACCCGCTTGGTTCGAAGACCTGTCCATTGATCTGAGAGCCGTTCAAAGAAGTATCAAGGCACTACAGACGGAGAGAAAAACCGTTGCCGCAGTGGTAGTGGATGGCATGCCCATAGGTGTAGTGGCTCTGAGTGACAGAATAAAGCCTGACTCCCGATCCGCCGTATCGCTCCTTAAGACCATGGGGATGAGGGTGGTCATGCTTACGGGTGACACTAGGGAGACGGCCGTCGCCATTGCCGAATCTGTCGGTATTGACGAAGTGCTTGCGGAAGTGAGACCCGAGGAAAAGGCAATCAAGATCAAGGAGCTAAAGGATACAGGTGCGAAAGTCGCCATGGTTGGCGACGGCATAAACGACGCGCCGGCCCTGGCCCAGGCAGACCTGGGTATCGCCATCGGCACGGGAACGGATGTGGCAATGGAGACAGGGGGCGTGATACTTGCGCGCGGTGAGCTTACCGGGGTGCCTAAGGCCATAGCGCTTGGAAGGTCTGTAATGCGCACAGTGAGGCAAAACCTTTTCTGGGCTTTTTTCTATAATTGCATCCTTATCCCGGTTGCTGCCGGGGTTCTATATCCTTTCGAAGGAATTCCAATATTTTTGAGGCAGCTTCATCCAATCCTGGCCGCCTTGGCCATGGCTGCAAGCAGTATCACGGTTGTTGCAAATTCTCTTCGACTTCACAGAATAAGGCTTTAGGCGAGCAGCCACAGGGGGCTTTTTTTTGCCCACAATTTGTTTGGCTTGACAACATCAGGGATAATTGTCTATCCATTAAGGCCACGTTGAACTATCAGCCGGGATCAAGAAAGGAGTCCAGTATGCCATCACAATATTCAGTAAGCCCTGAGGGCGAGCGTTTCAAACTCCCTGAAGAGGGGGACTATGCCGAAGAATACCTGAAACTGGAGAGGCTCGTCGCATCCAAGAGGGCGGAGGGGTTTGAAATTGTGGTAGTGATGGGCCTTGGCTTTGTCGGAGCCGTAATGGCTGCGGTGGTAGCAGATTCCTCTGATAAGAGGAGCGGGAAACCGACCAGATTTGTCATCGGTATGCAAAGACCAAGCTCCAGAAGCTTCTGGAAGATTCCCCTCTTCAACAGGGGCGTATCTCCCGTCAAGGCGGAGGATCCGGAGGTGGCGCCTATGATAGCCCGTTGCGTGAACGATAAAAAGACGCTGGCGGCCACCTATTCCTATGATGCCCTTAAATTCGCCGATGTCTTGGTAGTTGATGTTCAATGCGATTTTCTGAAGCAGGATCTCGGAAACCTCAGAAGCGGCTACGCCGACATAAGCGCCCTTGAGGAGAGCTTCAAGGTGATAGGGGCCAATATAAGGCCCGAGTGCCTCGTGCTGATCGAGACTACGGTCCCGCCGGGAACCACAGAATATGTCGCCTATCCCATCATAAAGAAGGCCTTTAAGGTCAGGGGCATAGAGGATGAGCCGCTTCTATCGCACAGCTTTGAAAGGGTTATGCCGGGCAGGGAGTATGTACGTTCCATCAGGGATTTCTGGCGGGTGTGCAGCGGAATAAATGAAAAGGCAAGGGAAGCCGTTACAAGATTTCTCTCAGATATCATAAATGTCGAACAATTCCCGCTCACGGTGTTGGATCGTCCCATTGAGAGCGAGACGTGCAAGATCGTTGAAAACAGCTACAGGGCGACGATACTGGCCTTTATGGATGAATGGAGCCATTTTGCAGAAACAAACGGTGTTGACCTCATGAAGGTCATAAAGGCCATAAAGATGCGTCCGACCCACAATAACATCATCTTTCCCGGACCCGGCATAGGAGGATACTGTCTCCCGAAGGACGGAGGGCTGGGCCTGTGGGCCTACAAGCACCTCATGGGATTTGAAAACGACATATTCAGGATAACTCCCGAGGCGATCAATATCAATGACACCAGGGCGCTCAGGGTCGCGCAGCTCGTGCGCGACGCCCTCAGGAATATGGGCCGCATAGTGGCGGCATCCCAAATTGCCGTGCTCGGGGCAAGTTACAGGGAAGATGTCGGAGATACCCGTTACAGCGGCTCTGAGATCATAGTAAGAAAACTCACTGAGATGGGTGCCGAGGTTAAGGCCCATGATCCCTATGTTGATCATTGGTGGGAGCTTGAAAAACAGGATTCCTATCCCGCCGTCGGCCAGAGCTGGTCAAGATTCTTTCGAAATCAGGAGCACCTGGGGGAATTCCACATGACAAAGGATCTGAAAAACGCGCTGGGCGGCTGTGACTCGGTGGTGCTTGCCGTGCGCCACAGATCCTACCTTGAGCTTACTCCTGAGGAGATATTTGAGATGGTCGGCGCGCCTCACGCCGTTGTTGATTGTTTCGGGATCTTGGACGACGGAAAGATCCAGAGATTCTTTGAGCTTGGATGCGAAGTGAAGGGCCTTGGAAGAGGCCACATCAACAGAATAAAGGACAAGGTTCGCAGGGGAAAAATGGGCCTAGCCTGATAAGGCTGGAGATACTCGTTCAGGGTTCAGGCCTGCTTATCGGGCTCAAATGAGCTTGATCCCGCGGCGAGCCTGATTCCGTTTTCAAGGGCTATGACATAAAGCCCGTATCTGGAGTCGGTCTTCTTCTCAATCATCCCCTTTACTCCTCTGTATCCTTTGGTCATCACAACCCGGGTTCCCTTTTCCGGCATTTGCTCAATACCTCCCAATCTCTCAAATCTGATAATCTTTCAACTTTTCCGCCAGAGAATCAGGCCAGAGATCGGCAAAAAGAAAAGCATCCAGCTCTTCCCTGCTGAGGTGCGCTATCAGTTCCTTTGGAAGATGCCGCAGCGCCTCCATCCTGTCAGGATCAGGTTTCCTTTCCTGGTTTTTGTCTTCTGTCATCTGGAAGTCTCCTTATATTCACTCATCAGGCCGCACGGGGTTTCAGGCAAAGGTGTCCTTGCGCCCATGCGGGATACTATGATAAAGGGAAGCCTGTTTTCAAGATCCAATTATGACGGCTCCATAAGAAGCCCATGTACTGGATTGCAGTTCATGGCGCGCAGTATTTCACGATGGCGGCTTACTATTGAAGAACAGATTGCGTATCTTGCTGGGATTGGCCCTTGGGGCAGGATTTATGTATCTTGCCCTGCGAAAGATAAGTCTGAATGATCTCATCTCCGGCTTTTCCAATGCAAGATACTGGCCCCTTTTACCATGCGCTGCCATAGTCATTTTGGCCCATATACTGAGGGCGATTCGCTGGCGGCTGATAATATTACCGGTCAGATCGGCGGCGCTCGGTCATCTTTTCTCTGCGCTGATGATTGGCTATGTGGTCAACTCCTTTACTCCTGCCCACCTGGGTGAGCTTGTAAGAAGCTATGTACTCGGAAAGAGGGAAGGGATACCGGTCATCGCCGTACTTGCCTCGGTGGTTGTAGAAAGGGTCATAGATATCTTTTCACTGCTGGCCCTTATGCTTCTTGCCGTTTTTCTCTATCCATTTCCCTCATGGGTTACAAAAAGCGGATGTCTAATGCTGGCCGGGAGCATTACGCTCCTCTTAGTCCTTGTTATGCTGAGATGTTACCCTGGCCCCTCTCTCAGATACCTCGCATGGGCCTCCAGATTTCTTCCCGGCAGGCTGGGAAACAGGCTGTCCGAGGCAGGAGAGGGCTTCATATCAGGGATTGTGCCTCTGAAAAATTGGTTGGATTATCTGAAGGTAGTAGTGCTTTCGGCGGCTATATGGCTTTGCTATGGCATCATATTCCATCTGTGCCTCTTTGCCTTCGATTTCAACATCACCTACGGGACAACATGGCTTACAAGCCTCCTGTTACTGGTCATTACGACCATAGCCGTTGTGGTGCCCTCCTCTCCTGGATATGTCGGTACCTACCATTATCTCTGCCAGCTTACGCTTGCCATGTTTGCGGTTCCGGCAGGCCAGGCCCTCTCCTTTGCGGCGGTTGTCCACATTGTCAATTTTCTACCGGTGACGCTGGTGGGGATTTTCTGCGCAAGGAGGGAAGGGATGACCGTACTAAAAAATCAGGCTCGGATCGAAAAAGGCCCTGGAGGCAATTGCTCAGTTCCGCAGTGAGTCAAGCTTCTCCGGGGTGCCTGTTAAGAAAGAATAGCAGCGAGACCCCTGCTGCGATCATAAGAGAGGAAAGGATCTGTCCCATGGTCAGGAAGCCAAGGACACTTCCGATATGAGCATCCGGCTCTCTTACGAATTCCAACAGGAAACGGAAGGAGCCGTAAAGAAGAAGGAAAAGCGCAACCATCGTCCCGTTCTTGAGTTCTTTTTTTCTGATTGACCACAGGATGAGAAAGAGCACTGCTCCTTCCAAGAGGGCCTCATAGAGCTGGGACGGATGACGGGGTAATGGGCCGCCCTGTGGAAAGACCATTGCCCAGGGAAGATCCGACGTCCTTCCAAAAAGCTCTCCATTCATAAAGTTGCCGATTCTGCCGAGCCCCAGTCCAATGGGTGCTGTCGCTATCACACTATCCCCTACGGCGCCAAGCGGATAGCCCTTTTTCCGGCAGAACCACCAGCCTGCGGCCACACAGCCGGCCAGGCCTCCGTGAAATGACATTCCCCCGTGCCAGACCGCAATAATCTCAAGGGGGTCGCTCAGTAAATCCCAAAGGTTGGAAAACTGATAGAAAACGATGTAGCCGAGCCTCGCGCCTATCAAAAGGCCAAAGAAAAGATGCAGGAATAAGGACTCAAGTGCCTGGCCCTTGAGCCCGATCATCATTGCCTTGGGGTGTCTTGAGGTCAATATGTAGGATGCCGCAAAGCCGATCACGTACATAAGGCCATACCAGCGAATGTGTATTGGGCCGAAGGCGATGATATCGGGATCAATGTTTGGTAAGACGATCATGCGCGTCCCCAGTCGGAAAGATACATTGGATGAATCAGCCGTTATTGAGCGAGTCGGGAAGACCCGCGACAAAGCCCTTGATAGCGTCCCGGACTCTTCTGTAATGGGCCATGGCCTCTTCTTCATCTTTGGCATCCGCCGCAAGGACGGGTGGATCTTCAAAACCCCTGTGGACCAAAGCCGTCTTTGCGGGGAAATATGGGCAGGCCTCTCTGGCATTGTCACACAAGGTGACGACATAGTCAAAATCCTGCCTCCCCAATGAATCAATGTCCTTTGACGTCTGATCGGATATATCAATGCCCGCTTCCGCCATGGCCTTGACCGCCCTCGGATCAATGCCTTTTGGGGCCACTCCCGCTGAAAAAGCCACGATCTTGTCTGGCTTAAGCCTTCTCGTCCACGCCTCGGCCATTTGACTTCTGCATGAATTGCCGGTGCAGAGGTAAAGGATCTTCAATCTGTTATCCATCCGGTCTCCATAACAAAACACCTCAAAAATAATGACTGATACTGCTAACCGATTTGAAATTTTGCAAACTGCTCAAGGATTGCCTCCTTTAACATGAAACCCTGGCCGCGAAAGACCTCCTTGCCGGATGCGTCAAAAAGAACCAGCGTGGGTATCACCTGAACGCGATACTTGGTTGCCAGATCCTTATAGCGATAAACGTCAATTACGAGGACCTCAACCTTTCCCGCCTTTTCTGTCTTTATCTCCTGCAGGACGGGCCTCAACTGCCGGCAGGGAATGCAAGAATTGGAGCCGAAATCTACCAGCGTCGGTTTCCCGCTTTGAAGAGCCCTGTCAAAATCCTCGCTGGTATTGGATTCGGGCGGCTTTGCCGCGATGGACTTCAGGGCCTCATGGTTGATCTTTATATCGGCCTTCCCTCTTATCTCCTCCAGATATTGGGTGTATTTCTCCTCGATCTTTCCCTGACTAAGTACCTGCTCTATCATGGGGCTGAGTTCCTCAAGTGTCTTACCCTCCAGCCTCTCCTTGTGGGTCTCATAGAATGCCTTAATCTCCTCCGGAGCAACTGAAGGAGCGACGGAAAACTTCTTCCCAAGGAAGGCATCCATCAGATCGTCCTCACCCTTGATCTCCTTTTCGGGCTTGAAACCCTGCGCCCTTATTTCCTGCAGGATCAGCACCCTCATTATTATTGCGTCGAGGAGCTTGGCAGGGTCTTCCCTGAACATTGACTTAGTGGGTTCCTCCACTGTTTCTAATGCGTTATGGAATTGAGAGATTTCTATCTTTTCTTCGTTTACAGTCGCAAGTACCTCTCCTGTCCTGCCTGTTTGCAGATACAAAAAAACACCGGCGGCTGAAACAAGGGCTATTGCTGCTATGATGAGAAACATTCTGTATTTCAAAAGACCCTCCTCAAGTGTCACAGATTAGTTCATGAAAATTGCAAAAAAAGTCAAATTTAGACTAAATCGTTCTGATTTTCTTTCCTGCTATTCCGCCAGAAGCCCCTCAGGTCTATTCTGTAAAGAGGTTTCCGGGAAATGGGGGTGTAAGCCCCATAAGCACCGCCTCATCGTTGATGGCGTCCTTGATAAAGGAATCGTGTCTTGGAAGATTACAGGTCTTGCCGTTTATAAAGAGGGTGGGAGTGCCTTTTACCCCTGCCTGAACCCCCTCCTCTTTATCTTTTTCGACATCTTTTGTCACTCCCGGATCATCCATGTCGGCCCTGAAGCGATCCAGATCAAGACCAATGGCCCTGGCATGCGCTATAAGATGGTCCAGCTCCTGATTCTGCATATCACTAAAAAGCAGTGAGGACATATCCCAGAATCTTCCCTGGCGATGGGCGGCTTCGGCGGCGCATGATGACAGCACCGAACCCTTGTGCATCTTGAGTGGAAAGTGCTTAAAGACAGCTCTGACCATACCATTGGAATCGTTAATAATCTTGTGAAGGAGCGGAAGGAGCTCTCCGCAAAAAAAGCACTTGAACTCCGCAAAATCGGCCAAGACTATGGGAGCAGTAGGATTTCCATAAGTGGGTCTTCCTTCAACGGTTAATCTGGCCCTCTTGGTATCATTCGCAAACCTTTCCTTCTCTGAAAAGATCTTCCTGATGGATTCATGGCTTACTCCTTTCGATATAAGGAACGCTGTCATATTGGCGTTTTTCATGGCAACCGGGTCCTGTGGGTTCCTGTTGAGACAGTTTAGAATGGATTCTTCGCAGGTTCCATAATTGGCAATATCTTTTAAAAGGCCCTCCAGCTCAGCCCGCTGGGCCTGGGTGAGGCGTGCAAGGGTCGGAATGCCTTCTTTTGGAAGCGCTATTGAACCCTCCTCAGCCAGGACAAACCCCTCACCGAGCAGAACTGCGGCTGCCAGACAGCAGATCATAAAGACAGTGTGCTTCATAACTAACCCCCATGCCCCGGACGGACACAACAAAGATTGAAAATGCCGTATGTCATTCCGATTTCGATACGGAATCCAGGTCGTCATTCCGGCGAAGGCCGGAACAAGGACTGGATAGCGGCCTACGCCGCTATGACTATCTAATTTCATATAAACGCCTACAGGATAGTAATCTATTCTTGCGTAACTGGTAACTCAGCCGGCCTTTCACCGGAAGAGGAAAGTCCGCTGTAAGGGCCTCCTGCCTTGACCCATGCAAGAAAGCCCCCGCTAAGGCTTGCCGCGCCCTTTACTCCAGCCTCAAGGAGTTCGTCTGCTGCGTGATTAGCTTTTTCATCGAGGCCGTCAAGGCTGTAAACAATGACCTTGTCCTTTTTCTTCAAGGGCGCAACAGATTCCTCAGGAAAAGGCTCCAGAAGAGAATAGACAAGATTGACCGCATCCTTTATATGCCCCCTAAGGAATTCATCTCTGGGCCTGATGTCGAGAAAGACCGCGTTAGCGTTTTTAAAGTCAAGAAGGGCCTCTTGTACAGAAAGGGCATTGGCGGTTGCAGCTTCCGATCCGCATCTGGCATCCATAATGAGAGGGGTTGCGAGGGGCAGGCCCTCTTTTCTGACGATATTGCCGAGGACGGCGAAGAATAAAGCTGCAAATACAATCCCTACCATCTGAAATACTGCCTTAGTTACAAGGCCTCTTTTCAAGATCAGAACGTGCCTTCCTTTGATTGTGGGTTGATCTTTACAGGCAAATATAATATTCCAATCTGCAGATATGTTCAAGGGCATTCGAGGGCATATCTTCAATCTTCCAGCATGCGCGGGCGACGCTGGCTGCCCTGACGGCATCTAAGGTTCAAGGATTGGCAGGACCTAAAAACAGGCTGGAACCTTTAGCCTTTTTCGGGACTCCTCCTTGGTTAGGATCAGAGGATCGTATTTTTCCTTCCGTTTGACCTTTTCAACTCTTATCTTGGTGTCCCTCCACTCAACGCAGACTGTCTGATATGGTGAACTAAGCGCCGCGTTATCGAGTGGAAGACGATGGATTGTAAAATAAAGGATCCTTTTCTTGCTCCATCTGTCCGGATAATAGCCCAGAGGATCAAACTCAAAGAAGCCCTCATTAAGAATCCCTTCAACCACTATATGCCTGGGTGGCGAAACCAGGGCCTTCTTGAGCCTCTTTTCAAGCCGGAATCTATCAGATCTGGAAATGTCTTCAGAGACCACCTGAGTTGGGAATTCACGACTTGGCGGGTCTTGACTGAAGTTTCTTCTAACAGAAGCAAGGTCCCCGACGATCTTTCTCGCATCCCAGAAGTCCAGATCCGTAAAGACGTGGTACGCGTAACTGGTTCTGCCTGGATGGCAGTGAACTATCCTGGCCATTATATCACCTGTCCGTTCAAAGTCTTTCGGGCGTTTCCAGGCCCAAAGAGAAGTGTGCCGCAATTGAAAAGGTAACTAACGCAATAGAGCCTCTCTGAATCCTATTAGTCACCCGGCCGGTTCCATAGGCTCATCCGCAAACGGCTTCTGCGCAGTGTTATATGCTTTTTATCACCGGGTGATGAGAGGCAAAATACACCCTGCATTCGCAGGTCATTTTCAAAATACACATTCAGGGGGCTGCCGCTCCACGGTTACGCGTATAAACTAATTATTTTCGGCGCCAGTGCAATCTATATAGATATGGTTCGCCGCGGATACCGCCGTAAGATGAAGGGATCCGGCTAGGAGGCTGCAACCGGATCCCTGAGGAGGACTATTTCAAGACCGGTCTGATCCATTTGCGGCCGGTTATTAACAGATACAACGCGACTATGAAATACAGCATCATAAAGCCAAGGTGCGAGATGTCTATGAACATGGTAAATCCCGGTGAAAAAACAACGTCAGGAAGATTTTTCAGAACCCTGAAAACGCCTGTTGCGACCACTGCTGACAGAATCCCGATTTGGACAGCTCCAGCCTTTGTCAGGGTAAAATGTTTTCTTCTTGAAGCCAAAAACTCAGTTGCCGCGTAAGCCATCAGCGCAATTAGAAATATGGCCCCAAGGTAGTGGATATAATGAGTGCTATAGTAGTCGGCGCTCCAGCTCATGCCAGGGATGCTTGATATGCCGTATCTCTTGAATATCGGCATCTGCCCGAAGCCTGTAAAGGCAAGAATGATAAGGGTTAAAATATACAAAATCCTTAGCGGCCTTAAACGGCTGGAGGGCGATGCCGCTTCATCAAAACTGCTCCTTTTCATTTGCCGTTCTCCCTATCTTTTCCCGCGAAGCTGACCATCTTGAGTGCCGCCGCGGCCAGCCCCGCAAAGGGAGCTATTATCATAGCCTTGGCAAGGTTATCCGCATGTGCCATGGAGTCTTCAACCTTCCTAAAGTGAGGTTTCCCGTCTTCCTTTTCTATGGCCTTGTTCAGCTCTTCAAAGGGAACAGGGGAAACATAGATGGTATTGGTTCCTCCGTTTTCCTCGACCCCGTAAATGTAGCCGCCTATCTCGCGGGCAATCTCTTCTGCCTCCTTCAAGATTTCATCACGGGGGCCGATCTTTTGAACTTTCTCAGGACATACCTCTATGCAGGCCGGCAACTCTCCCTTTGCCACCCTTTCATAACAGCGGTCGCACTTATACATCACTCCGTTTCCTGCCAGAGAAGGGAGGATATTGAGATACAGCCCAACGCCTGTCTGCCTTTGCGGGATCTTCCACGGGCAGACATCCTTGCATTTTGAGCCTCCAAGGCAGATGTCCGGATCAATGACGCTTATCCCATTATCAAGCTTTCTAGCCGCCCCCCAGGGGCAGAGATCTGCGCAGGGCGGATTCTGACAGTGCATGCATCTTCTGGGAAATGTCAGTTCCTCTTTCTTGCCTTTGATAACTACTTGGGCGTGTTGGATGAAAACCCAGTTGTAAGGGGTGAGCCTGTCGGTGACATCCTTTTTGTCCGACCAGTCCGATACCTTCACGCCTGATGGGTACATCTTTGGATAGGGCTTTGACGGTGTGGGATATTTCTTGGCGTTCACTTCCCTGCAAGCCTCGACGCAGGCCTCACATCCGATGCATTTCCTGATATCTATCAGGGTCGCAAGTTCCGTTTTTTTCGCCGCCTTGACGCTCGCAGGGAGCGCCACGGTAGAGGCTGCGGCGGCTCCCGCAGCCGCAAGCCCCGATTTTAGAAAAGATCTTCTTGATATGCCTTTTTCCATGACAAATTCTCCCGGTTTTTAACCAGTAAGATTCACGCCTTCAGAAAAGGTTTCAGAGATATCGGTTTTCAGCCTAAGGACAATCACCAAAATCCCTTGCGACCACTACCGTAAGGGTGATGCCACAGGATTTCCCGGTTCCGGAATCTGCGGGTGCGGTCCATGTTTTTGATACCATCGGGCCTTTAGATCTTAACTCCCGCAGTTACGCACTAACCCCCATGCCCTGTTGAGGCACAACGAAGCATGAAAATGCCGCATGTCATTCCGGACTCGATCCGGAATCCAGGTCGTAATTCCGGCATAGGCCGGAACAAGGACTGGATAGCGGCGTAGGCCGCTATGACTTTCTATTTTCATATAGATCCTCATGACGGGATGGGGCAGAACGAGGCATGAAAACGCCGTCTTTCATTCAGGTAACCGTTCAGTGGTTCAGGGGTTAAGGTTAAAGAGGAGTTGAAATTGAACGATTTTAAGCTATTGAGGTCTGATTATTGCCATGTGACTCAACAGGAGGTGCGTGCGATTTCTGGTTCACGCAACTTTGAACCCGAAACCTGGAACCCCGAACCCCGAACCCCGAATCCCGAACCCCTGAACGCTTACCCCATTTTCATATAAACTCAGAAGGAGAGCCCGACCTCAAGAAAGGGGCCCCCTGTCCAACTGCTGATCCGCAGCCCTTTTCTGTCGAGCTGGGCGTCTTCGTAGCGATAGCCCGCGGCTATGAAGGCCGGGCCGAGCACGTTGTACTTGATCCTTCCAAGAAGGTCATAAAAGTAATCCGCTGAGCCAAGGGCGATGAGACGGGCCTCGGCTTCAAGAGAAAGGCCCTTGATGATTTGCAATTGGCCCCCCAGGTAGAGCATGGGAAGCGGAACGGTATATTGTTTGGATTCGGAAACGCCGCTTTGGCTGACTTTCACGTCAAGATCAACCAGCTTAAAATTCAGGCCGGCGTCAACATTGAGTTTTCCCAGTGTGGCTGTTTTGATGAAAGGTATGCCGTAGTAAAGGGCCAGATCATATTCATTCATCTCAAGCTTGGATGAAAGGGGGGTATCCTTTGAAAATATACTGTCTCCGAAAACGAAGTCTCCCGTGCTTGATCCGTCTCCGTCATTTTTGACCTGTGAGAACATGAAATAGATATTCGGGATCATAAGAGGCATGTCAGCCTTGATTCTGCCGAATATTCTCACATCATAACCGAGATTGAGATCCTCTTCCAGACTTATGTCGTCCCCTTTGTATGCAAGGTCTCCCTGTGGTTTTATGTTCCATAGGCCAAGCGCAGCCTCGATGCCTATAGCGGTCACGCTTAAAGGCAGGAATAAAAAGCTCAATATCGCAAGGACATACAGGGTCTTTCTAAACTTCATAGGTCTTTCCTCCTTGATCAAGAGATTCTTCCCGCGCTAAAGCCGTCGGGCGTGGATCTGGAGTCGGAGCCGTTCAAGATCCCCTTTTCTAATTCTGCTTTTCGGCGGGAAGCACCTTCATCAGATAACTAACTATATCCCTGACGAACCTGAATCCCTGGATGGCCTCATCCGGAATCTGAATGCCATACTGCTCTTCAAATTCAAACACCATCTCAACCGCATCCAGAGAATCCATGCCCAGGTCGTCCACGAGGGATGAATCCATGTTAATCTGATCTTTTTCGACGGTACCCTTGTCGGCCAGTACCGCTATAACCTTTTCACTGACCTCTTTTTCTGTATATTCCATAATAAAATGGCATCCTCTCTTTCCTTAATTATTCATACTTTTTGAAGACAAGACAGGCGTTGACGCTTCCAAACCCGAATCCGTTTGAGAGAACGGTCCTTATTCTCGCGTCCCGGGGCAAGTTGGGCACATAGTCCAGATCGCATTCAGGATCTTTTGCGTGATAATTGATGGTCGGCGGGATAATCTGATGCTCCAGAGCGCAGCAGCATGCCACGGCCTCTATAGCCCCTGCGGCCCCTATTGAGTGCCCGATCATGGACTTGGTTGAAGAGATAGGAATCCTGTAGGCGTCGGCTCCAAAAACCATCTTGATGCCGTTTGTCTCAGCTACGTCGTTTGCAACCGTGCTTGTCCCGTGCGCGTTAATATAATCCACGGCGTCAACTCCGGCATCCTTAAGGGCAAGGGCCATCGCCTCCGCGGCGTCTTTTCCTCCGGGCTCAGGCACGGCGATGTGATAGGCCCCGCTTGTAAGGGCGTATCCTGCAATTTCAGCATAGATCCTGGCCCTGCGACGGATGGCGTGTCCCAGTTCCTCCAGCAGAAGGATGGCGCCTCCCTCGCCCATTAAGAAGCCGTCCCTGTCCCGTTCAAACGGCCTGCTTGCTTCCGAGGGCGAGTTATTCCTCTTGGAGAGGACGTTTCTCATAGCGCAGTAAGCCCCGTAGGTGAATTGTGTGAGGGGTGCCTCGACGCCTCCTGCCAAAATAATGTCCGCATCGTCATGCTGTATCTTTCGGAACGCTTCTCCAATACCGTTATTTCCTGAGGCGCACGCGGTTGAAACCACCATGTTGGGGCCCCTAAGACCGTATTCAATTGCTATATGAGCGGAAACAGCGTTTGGCGTAGCCCTCGGGACACTCATTGGATTAAAACGGAATGTCTCCTTTTTAAAAGCATTGGCAATCTGTTCCTCATGGAAAAGCGCGCCACCAAGTCCTGATCCGACTACCACCCCCGCCCTTTTCTTATCTTCTCCTTCAAGATCAATGCCACTGTCCTTAATGGCCATAGCGGCCGCAGCCATGCCGAAGTGGACAAATCGGTCAACCCTCTTTGCCTTCTTCTCCGGCATAAAGTCCTCAGGTCTAAAATCCTTTACCTCCGCGGCAATCGTGGAATCAAAATGGGAGGCGTCAAAGCATGTGATCGGCCCCGCACCCGACTGTCCCTTGAGATTCGCCTGCCAGAAGGCCTCCACGCCTATCCCGTTGGCCGCGACTACCCCCAGGCCTGTGACAACAACTCTTCTTCGGTTCAACCCCATACAATCTCCCTGAAAACGGCAATTAGGTGCAAGAAAAGATCATCCACTGAAGGACTTTCATTAAATACTAGAAGAGCAAATCCCGGTCAAGGGATCATTGTGCTTGCATTCCTTTAGGCGCTTTCGTAGCTTGTTGACATGTGCGACGGATGCATTTTGAGTGATGTTTCTAACGGAATTTGAAAGTCCTTCCAAAGGGGATAGTTTGATTGAGTAAGGCGCAGCAGTTCAGGATAAAGGGCCTTGCCCGGATCATCTATTATGTCCTTGGAATAAGGCCTGATGAGTTTTGTCTTATCCCGGACAAGGATGGATTTGTGAGCATAAAAGAACTAATTCAGGCACTGCATGAAGAAGCTGATACGGCCTATGTGCGGGAGTCTCATCTGCGGGAGATATGCTGGAGCAGTGACAGGGAACTCTTTGAAATTGACGGCAACCGCATCAGGGCAAGTGAGAGACGCTGGGATTTTAAAGAAGTCCCGCTGGATAGCGCTCCCAAGATCCTTTATGCAGCAGTGAGGAAAAAAGCTCACGCCGTTGCAGTGGAAAAGGGCCTCTTTTCATCAGGCGAAAGGCTTATCGCCCTCTCTCCTGTCAGGGAAACTGCCCTTCGCATGGGCAATAGGCGCGATCCTGATCCGGTGGTCATCGAGGTCATGGCAGAGACGGGGAGAAGGCATGGGTTGAGGTTTTTCGGATTCGGGTCAATGATACTTTGCAGGGAAATTCCGCCTGAGTTTATAGCGGGACCGCCTGTGCCACAGGATCATTTGGAGAAGGCAAAGGCCGGGGCAGCGGAGGGGAAAAGGCAGGAGCAACGAACCGCCCAGGCACAGCAGCAGGCAGGGTCTTTTTTACTTGATCTTGCAAGGGATCCCGACCCTGCAAGAAAGATAAAGGGCAGAAAGCAAAGGGGATGGAAGGAGGATGCGAGGCGATTCAGGCGGGATAAGGCAATGTGATCTCCTTGCCCATTACCTTCTGACCTTTCAGGCATTCGGCCTTGACCATTCTGGTTTCATCGCGCTTTTCCGGGTCAAGCGGAACAAAAAGCATAGGGATGTAGTTATCGCTTGTCCCGCGGAGCAGTCCTTCACCTTCCTTATAGCCTCCTTCCGTAATGACTTCAAAAACACCTTTAAGACAGAGTCTGTGAAAAGCGTCTCTTTTTTCCCTTCCAAGCGCCCTCAACCTTCCCGTCCTTGCCTTAATGTCTGAAGGCTCGACCCTTTCTGAAAAGGATGCCGCCGGTGTTCCCTTTCTGGGGGAGAAGGGAAAGACGTGAAGATATGTCACGGGCAGGCTCCGGATCAGAGAAAAGGTATTCAGATAGGCCTTTTCCGATTCGCCTGGAAAGCCGCTCATAACATCCACCCCTATTGCGGAAAATGGAATCCTGGACCGGATCTTCTCTGTAAGGGCCGCAAACTGCCTTACTGAATAGCGGCGTTTCATTGCCTTAAGTATTCCGTCATCGCCGCTTTGGAGGGGGATATGAAAGTGGCGGCAGATCCAAGGCTCCTCCTTTACCAGTTCTATAAGTTCGTCGTCAATCTCTGTAGGTTCGATGGAACTCAATCTGATCCTCAATGGCAACCTTCTATTACCCGCCATTCGCATAAGAGATGCAAGGGATGTCTTTGGGATGAGATCCATTCCGTATCTTCCAAGGTGTATGCCTGTCAGCACTACTTCACGAACACCCCTCTCCGCCATCTCCTCCATTATGTTCATCGCCTTATCGGGGCAAAGGCTCCTTGAAGGACCTCTGGCTCTGGGCACGATACAGTAACTGCAGAATGCCTCGCAGCCGTCCTGAACCTTTAGAAACGCCCTTGTCCTGTCTGGGAAGATCCTTGTCGGCATCTGTTCAAAGGCGTCACCTCGGGAAAATTGAGAGGTCAGATTTCTGCAAGGCCCTATTGCCGCGGCCTCTTTTATCAGCAACGGAATGTCTTTCTTGTTCCTGTTTCCTATCAGAAGTCCTATGCCTTCAACCTGAGACACCTCTTCCGGAAAGGCCTGGACATAGCACCCCGCTGCGGCGACAAGCGCCCCCGTATTCTCCCTTACAGCCTTTCTTATGCTCTGCCGGCTTTGTCTCGATGCCGTGCCGGTTACAGTGCAGGTGTTTATGATCACGATGTCGGCACGTTCGCCATCAGGTGCCGGGATAAACCCGTAATCCAGGAGAGACTCGGCCAGGAAAGCGGATTCATACTGGTTGACCTTGCATCCCAGGGTGATGATCCTGAATGAGGCAGCGCTTCCTTTCTTCATGGAGACTGCCTCTCTATCCATGCCCCTCCGATCACGCGGTCGTTTAGGTAACAGACAAGCGCCTGACCCGGGGTTACGGCCCATTGAGGCTCATCAAACCTGAAATGCACCATTTCCTCAGAGAGTATCTTGAGTGTTCCTGGACAAGCCCTGTGCCTGTAGCGGATCTGTGCGTCACATCGGATCTCTTTTTCCTTTAGCTCCATCCCAGTCCAGGCCCAGTGGGAGGCGAGGACGTCCCTCCTGAAAAGATCTTCCTTTTGGCCTACTACCACCAGATTTTCCTCCGGCATAAGCCTCATGACATAAAGAGGTCTTGGCGCGGCAAGACCCAGCCCGTGCCTCTGCCCGATGGTGTACCTGTATATCCCGCCGTGCTTTCCAAGGATATGACCTGTCTGGTCAACTATATTTCCCGAAGCCGATGGCGCTGAATCTTCGATAAGAGGGCGATAGCCTTCCTCTCCAATAAAGCAGATCTCCCTGCTTTCTCCTTGGGGGATATGGGATATCCCTGCCATTTTCCCCATCTCAATTACATCTTTTTTCTTTAAGTTCCCAAGAGGAAAGACCGTCCTGTTTAACGTGCCGGCAGACAATCGGTGGAGAAAATAGGACTGATCCCTTGTCGGGTCAAATCCCCTGAAAAGGCCTGCTCCTTTCTCCGGGGCGGCCTTCTTTATTACCGCATAGTGTCCTGTTGAAATGTACTGCAGGCCATGTTCCCTTGAAAAGTCCGACAGCGCTTCAAACTTGATCCTCTGGTTGCAGACAACGCATGGATTAGGCGTCTTCCCCATCCTGTAGGATGAGACAAAAGTCTTGATCACCTCTCTTTTGAATGCGGCCGAAAGATCAACCGTATGAAGCGGTATCCCGATGATCCGGGCGATATCTCTTGCCTGCGTGAGCCTCCTTTCTGCGGTAAAGTCCGCGGCGGGGAGGATTAAGTGAAGTCCTGTTACAGACCATCCGGAGCGCGACAGAAGCAAGGCAGCAACGGCGCTGTCAATGCCTCCGCTCATGGCCACCGCAGCGGTAAGTGGTTCTGAGTAGTTATGTGGCTGATCACAGGAGAGGGGATCTTGAAACCGGGGAAGGTTCCCGGATTCCCCCCCGATATCGTCTATGTGGCTATTATTGAAATGGCGGTTGATTACGTGCAGCCCCTTTGTCAATATACAAGGGCCTTATTGAATTTGACTTCCATGGCCTTTGCCGGGCAGGCCGAAACGCAAAGCTCGCATGCGCTGCATTTGTCTCTGTCAAAGATCACCTCCATTTCAGGCCTCTTCACGGACAGGGCGCCGGTCGGACAAACTGCGGTGCAGGCTCCGCACTGGAAGCATTTCTTATCATCGCGCCTTATGTCCTGACCAATGCTGTCAACCTGAATCCCCAGGCTTTTGAGATAACGTATCCCATGCTGAAAGTTGGTCTTGTGGCCGCTGAGTTCCATGACCATGAACCCTTCTTCCCTGGGATAGATCGTGGCCTGCATGATATTGAAGGTAAGATCGAATTTTTTTACCAGGCTGTAAACTACCGGCTTATTGGCCGTTTTTCTTGGAAAGCGAAGCGCAAGCATCTTGGAGTACATCTGTGTTACCTCCTATGCCTCTTGATGACCCGTTCAAAGCCGGGCAGGGATTTTTCTATGACGTAATCAGAGACGCAATAGGCTATCCTGAAATGCCCCGGGCCTCCGAAACCGCTCCCCGGGACCGTGAGTATGTTTTCTTCCTGCAGTTCTGTCACGAAAACGACGTCATCCTTAATAGGTGTCTCCGGAAAAAGATAGAATGCCCCCTGGGGTTTGATAATGTCATAACCGAAGGATGAAAGGGCACTGCAGAGCATATCCCTTTTTTTCTGATAAATCTTTATGTCCACGGCCTCCGTCAGCAGTTCGGCGACCACCCTCTGCATAAGGGCCGGGGCGTTGACATATCCGAGGATGCGGTTGCAGAGGATCATCCCTTGAACCAGCATGGACTTATCGGCTGCCTCAGGGTGCACGGCGGCATATCCGATCCTCTCTCCCGGCAGGGAGAGATCCTTTGAAAAAGATGTCACGACGAAAGTTTCCCGATATATATCGAAAATGCTTGGTACGGTTATCCCGTCATACACGATCTTCCGGTAGGGTTCATCTGATATGAGATAGATCGGGCGGCCCAGTTTGGAACTATGGCTGGAGAGCACTTCTGCAAGACCCGTCAGTTCCTCCCTGCTGTAAACCTTGCCGGTGGGATTGTTGGGAGAGTCAATCAGCACGGCCTTGGTCTTTTCTGAAACAGTCTTGCTTATCAGGTCAAGGTCGAAGGAAAAATCCTTCTTTGTCGGCACTATCCGGGGCACCCCTTGATGATTGTCCAGATAAAAATTGTATTCCACAAAATAGGGGCTGGGTATGATCACTTCATCTCCAGGATCCAGAACAGTCTTGAGCACCACGTTAAGGGCTCCTCCTGCCCCAACCGTCATAACGATATCTTCAGGAGAAAAGGAAGCATTGTTCCAGGAACTCAGGTAACCAGCCACGGCGCTCCTTGTGTCAGGGAAGCCGGCGTTCGGCATATAGGCATGCCTGCCGGGGGTAGAATCCTCTACCGCCTTCTTGAGGACTTCATTGAACCTTCGCGGCGGCTCCAGGTTGGGATTTCCCAGGCTGAAGTCAAAGACGTTTTCTGCTCCGAACTTTGCCTTCCTTTTGGCTCCTTCCTCAAACATCTTTCTGATCCAGGAGGCCTTTGCGATGGCGGCTTCCACCTTTCTTGAGGTTGGCATGGATTTTCCCCCTTTCGTGATTTTCTAAACTCAGAATATGGTTTTGGCAGCGCTTGTCAACAGAAAACCCGCAGGGAATTGATCTTGACACCTTCTCAGGCTTCTTTTAGGCTTTTGGCGTGCAAGAAGGGCTTGCCGCATGCAAAGAGGCGGCCTAGAAGAAAGGAGGATTCATGACAAGACGGATCAAAGCGAAACGGACACTTGCCATACTGACGGGCGGGGGAGATGTGCCTGGGCTGAATCCATGCATAAAGACCCTTGTTTATAGAGGGGCGAGCGAAGGATTCAGGGTGGTAGGAATAAAGAGAGGGTGGGCCGGGATACTGGCCTACAATGCGGATGACCCTTCCTCCCGAAAGAGCTGCATTGAGGATCTTCTTCCTCTGAATGTGAGGACCATAGATCGTTATGGCGGGACTTATCTCCATACCTCCCGCACTAACCCAAGCTCCGCGAAACTAAAGGATGTGCCTGAGTACCTTGCAAATTCATTCGCTGAAGGGGAGAAGACCAGGGATTTCACATCGCATGTTATAAAGAATTTGGAATCATTGGGTATTGAGGCGGTAATACCCATTGGGGGAGACGATACCTTAAGCTTTGCCGTGCGCCTTCATAAAGAGGGTTTCCCTGTTATCGGCATACCCAAGACCATGGACAATGATGTTTTCGGTACGGACTACTGCATAGGATTTTCCACTGCCGTTACCAGAGGGGTAGGTTTTATACACTCCCTGAGGACATGCGCGGGCTCCCATGAGAGGATTGCGGTGGTTGAGCTTTTCGGACGATACTGCGGGGAGACATCGCTTATCTCAGCATATCTCGCGGGGGTTGACAGGGCCATTATATCTGAGGTCCCCTTTGATCCTGCCATACTGGCTGAACTCATCATGAAGGACAAAAATGCCAATCCCAAGAATTACGCCATGATCACCATATCCGAGGGGGCGAGCATGGTGGGGGGTGACTTGATAATGGGGGGCGATCCTGACGCATTCGGTCACAGAAGACTGGGCGGCATTGGCGAAGAGACCGGGGCATTGCTTAAAAAGATCACCGGCCAAGATGTGCTTAATCAGAGACTGTCATATCTGATGAGAAGCGGAGCCCCCGACTCCCTGGACCTCATGGTAGCCGTCAACTATGCGAATATGGCGATAGATCTTTTCTTAAAAGGCATATACGGCCGATTGGTCGCGCTGAGCAGGGGAATATATACCGATATTCCCCTGAGCACGGTTGTCACCGGAAAGAAGCGGGTTGATGTCAGGGAACTCTATGACATCAGGGAATACCGGCCCAAGGTGATGCATGTCAGCGGCAAGCCTATGTTTCTGTATTGATCCGGCCGCAAACATCCATGAGTCGTTAATGTTTCCTGCCCACAGATGAAAATGGAGGGAGTGTTTCCACGGCAAAAAGGAAGGGCCGGGGGACCCGTTATGATTTATTGCGGCTTCGTTATCCTATCTTGAAACGAAGCCAATTTCCTTGCCTCCGTTGCTGAAAACTGAGACACTATATCGTTCTTGTCAAATTTGCACTTTTTGGGAACTCTATTATGAGTGAAGCAAGCAGAAGGAAAACCAGGCGCATCTACCTGGGAGGAATACCTATCGGCGGCGGGGCACCTGTTGTTGTCCAGTCCATGACCAATACGGACACACGCAATGTGGATGCCACTGTTGCGCAGATTGAAGAGCTGGTTCGGGCCGGCTGCGAGATAGTGCGGCTTGCCGTCCCCGACCAGGAGGCTGCCGGAGCCTTTGGTAGAATAAAGAGGCGGGTTTCGCCGCCCCTTATAGCCGATATTCACTTTGACCACCGCCTGGCCCTTGCGGCTCTTGAAGAAGGGGCCGACGGCCTGAGGATAAATCCGGGGACGATGAAGGATGACTCTGCTGTGGCAAAGGTGGCTGAGGCTTCCATCAGGAAGAATGTGCCCATAAGGGTTGGAGTTAACTCAGGATCTCTTCCAAAGGATATTGTGGAAAGGTATGGAGGACCCGGCCCTGAAGCCCTTGTGGAAGGAGCCGTAAGGCAGGTTGCCTTTCTCGAATCCCTCGGGGTTAAACAGATGAAGGTCTCAATCAAGTCATCCAATGTTGTCGCGACGATAAGGGCCTATGAGATGCTCAGCGCACGTATGGATTATCCGCTTCACCTGGGCGTGACGGAGGCGGGGACCCTCATTTCCGGCACGGTCAAGAGTTCCATCGGTATCGGCTACCTTCTCTACCGGGGCATCGGAGATACTTTCAGGGTATCCTTGACCAGGCCTCCTGTTGAGGAGGTGAAGGTCGCCTATGAGATCCTGAGGGCCGTGGGCCTCCGGCAGAGAGGACCTGAGATGATATCATGTCCCACCTGCGGACGCTGTGAGATTGATCTCTTTTCACTTGTTGATCAGGTTGAAAGGGCACTGTCCGGGATGCAATCTCCCCTGAAGATCGCGATAATGGGCTGCGTGGTAAACGGGCCAGGGGAGGCCAGGGAGGCGGATATAGGTATTGCAGGGGGCAGGGGACAGGGGATAGTCTTCAGGAAGGGTCAGGTTATAAGGAAGGTTTCAGAGGCAGAACTGGCGGATGTGTTGATCAAGGAGGCAAAAGCAATGGCCGATGGCGACTCCCGTACTACAGAAGGAGGTCTAGACAATAGATGAGATATAGCAGGTACTTCTTACCCACTCAGAAGGAAATTCCTTCTGATGCAGAGGTCATAAGCCATCAACTGATGGTGAGGGCCGGCATGATACGCAAACTCACTTCAGGCGTTTATACCTATCTGCCTATGGGGTTGCGCTCTCTGAAGAAGGTTGAGAAGATCATCAGGGAAGAGATGGACAGGGCGGGAGCCATCGAAGTGCTCATGCCGGCGGTTCAGCCTGCTGAGCTTTGGCAGGAAAGCGGCAGATGGGATTACTATGGAAAGGAGCTTCTTCGTCTCAAAGACAGGCACAACAGGGATGCGTGTTTCGGGCCGACGCATGAAGAGGTTATCACCGACCTCATAAGGAGGGAGATAAAGTCTTACAAACAGCTCCCGGTAAATTTTTATCAGATCCAGACCAAGTTTCGTGATGAGATAAGGCCTCGCTTTGGGCTTATGAGGGGAAGGGAATTCATAATGAAGGACGCCTACAGCTTTGATGCGGATGAGGCCGGGGCCGCCGAAAGCTATGGACGGATGCACAAGGCCTACTGCCGTATCTTTGAAAGATGCGGGCTGGCATTCCGTGCGGTTGAGGCGGATACCGGAACCATCGGAGGCAGTTTTTCCCATGAATTCATGGTGCTGGCGGATACAGGCGAAGATCAGGTAGTGAACTGCAGTTCCTGCGACTATGCCGCTAACCTGGAGAAGGCTGAGATTTCTTATGATTCGAGTCTTATAAATAAGGAGGAGCTTCTGCCCGCAAAGGAAGTGACCACGCCTGATGTCACAACCGTTGAAGATGTTACTGCCTTTCTGTCAGTCTCGCCTGAGCGCCTTGTCAAGACCATGATATTGGTTGCCGATGGGTCGCCTTTGGCCGCGCTGGTAAGAGGGGATCATGAGATAAATCTGGCCAAGCTCAAGGCATTTATTGGGGCGCAGACCCTTGAGATGGCCCCTCCCGCAGTGATCGCTGATGTGACGGGCGCCCCTGTCGGTTTCGCGGGCCCCGTGGGAATGAAGGTCAGGGTGGTAGCGGATACTGCCTTGAGATATATGGTCAACTATGTAACCGGAGGCAACAAAAAGGACTGCCACCTTGCCAATGTCAACCACGGCAGGGACTACTCATTAAATGAATTCGGCGATCTGAGGCTTGTCACTCCTCAAGACAGTTGCCCTCGCTGCGGAGCAAAGATAGAATTCAAGCGCGGAATTGAGGTCGGGCACATATTCAAGCTCGGCACAAAATACAGCAAGACCATGAAGGCATCGTTTCTCGACGAGCGGGGCCGTGAGGTTCCATTTATCATGGGATGTTACGGCATAGGTGTGGGAAGGACGCTTGCTGCGGCCATTGAACAAAACCATGATGAAAAGGGCATAATATTTCCTCTTCCGCTTGCCCCTTTTCAGGTAGTGCTCCTGCCCCTTCAGATGCATGATTCCCAAGTGGTTGAGACCTCTGAGACAATTTACAGGGATCTTGTTGCGGGGGGAGTGGATGTCATCATGGATGATCGTGACGAAAGGCCTGGAGTAAAATTTAACGATGCTGATCTTGTGGGGATACCCTTGCGCGTTACTGTGGGTGCCAAGAGCCTGAAGTCCGGCCAGATTGAACTGAAGGCAAGACGTGAAGAAAACGGCAGTCTCCTTGATATCCCCAATGCGGCTTCCGGAATAATGAAAAAGCTGTCTGCCCTTAATGATCCGCCTAAATGACATCACAGGCCTGGTTTTAACCTACCACCCTAAGGCAGATATCCAGCTTATAGAGAAGGCGTACGTTTATTCTGCTAAGGTACACCAGGGACAGGTGCGTCTGAGCGGGGAACCATATCTGTCCCATGTCATGGAGGCCGCTTATATACTGGCCCAAATGAAGATGGATGTGGTTTGTATAGCCGCGGGGATGCTCCATGATACCCTTGAAGACACAAGCGCTACTCCGGATGATATTGAACGCCTTTTTGGCGCCGAGGCCCTCCGAATAGTTGACGGGGTGACCAAGATCAGCAAGCTCAAGTTCAACAGCGCCGAAGAACGGCAGGCCGAAAACGTCCGGAAGATGATCCTTGCCATGTCAACTGATATCAGGGTCATCCTGGTAAAACTGGCTGACAGGCTCCACAACATGAGGACTCTCGGTTTTCAGCCGCCTGAAAAGCAGAAGAGAATCGCTGAGGAGACTTTGGATATATACGCGCCGATTGCAGGAAGAATGGGCATCAACTGGATTAAGTCAAGCCTTGAAGATCTCTGCCTCTATTACCTTGAGCCTGTTATCTACGAACAGATACAGAATACCAGCGCGCAGAGGAGAGATGAAAGAAATCATTTCATTGATGAAGTCATAGGGATTCTCAATGAAAAGTCAAAAGAGTGGGATGTAAAATGTTCCATCAAGGGAAGGCATAAGCATTTTTACAGCATCTTCAAAAAGATGAAACAGCAAGACCTTGATATCAGCCAAGTTTATGATATCCTTGCCTTTAGGATCATCGTTGACACAGTAAGAGATTGCTATGCTGTTCTTGGCCATGTCCACTCAATATGGAAGCCGGTTCAGGGAAGAATAAAGGATTATATCTCGGTTCCCAAACAGAATATGTATCAATCTCTTCATACAACTGTAGTGGGTCCATATGGCCAGAGGATGGAGCTTCAGATCAGGACCTGGGATATGGATAGGGTCGCCGAGGAGGGGATAGCCGCGCACTGGAAGTACAAAGAAAACGGGGTGTCCGGGGCTGCCGATGAAAAACAATTGGCCTGGGTGCGGCAGCTTATGGAATGGCAGCAAAGTCTCAAAGATCCTGTGCAGTTCCTTGAATCGGTCAGGATGGACCTTTTTCCCAATGACGTCTATGTATTTACTCCCAAAGGCGAGGTGAAAGAATTCCCGATTGGTGCCACGCCGGTTGATTTCGCATTCAGCATCCACTCCGAGGTTGGGGAGAGATGTACCGGCGCGCGCATAAACGGCAGGATGGTACCACTGAGATATAAACTAAGAAACGGCGACATTGTGGAGATTATCACATCTCCCAAAGCGCATCCTAGCAAGGATTGGATTGGTTTTGTAAAGACTTCAAAGGCAAAGACCAAGATTCGTCAATGGGTACAGAATCAGGAGAGGCAGGAGAGCATAAGGCTTGGCAAAGAAATCCTCGAGAGGTACCTCCATCAGGAGCATCTGCCGATTCCGAACCTGCTTAAGAGCGAGCAGTTGGGATCAGCGGCCAAGGAACTTTCTTTCCGTTCAGCGGAGGATCTGCTTGTCCAGATAGGCCTTGGCAGGGTATCGGCCAGACAGGTTCTGGGCAAATTGAGGCCCAAGGTTGAGGAAGATAAAGACGACAAAGCCGCTGGTATTGTGAGCAGGGTGGCTGACCTGTGGAGGAGGCGCAGGGAGCCGGTAGGTATTGAGGTAACAGGCATAAGCGACATGCTGGTTCGCTATGCGCAATGTTGTCACCCGATTCCAGGGGACAGGGTGATAGGATTCATAACCAGGGGCAGGGGTGTGTCGGTCCACAGGGAAAACTGTTCGGCAATAATTGACTCGGCTCCCGACCGGCTTGTTCCTGTCAATTGGACACCGCCAAAAGACGAGGTCTTTCCGGTCGTCCTGAGGGTTACGAGCGTAGAAAGAAAAGGCGTGCTGGCGGATGTGAGCGCCGTCATAACGCAGAAAGACGCCAATATCTCGAAGGCTGAGATCCAGACCACAATGGACAAAAAGGGCATCTCCTTTTTCACCATAGAGGTGAAAAACAACCGGCAGCTTCAGGAGATAATCGCCTCGATCAGAAAGGTCAAGGGCGTTATTATCGTTGAGAGAATCTAGGACAGAGCCTTTTCAAGCAGCTCTTTTTTTTATGCGTCCGCTCTTTATGCAATTGGTGCAAATCCGCATGGTCTTGGGCTGTCCGTTTTCAATGCAATGGACCTTTTTGAGGTTGGGAAGCCATCTGGTACGGGTCTTATTATTAGCGTGGCTGACCTTGTTGCCGAGTTGGGGTCTCTTGCCGCATATATCGCAGGCTCTCGCCATCTTCTTGTCTCCTTATACCTGAAACGATATTGTCGTGATGATCCTGATTCTCGAAACGCGCTAAGAAGCAAGCATCAATCTGTAAAACCATCTTTATAGTTTTTCATTTTGTTTTTAGCAAGCATTTTTTTGGGAGAGAAAAAATTATGAGCAGACCAGAGGGCAAGACATCGGAGCGGATGGAGCATGTTATTTCCAAGTCACTTAACATGATTCCGGCTGAAATCAGGCGGGTTCATTTGATGGGTATATGCGGAACAGGCATGGCTTCCCTCGCGGGCATCCTTAAAGAGATGGGGTACATGGTTACCGGTTCCGACCAGGATATTTATCCTCCCATTAGTGACCTGCTGGACTCCCTTGGTATAAAAGTGATGAAAGGATACAAGGCGGAGAATCTGGACCCTGTCCCCGATCTGGCGGTGGTCGGAAATGTAATTACGCGCATAAACCCTGAAGCCCTTGAACTTGCGAGGATAGGCGCTCCTTATGTCTCGTTCCCTCAAGCAATCGGAAGGTTTGCCCTTAAGGGGAAAAAGAGCATCGTGATCAGCGGGACCCACGGAAAGACCACCACATCATCCCTTAGCGCGTGGCTTCTCTACTGCGCAGGGAAGGACCCAGGGTTTATGATAGGCGGGATTCCCATCAATTTCGGCGTGAACTTCAAACTGGGGAAAGGTCCGCATTTCGTTATAGAAGGAGATGAATACGACACTGCCTTCTTCGACAAGGGACCGAAGTTCCTTCACTATGAACCTTGGGTGTGCACCGTCACAGCGATTGAATTTGATCATGCAGATATTTACAAAGATCTGGATCATGTGGCATCCAGTTTTGCAAGGCTTATTTCGATAATTCCTGAAGACGGCTTACTGATAGCGAATTTCGACAACGCGAGACTGGTAAGAGAGGCCGGTTCGGCCCCTTGCCCAGTTTCCACTTATGGGCTCAAGAGCTATAGCAAGTGGAGCGCGAGGAACATAAGTATCCAAAACGGGATGACGAGCCTCACCGTTATCAGAGAAGGCAGGCATTATTTGGATATCGAGACGCCCCTTTACGGCCTCCATAACGTGTCGAACCTTCTCTCTGTTATTGCTCTGGGGGACTTTCTGGGATTACCCGGGAACGTGATGAAAGATGCCATGAGAGACTTCAGGGGCGTAAAGAGACGACAGGAGTTGGTCGCTGACGCGAATGGAATAACCGTACTGGATGACTTCGCACACCATCCCACCGCGGTCAGAGAGACAATTGCTGCTGTAACATCCCGATATCCTATGAAAAGGCTGGTGGCGGTTTTCGAGCCCCGTTCAAACTCAAGCAGGAGCAATGTATTTCAAGAAAGTTACCCGGAATCATTTGAGGGGGCGGATTTGGTGATGATACCCAGACCGCCTCTGTTGGAAAAGATTGATCCTGCGGCTAGATTTTCCTCTGAGAGGCTTGTCCAGGATTTACGCGGGAAAGGCTTTGAGGCATATTACTATCAAGACACAAACGGTCTCCTGGCATCGCTTTCGGAAATGGCCAGGGATGGAGATGTGGTGCTTTTCATGTCCAACGGGGCCTTCGACAATCTGCCCAGGAGGCTCTCCGCAGCCATAAGCAACAGAACGGTTAAGTGAATCAACAGTGGCGGCAATGTATTTTAGTTGAGTTAGGAAACGTGCTGATTTAGAATCCATTACACTTAACGAGTTATAAATGAAGCAAAATCCTCTTCGGGTCTTATGGAAAAGATAGGTACCGACACATACGAAAGGTATATCAAGGCGCTTACCGACATAAGCGGCGCTATTACCTCAGAGAGGTATCTTGAGGATATACTGAAGCTGATAGTGATGGTTACCGCGAAGGTGACGGGTGTTGAGATCTGTTCACTGTGGCTCATAGACGAGAGTGAAGAACCTTTGCGGATAAGGCTCAAGGCGACTCAGGCGATAGATCCCGAATATGTCAAGGACAGGTCTTTGACACTCACGGAGGGGGTAGTGGGATATGTTGCAAGCAGCAATCAGCCTCTGATTGTCAGCGATGTGCTCCAGGAGCCTAGATTTAAGGAAAAGGAGATGGCAAGAAAGCTGGGTCTTGTGTCAATGCTGGGAGTCCCCCTCCAGGTAAGGGACCAGAAGGTGATAGGGGTCTTGAACTGCTTCACCTCGGAGGAGCATATATTTTCGGAGACGGAGATCAATCTGGTCAAAGCTGTGGCCAATCAGGCCGCAGTCGCTATCCTGAATACAGAGCTTATGGTTAAGACGCGGGTCATCCAGGAGGAACTTGAGACAAGAAAACTGGTTGAACGCGCAAAGGAAATCATTATGAGGAGGCGCCAGATAGACGGGGCCGCCGCCTACAGGTGGATACAGAAAAGAAGCATGGATTGCAGGAAATCCTTAAGGCAGGTGGCAGAGGCGCTGATACTTTCCGATGAATTTTGAAGCCGGCCTAAAATAAATTCAAAGTGAGCGATCAAAAGGGATTCCTTACCCTGTGATCGGGTCATCAATCTTGTCCTTATCCCCAACCTTGAACGTTGAACCAGGAACCTGTGAACCCTTACAATTTGCCCTTGACAGCCATAATAAGCCGTGCTAAATAAAATACCATAATATAAAGTATCAGTAACAGCGGCACAATGGCGTGCTGTTGCACTATGTGAGGGACAAAGGCGTCTTACCCCACAGCGGGGAAGGCGCCTTTTTATTTTTTGCTTACAATAACTACTTAAAAAAGGGAGGAAACTTATCATGAATCTTAGTCGTCCCAATTCCAACGAGGCACTCCAGACAAAGAACAGGTCTCGTGACGTCGCGCCGCAGTCTGGTATCTGCACCCGTTGCGTGGATGGATGCAAAGGCAACTGCGATCTGTTTAACGCTACCTTCAGGAGCAGGGAACTTCTTTATCCTGGTCCGTTCGGAGAGATATCCGCAGGCGCTGACAAAGACTATCCGGTTGACTATTCACATCTCAACATACTCGGCTACGCGATGGGTGCGCACGGGGCGATAGCCGACCCGGACTGCGCTACATTTCCTTCGGTAAGCACTGAGACATCTTACGGCGGGGCCCATAAGGTGAAGATGAAGGCCCCTGTGTTCACCGGCGCACTTGGCAGCACCGAGATAGCCAGGAAGAACTGGGAGCATTTCGCCGTCGGCGCCGCTATTTCCGGAATCACCCTTGTATGCGGTGAGAATGTATGCGGAATTGATCCGATGCTCAAACTTGATAAGAGCGGCAAGGTCGAAGAGTCACCGGACATGCGCCGCCGGGTGGAAGACTATCGCAAGTACCATGAGGGATACGGGGACATCATCGTACAGATGAACGTTGAGGACACAAGACTTGGAGTAGCGGAATACGTCGTTGGAAAGCTTGGCGTCGAGACAGTAGAGCTTAAGTGGGGCCAGGGCGCCAAGTGTATTGGCGGTGAAATCAAGGTCGGCAGTCTTGAAAGGGCCCTAGAACTCAAGAAAAGGGGCTATATTGTCACTCCGGACCCGGAGCTTAAGGCCAATCAGGAGGCATTCAAGAATGGGGCCATAAAGGAGTTTGAGAGGCACTCAAGGCTTGGTTTTATAGACCAGGACGGCTTCATGAAGGAGGTAGAAAGGATCAGGGGACTCGGCGCAAAGAGGGTGACACTCAAAACCGGCGCCTATCCCATGAGGGAACTTGCCATGGCGATAAGATGGTCCGCCGATGCCGGCATAGATCTTCTAACCATTGACGGGGCTTCCGGAGGAACAGGCATGAGCCCATGGCGGATGATGACTGAATGGGGCATGCCATCCCTTTACCTCCACTCAATGGCCTATGAACTGATAGAGAGACTGGCCAAGAAAGGATCATGGGTGCCTGATATAGCCTTTGCAGGAGGCTTTTCGGCGGAAGACCATATCTTTAAGGCTCTGGCCCTCGGCGCTCCTTATTGCAAGGCGGTCTGTATGGGAAGGGCCTTGATGATCCCCGGAATGGTAGGCAAGAACATAGGCCGTTGGCTCAATGGTGAGGACGGCGGCCTGCCTTCAACCATCAAGAGTTACGGCACAAAGAAAGAGGAGATATTTGTCTGCTATGAGGAGCTGAGGGCTAAGTACGGCAAGGAGCTGGATAAATTCCCCCTCGGAGCCATAGGGATCTACAGCGTGACGCAGAAATTTCAGATAGGGCTGCAGCAGCTCATGGCTGGCGCCAGGAAGTGGCGTGTTGACCTTATGTCAAGGAAGGATCTTGCCGCTCTTACTGAGGAGGCAGCCAAAGTCACCGGCATTCCCTACATCATGGATGCCTACAGAGAAGAGGCCCTTAAGGTTATAGACGCGTAATCAAACCGGCGGCGCTTGCAAAAAAGCGCGGTTGCCATGAATTCAAACACTGAGACCGGATCCTGACCCAGGCGGGATCCGGCCCTTCATAGATCCCCCTATCTGATTTTTATCCAAAGAAGCCGGGCGGTGGTTGAGCCTTCGTTTGCCCAATCCGATGGCATTTCCGCGGAAAGATAGATCAGGTCTCCCTGATTGACTGCATAGGACGTATTCCCTATGGTTATCTTAATGTTGCCCGATATGAGGTATCCTATCTCGTCGCCCTTGTGCATAAAAAAGTGCGATTGCAGGGTCGTGTTAGGCGCAATCTCTATAAGGTAAGGCTCGGCCCTGGCCTCCAGATCCACAGGAATGAGCAATCTGCCTGTGACCGCTTTCTCGGGAATATTATTAAACTTGATTTCAAACGCGTCTTTTGCGGGAAATATAATCCGGTTTCTCTTAGCGCCTATCTCCTGAAAGAATGAACTCACTTCCACTGAAAGTATTTCGGCCATCTTGAGGAGGGCGGGGAGGGATGGATAGATGAGATTGCCTTCTATCTGTGATATGGTACTCGGGGTTACTCCAACAAGCCTTGCTAGCTCAGTTTGAGAAAAACCCCTCTTTATCCTGAGCTCCCTCAGCCTTGCTCCCAGGTCACCCCTTGGGCTTCCTTTCCCTTCATCCTCAAAAGCTACCGAAAGTCCTTTTGACCAATAACTGAAGGGTCTGTTGATGGTCTCAAGCTCCCTTTTTTCTGCCTTGATAATGCTTAAATAGGTGCTTCCCCTTTTTACCGACAGGTCTATCACTACCTGCGCAATCTGGTTGATCTGGGCCTTGAGGCGGGCGCTATGGGCCCCCTTTTCCAGTATCCAGTAAGCTATTGTGTTCAGCTCATAAAGCCTGGGGCAGGAATGGGCGTAAAAGCTCGCCATCTTGTCCTCTCCTCCCCATAGCTCCTGCATACCTGTTATGCTCTCGAATACAAAACGCACATCACCTTTCATCGTGGCGTGGAGGTCGTAAAAGGCCTTGGTAAAGCTGTGTATGTCCTTTGGATCTTCCATTCGGACTATCCTGCAGCCTGAGTTGCTTTGAGAATCATCATAGAATTTGAGGAAAACGTCTGAACCGGCTCCCTTTCCAAAAGTAAAACAATCAAGTATGGTCAACAGATGATCCTGAGCGAGATCTCCCAGTTTATCTAGGAGATTGCGTGGAGAACGATCAAAACTCACATATATTATAGGCCTACCCTGAGCAGCAGAGGCCTTTATGAAATTGAGACAGAAAACAGAGGCAAGGCTCCCGGCATCGTCATGCCACACGACGTTGTCTCCGATGGACAGCCCGCCAAGTATCCTGTCAAGATATCCTATCCCGGTGCCTATCCTGGTTTTTACCTGCATCTGAAATGCCTCCATCTTCGAATATGCTTTTTCCATTGCAAATTTTTCTTACTTGACACATGAAGTGACACATAAGATTATATGCGGGGAACAATGATATTTCAATTGACTGATAAGGAGTATTAACCATGAAGAAATTGATTCTTGCGGTTTTACTGGTGGTTTTAAGCTCAGGGGTTGTGTTTGCGGGTGGCGATCAGAATCAGGGCACTACAGGGTCCGGCACCACAAGTACCGGCAGCAGTTCACAGGGAAGCGCCAGTCAGCCCCGAACCGGCAGGTGATATAAAAACTATCCCCCGCTGATAAGTCAAACATTCCTGAGTCATTTATGATGAACTCGCAAAAAGCCCCCGGAGGGGCTTTTTGCTTTGGAAAGTAATTATTTCTTCACTATCTTGCCGGCAAGTCCGCCGAGCCAATCCTTTATTGCGTCCCCAGCAGAGGGGTCTTTTATGCCAAAGGCCGTTTCAGCCTTTAGATCGCTTTCCATACTTACCGCGCGGGCAGTATAGGTCCCGGCCGGTATCGGCGGCTTGCTGACGATCACTATGTTTTCCATCTTTGCGTTGGAACCCATGTCGGCCCTCAAAAGCTCCGTAACCTTAGAAAGCGTCGGTACCTTAGCAACGAAGCTGCCGGTTGGATCAACCTCAGCGTCGGCAAGTGCAAGATCCACCTTTTGGCCTCCTTTTTCAACTCCCAGAAGGCTTATAAAAACGGAATCCCCCGGTTTGAATCCCTTGCCTTTGAAGGTGATAGTCTTTCCGAGTAAGTTGGCCACTCCCAGAGTTATGCACTCCGGATCCGCGATCAACTGCGGTCCGGTAATTTTTGGATCAAAGTCCTTCGGAGCCGAGGCGCAGCCGAAAACAAATAGAATTATTCCGGCAACCATGATCAGAGACAATCTTTTTAATCTTGAACTATTAGCATTCATGTTAGCCCTCTCTAATGTGCCGTTTGGTCAAAACCGTTTATTTTAGAGGCGTCCGATTTTCTTCAGGACAGCTTGAAGATCAACATCTGACTCCATCCAGTCCGAAACCTTCACTGCCTTACCTCCCTCTGTTACCTTGGCCAGGAACGATGATCTTGCGCCCTGCCTCTTGCCCGGCCCATAGGTAAGCTTGGGCCCTATTCCTTGGAAATCCTTAAGCGATTCCATGGCGTCAACAAAGGTCTCGGCGGTCAGGTTCCTGCCTGCCTTTTTGAATGCCTCGACCATGGGCTCGGCAAAGAGAAAGCCTGCATAAAAGAAGATCCCCCATCTTTCCTGTGCTGCAAATTTCTCCTGTGCCTTTTTATATTTGAGCATCAATGGGTGCGGTGAATCTATGAGTTCGCCGAAAGATGTATAGATCACGTCCTTAAAGAGCCCTTTCGTGATCTTGTACATAATATCGGTGTCGCTCAATGTGCTGGTGGTCATCCACTGGGGAGAAAATCCAAGTTTAGCGGCTGTCCCCAGTATTATGGCCCCGTGCTTGGGAAGAACCCACATAAGCACGCAGTCGGGATTGGCCTCCTTGAGTTTCATGCAGTGCGAGCTTAGATCCGTATCAAGAGGTTCTGCTGATACGGACGCAACGAGCTTCATGCCCAGTTTCTCAAGGGCGTATTCAGCCCCGGCAAGGCCCTCCTTGCCGTAATCATCATTCTGGTAAAAGAAGGCTATCCTTTTCTTGCCCATGGTCTTGACTGCGTAGTTGACAAGTATGGCGGCTTCATCAATATAAAGAGGATAATCGGCAAAAAGATACCTTGTCGGCGGGTATCCCCAGTGGCTTGATCCAGTAGCAGGCCCGACCCAGGGAACCTTGTTGCTGTCTAGATATTTCTTAACGGCCATTCCCGGGGCTGTGCCGACGCCGCTGGCAAAGGCAAACACCTTTTTGTCTTCCAGCAATTCCTTGGCAATGGCCTTGGTTCTCGGCGGCATGTAGCCATCGTCCCTGAGATAGTAAGTTATCTTGCGGCCGTGTATGCCGCCTTCGTCATTAATCATGTCAAAATAACATCCTGTGCCCCTGGCCACTGCTCCCCAGAGCGCTGCAGGACCGGTTTGGGGACCCCACTGGCCGATGCGGATCTCCGTATCGGTAACTCCCCGTTCGGCGCATACAAGGGGCGCGGCGCCCAACAAAACAACCAGCACACACAAACCCATTAAAAAATACCTTTTCATCCTCTCTTCCCTCCGTACCTGTAAGATAAAGTTAAAAACTCTGTAACCCGTACAACTTCCTATCGCTTGTACATTGATTCAATGAGATCCTTAAAGGCCTCGTTGACATACTTTCTCTTGACCTTCATGGTCGGAGTTACTTCTCCGTCCTCTTCGTAAAGTTTCTTGGGAATTATCTTGAATTTCTTTATCTGTTCAACCCGCGAGAGGGCTTCGTTTACTTTTTCCACCTCTTTCTGGATCAGGCCTATTATATCCGGGCTCTGAGTGAGATCCTTATAAGTTGAAAACTGCACCTTATGGTCCTGCGCGTACTTTACCACATTGTCTTCATCAATTGCGATGAGGGCGCTTATAAACTTCCTTTTGTCCCCTATCACAATCGCATCGTTTATATACGGGCTGAACTTAAGCTTATTTTCTATGTACTGGGGGGTGATGTTTTTTCCGCCCGCTGTTACTATGATATCCTTTTTTCGGTCCGTAATCCTGATGTGCCCGTCATCATCTACGATTCCGACATCTCCGGAGCAGAGCCAGCCGTCCTTAAGGGTCTCGGCGGTCGCATCCGGATTCCCATAATAGCCTTTAAAGACTCCGTCCGACTTGACCAGGATCTCACCGTCCTCGGCTATCTTTATCTCAGTCCCGGTAAGCGGAGGGCCTACGGTGCCGAGCTTCACCATGCCGATCCTTGAGGCGCAGGTGACCCCCGTTCCCTCGGTCTGACCGTATCCCTCGATGAGATTTACTCCTATGGACTGGAAGAATAAGAGCACATCCGGGCTAATGGGGGCGGCTCCGGAATAGGCGACTCTAAGCCTCTCAAAACCCAGTCTTTCCTTCAGTTTTCGAAATACGGTAAGATAGGCGAGTTGATAAAGCGCCTCGAGATATGCCGGCACATTCTTATAACTCATTTTAAGAGTGGCCCTCTGCTTGCCGATTTTGAGCGCCAGGCCGAAGACAATCTTCTTAAACCATGTCGCATCCGACATCTTTATGAACACGCTTGAAAGGTATTTCTCCCAGATCCTTGGTACTGCATAGCCAACAGTAGGTGAAATCTCGCGCATATTGTCCGTAACGGTGTCGAGATTTTCTATGAAGTTGACTGTATAGGCATGGGTTATATGGACAAAGACCGAAAAAAGCCTTTCAAAGATATGGCAGAGAGGGAGAAAACTCATCACCTCATCCGTACCATATATCCGGTTGTCGGTTGTTACGGCATCTGCCATCCATGTCACATTTCTGTGGGTGAGCATAGCCCCCTTAGGTGGACCTGTGGTTCCGGATGTATAGATCAGGACAGAAAGGTCATCGGGGCTAATATCCTTTGCCCTATCCTCGACAATCGAAGGGCTCTTGGAAAGGGTCTCTTTTCCCATCTCAAGGAGTTCTTCAAAGGTCATGACCATAGGATCCTCAAAATGCCTCAATCCTTCAAGATCCCAGACTATGACCTTCTTCAGCATGGGGACATTGTCCCTGAACTGGAACCACTTGTCGAGTTGCTCCTCGTTTTCCACAAAAAAGAACCTGGACTCGGAATTCTGAATCACATATTCCGCCTGGGGCCAGGCGTTCGTGGAATAAACTCCCACTGCAACTCCGCCTGAACACTGTACTCCCATGTCGGCGATTACCCACTCGGGGCAGTTATCCCCTATGATGGAAACGCAGTCGCCTTTGTTGAGACCCATTGAGATCAGCGCGGCTCCCACCTGTAAGGAAAGCCTGTAGTATTCGTTCCAGGATATGTCGTGCCACAAGCCGAATTCCTTCTTGCGCATGGCGACTCTGCCGCCGTATTTCTCTGCGGTGCGCTTGAAGATAACCGGAACAGTGCCGATAACTTCATTCATAAGGGGAAGACTCCATATTCAAACAGTCATTAGGCGCTTAACGCCAACGTTTCTTTCTCTTCCAACGTTGAAATCCCTTTGCGGATTCCTCCGAACGAACCCCCATGTAGAACTCCTGTACATCCTTATCCTGCATTAGTTCGCTTGATTTTCCCTTCATAACGAATCTGCCGTTTTCAAGTATCAGTCCAACTTGAGAGATGCTGAGCGCCATGCGGGCGTTTTGCTCTACAAGAAGGATAGTTACTCCCTTTTTGGATATCTCAACTATGATCTTGAATATCTCCTTTACAAGAAGAGGAGAAAGGCCGAGGGACGGTTCATCCAGGAAAAGGAGCTTCGGCCCGTTCATCAGAGCCCTTCCGATGGCGAGCATCTGTTGCTCTCCTCCGGACAGGGTTCCGGCCCATTGGGTTTCTCTCTGTTTAAGTATTGGGAAATATGTATATATTTTGTCAAAATCATTCTTGACCCCGGACCGGTCCCTGCGGATATATGCGCCCATGAGGAGATTTTCCTTTACCGTGAGCTCATTAAAGACTTCCCGCCCTTCGGGAACATAAGACAGGCCCATTCGGACTATCACTTCCGGGTCTTTGCCGTCTATCCTCTTGCCCATAAACTCTATGGTTCCCTTATCCGGCTGATCCTCCAGGAGTCCCATGACGGTCTTGAGTATTGTGGATTTTCCGGCCCCGTTATTGCCCAGCACGGCTGTGATGGTGTTTTCCTCCACAGAAAGGGAGACACCCCTTAAGGCATAGATGAGGCGGTAAAATGTCTCTATATTTTTAATGTCAAGCAGCGTCGCCAATGGTTTCGTCCTCTCCAAGGTAGGCTTTAAGCACATCAGGATGCCTTTGTACCTCCTCCGGAACTCCCTCGATAATGGGCCTGCCGAAGTTTATTGCAAGAACGCGATCGGAAATATCCATGACCATCTTCATATCGTGTTCTATAAGGAGTATCGTTATCCCAAGCTCATCCTGAATATCTTTTATCCAGAAAACCAGGTCCTGTTTCTCCTCTGAATTCATTCCCGCGGAAGGCTCATCCAGCAAAAGAAGCTTTGGTTCAACTGCAAGAGCCCTTCCAAGCTCAACAAGTTTTTGGGTCCCGTAAGGCAGGCTCCCGACAAATTGATTGCGGGCCGATTGAAGATCAAGAAGATCAATGATCTTTTCCACGTGTTCACGGTGGCGTATCTCCTCTCTGGCGGCCTTTGAGCCCCTGCGATAAAAAGTGGCTCCGCTCAGGACCCCTGTCTTCATGTGGATGTGGCGTCCCAGCATAAGGTTTTCCATAGTGGTCATACGGGAGAAAAGCTCTATATTTTGAAAGGTCCTGGCAATCCCCTTCGTGGCTATCCTGTGAGGTTTAAGTCCTGTGATGTCTTCTCCCTGAAAAAAGACTGTTCCGCTGCTAGGCTTATAAAGACCGCTTATGCAGTTGAAGATTGTTGTCTTGCCGGCGCCGTTCGGTCCAATAATGGAGAAGATAAAGCCTTTATTGACGGAAAAACTTACATGGTCCACCGCCATCAGGCCGCCGAAACTGATACAGAGATTCTCTACCGAAAAGAAGGCTTCGTTCATTGCAGATCTAAAAACCGCCTCTCATTTTATACTTTCCTTACGTAATGTTTTGCAAAAAGGCCGCTGGGCCTGAAACAGAGCACAAGGACAATTATTCCGAAGGCTACTATGGATTTGAACTCAAGTGACACATAGCCGCCGAAGAGGTTCTCTATTATACCCAGCATATACCCTCCCAGGGCGGCACCCACCAGCGTAGTCATTCCGCCGAGGACAGCCGACGCGAATCCCTTGAGGAGCGGCTCAAGCATCAGATTAGGATCAAGTGTGGCGACCGGGGCAAGAAGCATGCCGGCGACTGCGCCGATAGTGGAACTCATGGCCCATGTCACAGACAAAATCCGGTTTACCCTTATGCCGTTGATCCGGGCCGCCATCGGGTTCTGCTGGGTGGCCTTCATGGCGATTCCAACCTTTGTGTATCTAAAGAATAGAAAAAGCAGAACCATTAAGACGAGGGTGACAAGGAGCGTGGCGAGATTAAGATAGCTTATTACGGCCGGTCCGATGTTGACCAGATCAAAATCCGACACTGGAAAGGAGAGGTCTCTTTGATCGGCTCCCCACTTCCAGCTTGCGACACCGTAGAGGATCATTTCAAAGCCCAGGGTTATCAGGATAAGGCTCAGGATGTTGGGGTCCTTTGCCCTCCTGAGGAATACGAACTCAAGAAATACTCCCAGGAAGGCGGCAAAAACCAGCGCCCCTGAGAAAGACACAAAAAAGGAGTGACCATAAGTGTCCAGGAGCATAAAGGCAACAAAGGTTGAAAGCATGGCCATCTCGCCTTGTCCGAAGTTGGGAACCTCGGAGGTCTTGTAGATGATAACCATGGCAAGGGCAATGAGGGCGTAAAGGCTTCCGAAGGCGATACCACTCAACAGCAATTGAAGAAACATAGCTCTAAAAGCTCCTTATGAAAAAGGCTGACACCCCTGCCTGATTGCGCAGGCAGGGGCTTATATCGCTCCCTAGAACGGCCAGGTCTTCCAGTAGATTTTGGTCCTTATCCAGAAGCCGTAAAGGCCGAGCGGCTCAAAGATTACGAGAAGAACTATTATGAGGCCGAAGATAATGCTCGATATGTTGGGAAGACCGGCTACGGTCATGAAGTTCTCCGAGAAGGATATTAGCATTCCCCCTATGAAAGGAAGCTCCTGGATCTTGTCCAGCTCCAGGAGAAGCCAGGTCATAACAATCCCGCCCATGACGGACCCGAATATGGATCCCAGACCACCTACTATAACGAAGGCCAGAAAATAGATCGAAAGAATAAAATTAAAGGTGCTGGGACTTATGAAGCCCAGCAGGAAGGCGAACAGTCCGCCTGCTATCCCTGTATAAAAGGCGCTTACAGCAAAGGCAAGCGTCTTGTAATAGACCAGGTTGACGCCCATTGTCTCGGCGGCTATATCGCTGTCTCTTATGGCTATAAAGGCCCTTCCCACGCGGGTTTTCATTAGATTGCGCGCCCCCAGCACCATCACAAATGCTATGGTTGCCGTGATAAAATATCGCCCCAGATCGGTCGTGACAGGGATTCCGAAAAAAGACAAGGCCGGAGCCTCAACGCCCATGCGTCCCCCGAACAACTCCCATCTTCCAATAACCTGAGTTATGGCCATTCCAAAGCCAAGCGTGGCTATTGCCAGATAGGGGCCTTCCAGCCTCAGCGCCGGAAGGCCAAGAATAAAACCGAAAAAGGCGGCAATAAGCGCTGCGGCAACCAGGGCTAAAAGGAACGGGAAGTGAAGAAGATTCATGAGCATTACCGTTCCGTAAGCACCTATCGCAAAAAAACCCGCGTGTCCCAGGGAGATCTGGCCGGTGTATCCTACAAGAATGTTCAAGCCGATGGTTACTATGACGTTGATGGCCATGTAGTTGGCCATATAAACATAATAGGTGGGCGCAATAAACGGAAAGGTTGCCAGTGCGGCTATCAACATAAGGAACCAGAACCACAGGACCTTGCTGTCGAGAAGCTGAATGTCCTCGTAATAGTCCCTTTTCATATCCATGTGGGCATCTTCTCCTTTTTTATCATATCATTATGGGCGGCTACCGTTTTTATTTGCCCCGATTTTTTCAACAACCTTGCTGTAATATACTTCACTCTCCTCAAGAAAAGGCGACTTTCTGCCCATCATGTTAAGTTTGAGGATCTGATAGTTGATCCTTTTTACCATGCGGTATCGCTCTTTCTCATCGGGCATCTCCGAGAGCAGATCCTCCATCTGTCTGATCTCTTTTCTCAGCTCAAGTTCAGGCGGGAGGAAGTCCGCGTTTTTCAAAATCTTGTAAGCAAGCCTAAGATCCTCAGGTACATTGCTATCGTCTTCGATAACAAGAGGTTTGCCTGCTCCGGGGAGGTCGTCGAATTCCCCATTTTCTATGGCCTCCCGGATTTTTCTCTCTGCTATATTGTCGAGACCCAGCATAGTATGACTCCGGTTAATTTCTTCGCTAACCAATATCTAATCATTAGGCGCTTTGCAAGCATTTTCGCACAATAGAGGCGCTGATATTATCCTCCATTTTGCTTTCGCGGAGGCATCTATAGACTTGACAAAGCTGTGAGCATCCGATATTCCCAAAAAGAAAAAGGGGATATTTCGTATAAGTGATGGACGTTCATTAATGCTTGATGATAACGACAGAAAGATCATAGGATT
>JBGSUA010000116.1:0-37773 GCA_041753575.1 Desulfatiglandaceae bacterium
ATGGTTCGGAAAGATAGTCAGGGCTGCGAGCCAGGACAGGGAGATGGCCGAACTCAACGGAGTAAACACGCTTTATCTTAATATGCTTAGCTTTGGTCTGGGATGCGCCCTGGCAGGAGCGGCCGGGGTGATTCTTGCGCCGGTGTTTCCTGTCACCCCTACCGCGGGTGTGCAGGTGGCGCTCACGGCCTTCGTGGTGGTGGTGCTGGGCGGTATGGGCTCGCTATGGGGCTGTGTGGTCGGAGGGCTTGTTCTCGGATTGGTAGAAAACCTGGGCGCGGCATTCTTGTCAACCGGGTACAAGCATCTCTTTGGTTTCATCATCCTGATACTTGTCTTGCTCATACGGCCCGCGGGGCTTTTCGGCAGGAAGGAGATATGAGACATCGCCATGAGGCCTGCCCGTGAAGGATAAGCGTGTATATGCGGCCGTTGTCGTGGCCCTGGCCTGCCTTTTGCCGCTGGGGCTGGACGAATATAAGCTGCACGTGGTTATCAACTCGCTTTTTTACGTGATGATGGCCTCAAGCTGGAATCTCCTCGCGGGTTATACGGGACAGGTCTCCTTCGCTCACGCGGCCTTCGCTGGGATAGGGGCCTATACATCAGGCATACTCTCGGTCAAGGCCGGCTTTAATCCGTGGGCTGGGATATTGATCGGAATGGCGATGGCAGGATTAGTGGGGTTCCTGGTTGGTGTTTTGTGCCTCAAGATGGGCGGCATCTATCTGTCTTTGACGACACTGGGTTTTTCAGAGATCCTGCGCATCATAATCACGAACGAATACGAGATCACGAGGGGGACTATGGGCCTCCAAGTGCCGGCCTTGATGCCCGTGTACTCCAAGACCATCTATTTCTACATAATGCTCGGAGCCGCCGTCTTAAGTCTCATAGTGATCTACAAGATGATCTATTCGGATACAGGGCTTAATTTCAGGGCGGTTCAAAACGACGAGAAGGCCGCTGCCTCCCTTGGTGTCAATGTCGTGCGGGTCAGGGTAATGGCCTTCACAGTGTCAAGCGTCCTGGCGGGTATGGCAGGAGGCTTCTATGGTCATTATCTCCTTCTTATTACGCCTGAGATACCGTCCCTTGACCAACAGTTCCTTGTCCTTTCAATGGCGGTTATAGGAGGGTTGGGTTCATTTGTGGGACCCATCGTGGGAGCCTTCACCCTGGAGGTACTCGCTGAATACATAAGAGGTTACGGGCAATACCATGTGCTGGTCTTCGGCCTTGTGGCCCTTGCCATGGCTCGTTTCTCGCCCAGGGGAGTCATGGGTCTTATTTCGGATTATAAGAGACGCCGAAATCAGAGCCTGGTTGCGGCAGTAGAATCCAAGGGTTAGGAGAAGAGGACTTGGCCTTACTTCAGTGCGCTGGATTGAGCAAGAGATTTGGAGGGGTGCCGGCCCTGCAGGATGTCTCTTTCTCTCTGAATAAGGGTGAAATAGTGGGTTTGATAGGTCCCAACGGCGCGGGCAAGACCACCCTCTTCAACCTGGTTGCAGGGGCCATAAAGCCGACTGAAGGCAGAGTCTTTTTGAAAGAGGTTGATATAACCGGGCTGCCTGCTCATCGCATCTGCCGTTCCGGAATAGGACGGACCTTTCAGATAACGAGACCCTTTGCAGAGCTCACCTGCCTTGAAAATGTTGGTGTGGCTATTATCAACCGCTCTTCGAAACTCAAAGGCGAAGGCTGGAGGGGAAAAGGCATGGAATACCTCGAGCAGGTCGGGCTCCTGGAAAACGCTCAGACGAGAGGTGGAGATCTCAATCTTATAGCAAAGAAAAAGCTCGAGATGGCCAGAGCCCTTGCCTCGAATCCGGAACTCCTCCTCCTGGATGAGGTCTTGGGTGGTCTGAACACACAGGAAATAGGCCAGGCTGTTTCCATCATAAAACGGCTCAGAGACGCGCTCGGAATATCACTTTTGTGGATCGAGCATATCATGGGGGCAATCATGGGCGCAGCGGACAGGATTATTGTCCTTGAGCAGGGAAGAAAATTGCTGGAGGGCACTCCAGCCGAGGTTGTGCGTGATGAGAGGGCCATAAAGGCCTATCTGGGCGAGGATTGAGGACGGCCCTTCATGCTTAAGTGGACTAATCTGGATGTATTCAGAGGCGAGACGCAGGTGCTGTGGGGCGTTTCCCTTGATATAAAGGCCGGTGAAAGGGTGGCGGTCTTGGGAAGTAACGGGGCAGGCAAGTCCACGCTTCTAGGCGCCACGCTGGGAACCATTCCGCTTAAAGGCGGCGATATAACCTTTAAGGGCGTCAGTCTCACGGGCATGCGACCCAATCAGATCGTGCGGCTGGGGCTTGCCCTTGTGCCTGAGGGTCGCAGAATCTACAAGGATATGTCGGTGTGGGAAAACCTTCAGATGGGGGCTTATCCCAAGAGGGGAAGGCATCTCCTTGCCGAAAGCACGGATATTATATGCGGGCTATTCCCAGTGCTCAGGGATCGCAGGGCCCAGCGGGCCGGGACCCTTTCAGGTGGCGAACAACAGATGCTGGCAATAGGGAGGGCACTCATGAGCCGCCCCGAGGCTCTCCTTATTGACGAACTCTCATTGGGGCTTGCGCCCATCATAACCAGGCAGATCTTCAAGGCCCTTGACGCGCTTCCTGGAGAGACTACCATCCTTATGGTCGAGCAGAACGTGGAGCAGGCCCTGAAGCACTCCAGTCGAGCCTATGTGCTGGAGAGCGGAAGGGTTGTCAGGAGCGGACCTTCAGCCGAACTGGCCCAGGACGACCACATACGCAAGGCCTACCTCGGATTGTAATCAGGTCGCGGCATCGCACCTGAGATTTATAATCCTTCTTGCCTCATCAGGAGTGGCTACATCTCTTCCCAGTTCCGATGCAATTCTGACTATCCTTTCAACAAGCCGGACATTGGTTGCGGGATCCCCGCGGCGGTAATAGATGTTGTCCTCCAGCCCCACCCTCACGTGTCCGCCCATGAGGATCGCGTGTACGCCCATAGTGAGCTGATTGGGGCCTACCCCGGCTACGGTCCAGGTGGCATCCCCCGGGATGGAGGTCCTCAGGTGAACAAGGTTTTCGATAGTGGCGGGGATGGCGCCCTTAAGGCCCATCACGAAATCAAAGTGGAGGGGGGGCAGGACCAGTTTCTTTTTTGCCAGGTCAAGGGCGTTGGCGATCATGCTCGTGTCGAATATCTCCATCTCGGGCTTTATTCCGTATGCAAGCATGTCCTTTGCCAAAGCCTCTATGAGGGCCGGGCTGTTTTCATATATGGAATCCGGGAAATTGACTGAGCCGGTTGTGAGGCTTGCCATCTCGGGCCTTAGTTTAAGCCGTTCGGCCCTTTTATCGTAGGTCATGCCGGCGCGGCCCCCGGTTGAGATTTGTACTATCAGGCCGGTTTTCTCCTTCAGTCCGTTATAGATCTCTTGGAAGATGTGGAAATCCGGCGAGGGAGACTCATCCTGTGGGTTTCTGGCGTGGATGTGTATGACGGAGGCTCCTGCGGCCTCGCATCTCACCCCTTCCTCTATGATTTCCTCAGGCGTGATTGGTACATGGGGATTCATGCTTTTCTTTGGAACGGATCCCGTGGGAGCAACTGTTATGACAAGCTTTTCCATCGCGCTACATACCCCTTTCATCCGACTTGAGGCCAAGCTCCTCAAGCTTGGATAAGGTGGGTCTTCCCTGGTTATCCCAGCCCCTGAGGCGGTAATAGATGGGGAGCATCTTATCGAGCTCGCAGACCTCCCCCTTGGCAGGCCCCTCAGGCATGGGTTCGCTGACGATCCTTAGGGGGAGACTGTCGTCTGAGCCTGTAAAACCCGCCTTCATCAGAAAAACTCTTTCCGCATTAAAGACCCTCTCTCCTGCACTCACCAGCTCCTCCAGGCTGTAGTCGAATCCTGTTGCGGCGTTAAGAAGCCTTTGAATGCCAGCGGGTCTGATGTCCTTTGTGGGGGTCACATAGTTGCGCACGCTGAAAAAAACGCAAAGCCCTGCTGAATCAATGACGGCGAATACGTCCTGCCAGTCCTTGACTATTTGGGGCTTGTCCTCCCATGTGAGCGGGTCTATGAGCATGGGGACTCCCAGGATCTCTATGTAGGCCGGATCCCCGCGCATATGGCTTGCGCCTATGGGAGAGGTGGCATAGGCAAGACCCATGCCCTTCTCGCCCCTGGGGTCGTAGCCCGCGAACTCCTGACCCTTTGAAACCATCGCAAGCTCGGGATGGCCGTATCTGCCGGCAAGTCTCAGGCTTCCCTGAGCGAGCCTTTCGCCGAAGCCTTCTCTCAGACCTGTCTTGCGGCACATCTCAAGCATTCCTTCTGCGTCTCCGAAGGGAAGAGGCCTTCCGATATCCTTTTCAGACAGGATGCCTTTTTCAAACATCTCCATGGCACAGGCGATAGTTGCGCCCATGCTTATCGTGTCCAGCCCCAGCTCATTGCAGATGTAGTTGGCCTTGGTAAGGGCTGCAAGGTCTGATACGCCGCAGTTGCTCCCAAGGGCATAAACGGTTTCATACTCAGGTCCTTCTCCTTCTCCCTTGAATGGGCCGTCCTGGATTCTGGTAACCCTGCCGCAGGCGATAGGGCAACTGAAGCAGGCCCTGGGGCGGACCAGATACTTTTCAGTGAGCTTCTCTCCTCCTATCTCCTCCCAGGCGTCAAAGGTTCCCTGCCTGAAATTGTATGACGGGAATACGCCGACATTCTGGGTCCCAACGACAGTGATTGCCGTGCCGTAGGTCCTCAGAGGAGGGGGGCTGTCCTTGTAGGCCTCCTTGAAGCTCTCCAGGTATTCTTTTGCCGCGGCGGAGAAAGCCTCCCTGTCGTATATGGGCGGCTCGATGTCTCCGTAGGCCACTATCGCTTTAAGCCCCTTTGATCCCATGACCGCTCCGACGCCTGAACGGCCGGCCGCTCTGTCCCTGTCGTTCATTACGGCCGCGAAGAAAACCCCCTTTTCTCCGGCAGGTCCGATACAGGCAACCTTTGCGTCTTTGTTGGTTTCTTTTCTGACAATGGCGTCTGTTTCATGGGTATCTTTTCCCCAGAGGTGTCTGGCGCTTCTTATCTCAGTCCTGCCTTCCTCTATGGATAAATAGACAGGCTCTGCTGAGGCTCCTTCCACAATTATGCCGTCAAAGCCTGTGCGCTTGAGCATCGCCGGAAACCGGCCTCCTGAGTTGGAGCAGGTGACGGCGCCCGTGAGGGGCGACTTGGTTGTTACCATGTATCTCGCGCCTGTAGGCGCCGTGGTCCCGGTGAGAGGCCCTGTCATCATGATAAGTTTGTTTTGCGGCCCAAGAGGATCGCACCCGGGATCAACCTCTTTCAGGAGGTAACTTATCCCGAGCCCCCTGCCGCCTATGAAATCCCTTGCAGCGGCCATGTCCAGCGGCTCAAAGGAAACGGTTCCTTTGCTCAAATCAACCCTCAAAAGCTTGCCCATGTAACTCATCTGACTGATGCTCCTTAGCTTTGTATTCTACTAAAGGCATTTACTGATATTATCCAAGAACGGCAGCGCCTTTCATTCCCCGTAGATTGTATGTATGATGATACTAATGTTTAAGACGGATCTTGACAACAGGGATCAGCCTTTTTCAACGAGATTATTAAGATAAATGCCAGTGGTCTGTGGAGAGAGCGATGATAATCACTGTCAGAAGCTACGGCGGTCTGAGGAAATACACGGAGCGATTGCCGAAAAGCGGATCTATGGAAATACCGGAGGGCACTTCCCTGGCAGGTGCCTTCACTCTCCTTGAAATTCCTTCGGATCTACCTATAGTTTTCTTTGTGAACGGCCGAGTTGCTCAAATTGAACGGATCCTGGGGGATGGAGATGCGGTTGTGTTCTTCTCACCGATGGAGGGAGGATGACATCATTGCCTCGGAATAGGAAAGGAGACTTAAACTGAATGCAGGGAGGATCGCAGATGGATTCTCTTGCTTTTAAGGAGATATTGGATTCCCTCGACGCCAATGTGGCGGTGGTTGATCGGCAAGGGATCATCACTTACATCAATAGATCGTGGATAAGCTTTGCTGAGGGAAACGGTGATCCTGGTCTAAGGGGGACGGGGATAGGGGTGAACTACCTCGGCGTGTGCATGGCGGCCGCAAGAGATGAGCCGGAGCTTGCCGGTCTGGTTGAGGCAATAGAGATGGTCTTGAAGGGCGCGCTTGGACATTACGCTATTGAATACCCCTGCCACAGCCCGGATAAAAAAAGGTGGTTTCTCCTGGGAGGCAGGCCTCTCCTGGGAGGCTCATGCGGCGCGGTCTTCATTCACTTTGATATTACGGAAAAGAAACTCGCGGAAGAGGCTGTGCTAAATCTCAACGCTCGCCTTGAAATGAGGGTCGAGGAGAGGACCTCATCCTTAAGAGAAACAAACAGGAGATTAAAGGAAGCCCTCTCCGAGATAAGAGCGCTCCAGGAGAGGCTTGATAGGGAAAACCTGGTCTTGAGGGAATCCATTAAAACTGAGCGCGATCATCCCGGCATAATAGGGCAAAGCCCTGCCATTAGAGATGCACTGGCTAAGGTGCGGCAGGTGGGTCCCACGGACGCTCCGGTTCTCATTATGGGAGAGACCGGCACAGGCAAAGAACTTATAGCCAAGGCGGTCCATGACATGAGTCCGCGAAGGGATAAGGTTCTCATAAAGGTCAACTGCGCATCCCTCCCTCCGCAACTGATTGAAAGCGAGCTTTTCGGGCACGAAAAGGGCGCCTATACTCATGCCTATGTAAGAAGAATGGGACGATTTGAGATGGCGGACGGATCCAGCCTTTTTCTTGATGAGATCGGGGAGCTTCCGCCGGAGCTCCAGGCAAAGCTCCTAAGGGTTCTTCAGGACGGTGAATTTGAGAGGGTTGGAAGCTCCAATACCATAAAAGTGGATGCCAGGGTGATCGCCGCAACCAATCGTAACCTGGAAGAGGCGGTCAAGGCAGGCCGTTTCCGTGAAGACCTCTGGTATAGACTGAACGTCTTTCCCATAACGGTTCCGCCTCTGAGAGAGCGTAAAGAGGATGTCCCGGCATTGATCCGCCATTTTCTTGAGCGCTACAATAAACGGTTGGGAAGGCGTATAGACAGTATTCCCGCAAAGAGCATGGAGGCCGTGATGAATTATCCGTGGCCCGGCAATGTGCGGGAGATGGAAAATCTTGTACATCGGGCCGTTATAGTTTCCCAGGGCAGGGAGTTACTCCTGGATCTCCCCGATCACGGAACCCATGAAACCAATGACCCAGGGAGCCTGGAGGAGGTGGAAAGGCGACATATAAGGGATGTTCTGGAGGCCCGCTCCTGGAGAATCGAGGGAAAAGGGGGCGCCGCTGATTTCCTGCAAATGAATCCGAGCACCTTGCGATCCCGTATGAAGAAGCTCGGCATAAAGAGGTCGTAATAGTGGCTGTGGAGAGAATTGATAATATGCTCAGACAGATCGGGCAGGCGCTTAGAAGATATCGATCGGCCTCGAAATGCCGTGGGGCCGCTAAATATCGAGGGCCACGGGGATCTTACCGTTGATAGGTCATCCTTGTCATGGTCCATTTTTATATTTGAATTCATAATGTTAAGGCATCAGCGAAGTGACGTGATTTTACGGCACGCCAATTGCTCTATCAGCAAGTCAACCGCAGAAAAGATATAGATGAATATCAACGCTGTTTTGCCGAAGGCGATTTGCTTACGGCGACTTGATTCTTGAAAGGAGTCTTGAAATGAAGAAGGATACGCACGAGCAGAGATTTGTATGGGTAAAAGACAAGAAGGGCAATGAGTATGTATGCAGGGTCATGGACCTGAAGGACCCCAAGAAGGTAAGCAAGGACGACCTCAAAAACTGCGTGGACGACGCTTCCATGGGGCTCCCCATCGGCGACTAGGAGAATTGGCCTCCCTTGACCTTTTACTGCGGCAGGGCGGGGGGGGCGATTTTTTAATTTATTTGTCGGGTTTGAGATTATCTTAAAACATATATCAGGAGGGCAAAAACGATGGATGAGCTGAAGAAATACTTTGAGGATAAGAAAGGATTGGGCGTAATGGCCACCTCGGACGCCCAGGGAAAGGTAAACGCGGCAATATATTCAAGACCGCATTTCATGGATGACGGATCTGTGGCATTCATAATGAGGGACAGACTTACCCACCACAATCTAAAGTCAAATCCGCAGGCGGCCTTTTTGTTTGTGGAAGAAGGTCCGGGCTATATCGGAAAGAGACTCTATATAACCAAGCTCAAGGAGGAAGAAAACAGCCCCCTAATAGAAGAGCTTAGCCGCAGAGAATATAAGCCTGAAAAGACCCCGACCCGATTCCTGGTTTTTTTCAAAATAGACAAAATCCTCCCCCTCATCGGCGAATAGCGGGACGTCCTTAACTTTTACAGTTTTGCACTTCAACTAAGGGCTAATACCTTGAAATCATGATAGGTCAGGAAGTATCTCTTCTCTATGATCCCTTGCCTGTGTTTAAAAGGAGCCGGTCTCCATGCGGCCTCTATGCAAGAGGAAAATGGCTTGAGGACGACTCGGATTCGTGTCTGAGGGGTTTCAATGAAACGGCCGGCAGGCTTGTTGAAGGCCAAGGCAGGGACGGTACCCGGGGCCGCTAAGATCGTGAGTGGAAGACCTTCCTTACGGTTTACGCCATGAAAAGAAAAGGCCTGTCATAATTATTCAGTCCTCACGCTAAGCCAAAGTCCCTGACACAGACACGAGTATAGAAGTTATAAAGCTGTTAGGGGGGGACAGATTATTGCGACAGTATCCGGTTTATGGTTTCAAGGAGGGTTGCCATGTTCACCGGCTTTTCAATGAAGGGCTGATACATTCAGGAAAAAAACGTCCGCGCCCTGCTTCATTCTATGGTGGCCTGAGCAGACGATTATCGGGAGGTCTCTGTTGCCCTTGCGGATCTCTTCTATCAACTGAAAGCCGTGCATCCCTGGCATCTTGATGTCCATGACGAGGAGGTCAATTTTCTGCGTTCCCAGCATCTCAATTGCCTGCCGAGCGCCGGAGGCGGTGAGCACCTCCCAGGGGGCCTTGTAAAACGTCCGCTTATAACCGCTCAGAACATTCGGGTCATCATCAACGAACAGCACCCGTTTTTTGACTCAGGGGGCAGGGCGAAGAATTTCTTCAATATCCCCTCCAAAAGGGCCGGATCGTCAATTACAGGCAATGAGCGGTCCTCTCGCAGACGGGTGATCTTTTCCTTGAGGCCTCCCTTCGGGACAAGAAGGATTATAGGGATCTGTCTCTGACCTCGGCGGATCTGCAGGAGTATATCGAGCCATTCCCAGTCCGCTGGAGAGCTGTAAAGCAGGAGGAGATGGTATTGAGCGGTGGATTGCGAAAGTGAATCGTGTGCGATTGGGATGAGGGTGATTTCAAGCCGGGAGGGCTGCAAACGTTCGACCAGCTCACCTAGTGTCCTCTGGCTTTGGTCAAAAGGCTGATATCCAATGTTAAGCGCTGTCATCCTGATTACCCACCCTCCTGCAATTCCTGCCGCTCTGGCGGCCTGCTTGAGTCAAAAGGCTTGAACCAACCGGGGCAGGGCCATCCATTCCATCATGAAGCATAAAAGGGCCTTTCGATTGAGTCGATCACCGGTGCACAGAAAATCTCAGACAAGCGTCAAGGGCTCCAATCGCCTCAATCAAATCCTGTTCATCGCCTGAAGCGCCAGGATTAGAATTGACCAGTGGCGCTATTTTCGCTAGGGTCTTCAGGAAGAAAAAAGGCTTCTTTCAGACAAGAGAAAGGAAGTGCCCTCAAATGAAGATCGGAATTGAAAAGGTATTTCTGTATCTTTCGCTGTTCATTCCTGCAAGCTGGCTTTTTAGCCTTCTTGATCTTGACAAGACTATCATTTTTGTTTCATCCGTCCTGGCGGTCATTCCACTGGCGAGAGTCATAGGATATGCCACGAAGGAGTTGGCCCTTCAAACAAATCCAGCGGTAGGCGGCCTGGTAAACGCAACCTTCGGAAATGCGATTGAGCTCTTCATAGCTATTCTCGCGTTAAGAAAAGGTTTGCTGGAACTGGTAAGGGCCTCGATAGTCGGAAGCATCATCGGCAACATACTTCTTCTGACAGGGCTGAGTGTCTTTTTCGGAGGCATCAAGTATAGAGAACAGAGATTTAATCAGAGCTCGATCGGAGTCTCCTCCACCATGCTCATAATTATGGTGGTAGGACTTGCGATTCCGTCAGTGTATTCACTTGCCGTCAAAGGCAAGGCGACTCAGGTTCAGTTCCTGAGTGATTCTGTGGCGATTATTCTCGCTTTAATCTATCTGGCAGGAATCGTGTTCGCTTTTTTTACTCACAAGCATCTCTTCGATGCATCTGATGAGGTGAAGGCGACTCAGGAGTCTCCCAGCATATCAAAGATGGGTGCGATGTGGATCCTCTTGGTGGCCACTTTAGTTGTGGCTGTTGAATCTGAACTCCTTGCGGGGACAGTGGAGGAAGCAGCCCGGTCAATAGGCCTGAGTCATACCTTCATAGGCATAGTAGTGATTGCGATAATCACCAATATTGCTGAAAAGGCAAATGCTATACACTTCGCTCTTCAAGATAAGCTTGATATATCACTGGAGATCGGGTTGAGCAGCGCCATCCAGATAGCCCTTTTCGTCGTTCCGATTCTGGTCTTTGTCAGCCAGATCTTCAATTTTGGATTCAATTTGGTCTTCAGTATGTTTGAAACAGCAGCTATTCTGTTTGCGGTGATGATAGTCAATTATCTTTCTGCTGACGGCAAGTGCCACTGGCTTGAAGGGGCGCAGCTTATAACCGTTTATCTAATCATAGCGATTGCGTTTTTCTTTGTCTAACTACAGAGGTTCAAGGTTAGACAGCGTGGATTCATCTAACCGTGAACCTGACAACCTGAACAGTTACGAAAAAAGATAGTCATAGCGGCGTAGACCGCTATCCAGTCCTTGTTCCGGCCTTCGCCGGAATGACGGCCTGGATTCCGGATCGAGTCCGGAATGAAATGCGGTATTTTCATGCTTCGTTGTGCCCTGCCCGGGCATGACCGTTAGAAGCAGAATCTGTAAATGTAAAGGACGTCCCGCAAAGGCGGATCATGTCCGCTCGCCAAGGTAGGCCCTCTTTACTTCCCGGTTGCAGGAGAGTTCATGGGCTGTGCCTTCCGTGGCAATTAAACCGGTTTCCATCACATAGCCGCGACCGGCTATCTGGAGGGCCATGGCTGCTTTTTGCTCCACCAGAAGGATGGTTGTATGGTTTTCCCTGGTAATGCGGATTATTGTTTCGAAGATGTTCGTTACAAGCACCGGCGCTAGTCCAAGGGAGGGCTCATCCATCAGGAGCAGCCTGGGCCTTGCCATGATCCCTCTTGCCAGTGCCAGCATCTGCTGCTCTCCCCCTGACAGGGTTCCTCCCAGTTGACGGCGTCTTTCGTAAAGGCGGGGGAAGATTGAAAAGATATAGGCAATGTCCTTGCGAATTGCGTCCCTGTCTTTTCGCAGATAGGCGCCCATATCCAGGTTTTCCTGGACTGTGAGGAGCGGGAAAACCCTTCGCCCCTCCGGGACCTGAACAATGCCGAGGGAGAAGATTTTCTCCGGGGCAAGGCCATGGATTGGCCTTTCCATAAACAATATCTCGCCTTCGCGCGGCGGCACCACTCCGCATATAGACATGAGAAGGGTTGATTTGCCGGCGCCGTTTGAGCCTATGAGTGTTACGATTTCTCCCTTTTTTACCGTAATTGAAACGCCCTTTAGGGCCTGGATACCGCCGTAGAAAACGCGGATATTTCTTACCTCAAGCATCAGGATTCTCCCAGGTAGGCCCTGATTACGCGCGGGTTTGCGGCCACTTCCCGCGGCGTTCCCGCTGCGATCAGGTTGCCGTAGTCAAGCACGTAGATGCGGTCGGAGATGCTCATTACGAGCTTCATGTCATGCTCTATGAGAAGTATTGATATCCCCTCTTCTCTGATCCTGCTCACAAGCTTGTCCATTTCATCTGTCTCGCTTGGGTTCATGCCTGCCACCGGTTCGTCCAGGAGCAGCAGAAATGGCTCTGTCGCGATCGCTCTTGCTATCTCAAGCCTTCTTTGGGCTCCGTAAGGAAGTTCAGAGGCCGTTTCGTCGGCCCGATGCTCCAATCCTACCTTTTTGAGCACACTGTAGGCAAAATCCATACACTCCTGTTCCTCTGCGCGGGCCTGTTTTGTCAGGAATATCGCCCCTGCGATCCCTGCGCTTGTTCTGCAATGTCTTCCAACCATTACGTTTTCAAGCACGGTCATCTCTTTGAATAGCCTTATGTTTTGAAAGGTGCGGGCTATTCCGAGTTCTGTAACCGCATTGGGCTTAAGACCATTTATGCGCTTAGGCGCCCTTCCAGGGGGCAGTATGATCATGTCGCCCCTGTCCGGATTGTGAACACATGTTATGCAGTTGAAAAAGGTTGTTTTCCCGGCGCCGTTTGGCCCTATAAGCGCGACTATCTCGGATCTTCCCACGTCCAGGTCAATTTCAGCAAGGGCCCTGAGACCGCCGAAGTCCATGGTGAGGCCCCGTACCTCCAGGACAGCGTCTCCGCCCACTAAGGATTTTCTCCCTCACATTTTTCCCCACTGAACTCATAACGCTTTCGTGTCGCCCTGATGAGCCCCTGGGGTCTGAAAACCATGATGATCACCATTGCCGCTCCAAAGGCCAGCATACGGTATTCAGAGAAGGCCCTCAGGTATTCAGGCATAAGTATGAGGATGAAGGCCCCGAGGATGACCCCTGAAATGGAGCCCATGCCGCCTAAAACAACGATGGAAAGTATTATCGCCGACTCCATAAAGGTGAAGCTCGCGGGATTGATGAAGGTGGTCTTGGCTGCCAGCAGACAGCCTCCGAATCCTGCCCAGGTCGCCCCAAGGGCAAAGGCGGTGAGTTTGGTTCTGGTCTTGTCTATGCCCATGGCCTCGCAGGCGATCTCATCTTCCCTCAGGGCGATCCAGGCCCTTCCGATGCGGGAGTTTCTGAGTCTCGATACAACCACCATGCTGAAGACCACGAGGAGGCAGACGATATAGTAGAGATAGATTGTGTGTCCCCTTAGCGTGAATGCGAGGCCGAAGTCCCATGGTCTGTCTATGCCCGCGATGCCGCTGGGGCCGAATGAGAACTCGTTCCAGTTCTCAAGGACAAGCCGTATTATCTCGCCGAAGCCGAGTGTCACTATGGCCAGATAGTCGCCCCTGAGCCTCAATACCGGAAAGCCCAGAAGTATCCCCATCACGGCGGCAAGGGCGCCTGCCAGAAAAAGAGCCGCCCAGAAGCCCACGCCGAAGTGGTGGTTCAGGAGGGCGTAGCAATACGCGCCGGCCGCGTAAAAGGCGACGTACCCCAGATCAAGAAGACCCGCCAGGCCTACCACTATATTAAGTCCAAGCCCCAGCATGACGTACATGAGGGCGCTTATCATGATGGAGGTCTGGTAGGTGGAAAAAATGAAAGGGAATAGGGCCGCGAAAATAAAAACCGCGGCTAATGCTATCGCCTTACGGCTTCTTTTTGTTTGGGAAAACAGGCGGAGCCTTTCCTGAAACGCTTGTCTGACTGCGGTTCCGGCCTCCTTGCGGTAAATAAAAAGACGCCAGAGCAGGGACAGAAAAAATGCCCCGGCACCCACATAAACAAGCCGGCTCCATCGCCACTCTATGGTTTTCTCAAGGGGGGATATTTTTATGACCATGATCGGAAAGGTTAGGAACATGAACCACATGGATATTCCAAGGGACTTCAGGCCGCTTAAGGCAGTCTTCCGCAGCCAATCACGGCAGGATCTCTTCGAGGCCGGGAGAGTAAGGCCGTCACAGGAGTCAGCCTTGCTTATGAGGGGGCCGTTGTCATTCTTTATCGGCATGGCCCTAGACCTTCTCCGCGGTGTTTCTTCCCAGTATCCCCGCCGGTTTGAAAATCAGTATAAAAACCAGGAGCCCGAAGGCGAATACATCCTCGTAATCGCTTGAAACATATCCGGTTGCAAAGCTTTCTGTCCATCCGAGGACCATGCCGCCCAGGACTGCTCCGGGCAGGCTTCCTATTCCCCCGAGCACCGCCGCTGTGAATGCCTTTATACCGGCAATGAAGCCGATATAGAAATTGATCTGTCCCACGTGGGAGGAAATCAGCACACCGCCTACCGCGGCAAGAGCGCTTCCGATGATGAAGGTAACGGATATGACTCTGTCCACCTTTACTCCCAGGAGCATGGCCATGATCCTGTCCTGAGCCACGGCGCGCATGGCTTTTCCGATTCTGGTATACTTTATGAAAATGGTAAGGAGGGCGGTTGAAACAGCAGTGACCGCGACGATTACAAGTTCGCTTGATCGGATGATGGTTACATCCTCCATAAAGGCAAACTCATCTATCAGCGCGGGAAATGATAAGAAATCCGATGTCTGTGCCAGGAGAACATAGTTTTGAAGAAATATGGACATTCCTATCGCGCTGATAAGCGGAGAGAGCCTGGGCGCCTTTCGAAGCGGTTTGTAGGCGATCTTTTCGAGTGTAAAGCCGTAGGCCGCTGAATAGATTACGGCTGCAAGTCCCGCGAGGGCCAGAAGAGACCACCCTTCAAGCCCCAGCATGGAAAGGGCGCTTGCCGCGATAAGGGCCGTAAAGGCCCCTATCATGTATATCTCTCCGTGGGCGAAATTGATGAGCTGGATGATCCCATATACCATCGTATAGCCGAGGGCTAAAAGGGCGTAGATGCTCCCCCTGGTTAGACCTCCGAAGAAAAGCTCAAGAAAATATTCCATCCGCCGTCCTCTCAGGGGCCGATCTACTTTCCGACCTCTACATATCTGCCCTTGACCACCTGATACATCGCAAAGCCTATCCCCAAAGCGTCTCCTCTTTCATCAAAACTGATTTTCCCGAGAGGCGTATCGAACCATGTGCCGCGGAGGGTCTTGCCTATTGTCTCTGCGTTCGTTGAACCGGCCTTTTCTATGGCCTCAAGAAGACAGATCGCGGCGGCATAGGCGTTAAGGTAAAAGGCCCCGGGGGCTGAGCCATAGGCTTTTTTGTGTTTTTCTATCGCCTCTATCGCCATGGCGTTTTTGGATGTGTCAATGGGGCCGGTCGCATATACTCCTTCAGAGTATTTGCCGGCGACCTTTATGAAGGTGTCGTCCCTTACTCCGTCATCGGATATAAAAACAGCCTTCATCTTTTTCTTTTTCATTGTGGATACTATCTTGGCCGCCTCCGGATGATATCCGCCATAAAGGACCGCGTCCGCCCCTGATGATTTTATCTTCTGGACTATAGCTGAATAATCCACCGCGCCCGGGGTGATTCCCTCAAAGAGCACAGGGGGCATTCCTTTTTGCCCGAAAAAAACTTTCGCGAATTCGGCAAGGCCCTTTCCATAGTCTCCCTTGTCATGGACTATCGCCACCTTCTTCACCTTGAGCGTGTTCATGGCGAATTCCACCTGCAGCATTGCCTGGGAATCATCGGGAGAGATGGTCCTGAAGAAGTTGGGATATGATCCGCTCTTGGTCAGTTCAACGTTTGTCGCGGAAGACGACATGATGATCTTTCCGGCATCCCTGTAGAGAGTAAGAGCAGCCTTTGTCGCTCCGCTGCAGATGTGACCGAGAACAAGCGCTGCGTCCTCGGATACCAGTTTAGTAGCCACATTTGCCGCTACCTCAGGTTTGCAGACATCATCTTCGGCCAAGATCTCCACCTGTTTTCCCAGTACCCCGCCTTTGGCATTTCTGTCGGAAACCACCAGTCTGGCGGCGTTAAGAGATGGAATCCCGTAAGAGGCAAGATCCCCGCTGTGCGCGCCCGCTACACCTAGCTTGATTGTGCCCTGGGCAAAGACAGGGGCGGCGGATAAGACAATAACAAGCACAGTGAGAAAAGACTTCATGATCTGCATATAACGCTCCTTTCTTTTTATGAAAATAACCTTCAGGGGCTTTTTTTTGCCCAGGCCCTATGGGCATACTAATCCATAGGTTACAAAGGGGTCAATAGGCGCATGGGCGATTGTCCCCGTGGAGAGAAATTGGTTGACGATGCTCAAAAATAGTATGATAACCGGCGTATCTGAGGAAACCCCATCAAGTCGTCTTGAAGGTGGGCGACATAGTTGCTGGAGAGGATGAATCCGTAGTGAAGGGTAGGGGGATAGGGGAGAATATGGAAGCGGGTGTGCCGGAGCGGAAATGGTCAATTGTGGGAGGGGCCAGGGAGGACACTCCTGCGGCTGCAGAAGCCCAGCGGGCGCTTGCCGAGCTTGCCGCCATCTATGAACATGCACCCATCGCCATGATGCTTGTGGACCGCGGACTTCGCGCCGTAAGGGTCAACGCCTATGCCGCAAATCTCGCGGGAAGGACCCAGGAGGAGATGATCGGCATGGTGGGAGGGGAGGCCATGCGATGCATTCATCATTTCGAAGATCCAAAGGGGTGCGGATTTTCTCCTTCCTGCGAGCGCTGCCCAATCCGTTGTTCGGTACTCTCCACTTTCGCGGACAAGAAGGGCAGGGAAAAGGTGGAGGCGTGGCTTACGATCGTTAAGGGCGAGGACAAGGATGAACGCTGCCTTCTGCTTTCAACATCTTATCTGGACGGGGAGGGTTTGGAGAGGGTTCTTCTCTGTGCCCAGGACATAACAGATCAAAAAAGGGCCGAACTGGAACGCGAGAGACTTGAGGCGCAGCTCATCCAGGCCCAGAAGATGGAGTCCGTGGGAAGACTTGCGGGCGGGGTCGCCCATGACTACAACAACATGCTCGGAGTGATAATCGGACATGCGGAACTCGGCCTTTCCGGGCTTGATGCCAAGAGCCCAGTACGCGACGATCTGGAGCAGATCCTCAAGGCGGCAGAAAGATCAGCGGATATAACCAGAAAACTCCTCGGATTTGCTAGAAAGCAGACTATCTCCCCGAAGATTCTTGACCTCAATGACACCGTTACAGGTATGCTCAAGATGTTGAGGCACCTCATTGGAGAGGACCTGGAGATTGCCTGGATGCCTGGGGGAGATCTTCGGCCGGTCAAGATGGATCCCTCGCAACTGGATCAGATTCTTGCGAATCTTTGCGTAAACTCCAAAGACGCCATGGACAAGGCCGGAAGGATAACCATAGGAACTGAAAACGTAGTTCTGGATGAGGCCTACTGCTCAAATCACGCCGGCTTTGTCCCAGGTGAGTTTGTCATGCTTAGTGTAAGCGATGACGGATGCGGCATGGATAGGGATACCCTGGAGCATATCTTCGAGCCCTTTTTTACAACGAAAGAAGTAGGGAAGGGCACCGGACTGGGGCTTTCCACGGTTTACGGCATAGTGAAGCAAAACAACGGATTCATAAACGTTTACAGCGAACCTGGAAAGGGCACTACAACAAAAATATATCTTCAATCGCAGAGTCTTGGGAACCAAGAAAGAAAGAATGCGACTGCGCCTGCTATAAAGAGAGGAAAAAATGAGGTCATACTCCTTGTGGAGGATGACATAGGTATCTTGCATATAACTCACAGTATGCTTGAAAGACTTGGCTATAGAGTTGTCGCGGCCCAGTCCCCGCAAGAGGCCCTCTCACTTTCGGAGCAAGACCTGACAGAAGTTCAACTGGTTATGACGGATGTAGTGATGCCGGGGATGGACGGAAAGGAACTTGCGACCAGGCTCAAGACCAGACTCCCGCATCTGAAGACGCTGTTTATGTCCGGATATACCGCTGAGATTGTTGTAGGTCATGGCATTATAGGCAAAGGCGTTAAGTTTATAAGTAAACCGTTCTCTGTAGCTGAACTTGCGGCCAAATTGAGAGAGACACTGGATAACAGGAATTAAGGACTGTATTTGTCGGCAAATGATATGGCGTCCTCTTTAAGCCACCGCAGAAGGCATTCAATATTCCTGGCCTTAAACCCATAGAGAAGTTTAAGAAACGCGTCTTTTTCACCTTTCGGATTCTTCCTGATTCTCTCCTTTAATGCTTCGATCGTATCTATCTGGGCCAGTAGCAGTTTCCTGGCGCCCGGCAGTGAGAGATGCTGGAAAAAGAACATCTTACAGAGAAACTCCGTCCTCAAGTCCCTGACATGAGGGACAGGCCGATTGACCCAGGCCTTAAAGGCATCCCTTCCCAGAGGAGTCACATGGAAGACCCGTTTGGAGGGTCTGACATCCTGCGCCTCGGATCTTGATACGAGAAGCCCTTCCTGCTCCATCCTCTTTAAGAGGACATAAAGCTGGCTGTTGCTGACCCTCCAGGCGCCCTCGAGTGCCGATTCCAGGAATCGCATAATTTCGTAGCCGTGTCTTTCGCCGGGGATAAGCGTCCCCAGGATCACTAAATCAGTAGGCGTCCTTTGCTTCATTAGACCGTTGACCTCAAGACCGCAGTTTTGTCATCTCTTTTTCGAAACCCTCGCAATTTCCCTCGCCCCTTGCGGGGGAGGGAGGGGGCGATGTATTTTCATATAAAACGCAAAGAGTTATTGACAACAAGCCTTTTCCTTGCATTCATATAAATTGCCGATATTTTGAGCGCGATGTAATTCATCGGGAGTAAATGTTCCTTCTATGGAGCCCGAAGCCAGAAGGGCGATCCGCTCACCAAGCTCCTCGGCCTCCCTGATGTTGTGGGTTACAAACAAGGTCGTGAGGCCGAGTCTCTTCTGAAGCGACTTTAATTCCGCCCTCAAGACAGAACTTGAACGGTCATCAAGATTTGCGAAGGGCTCATCGAGCAGGAGCACCTTGGGGTCTGCGGCCAAGGTTCTTGCCAGGGTAGCCCTTTGTCTCTCACCGGCGCTCAGATGGCGGGGGAGTCTTTTTCTCAGATGCTCAATACCCAAGAGTTTAAGCAGCGCTTTTGCCGACTGGGATCTTTCCGGGTTGCGGCCCGTTGAATTCGCAGCTAGTTGCAGGTTAGCCTCAACCGTCAAATGTGGAAACAGCATAGAATCCTGAAACACATAGCCCAATGCGCGTCTGTAGGTTGGGACTTTTTCAACCGGTTTACAGTCAAAGGTGACGTGTCCACTGTAATGGACAAGTCCTGCTATGACGTTCAAAAGAGTCGTTTTTCCCGCCCCTGATGGTCCTATTATCACCATAAACTCGCCGGAGCCTATCTCAAGATCAACTTCGTGAAGTATTCCGTTTGTTATCCGTTGAAGAGATATCTCGGTCACAATCTCACCCCCTGTGCAAGGCTGTCATGGGTCCGGTCTTCCCCCATCATCCTCAAGGCGAACAGCATGAGAAAGCCCGCAAGAAGAAGCACCCACGCGCAGGCAAGAGCGGATTCCAGTTCACCCGTGCCTATGTTCAGAAAGACGGATATCGGGAGGGTGGCGGTCTTGAACCTGGTGGCCCCGGCGACCATCAGAGTCGCTCCGAACTCTCCCATGGCCCTCGCCCAACTTATTATTATCCCTGAGAGCAGGCCTCGTTTTGCCATGGGAACGGTTACAAGACAAAAGGTCCTGAAGGGGGATAGACCTATTGTAGCCGCGGCCTGTTCATATCTGGAGTCCACCGCTTCAAAGGCTGCCCTTGCGGATTTTACGAGTATGGGAGATGCGATGAATATCTGGGCGATAACAGCGCCTAATGGGGTGAAAAGAACGGTTATGCCCATCCGTTCAAGTGAATCGCCGAGCCACTCCCTACCGAAGAGCAACAGGAGACCGAGCCCTGCTATAAGAGGCGTCATTACCAGGGGTATCTCAAGGAGGAGTTCCATGATTGCCTTGCCGGGAAAGCTCTCTCTGGCGAGCAGATATGCAGTGGGAATGCCTACGGAGGCGGATACAAGAAGCGCCGCAATGGAGGTGAGAACGCTCAGACGCAGGGCATACATGGTCTCCCTTGATGACAGTGCCTTTAGTATCTCAACCGGGGAGGATCGGAAAAAGAGGGCAATGATCACTCCAAGAATGAAAAGGACCATCAAGAAAAGGGGAATGTAAAAGAAACGTCTCATCCGGAGCTATTCCAATGGAAGAAAACCGAAGGATTTGAATGTCTCTATCGCCTCAGGGGATGAAAGGAAATTCTGCAGAAGTTCCGCTTCAGCGGGGTTGCGAGTGGATGTCAGGACGGCAACCGCTACCGTCTCATCCTCGAAATACTCCTTGGGTATCGGGAGCATGATAAGTTTGTCCTTAAACTGAAAGGCGTCAGCCCTGCCGATTATGGTAGCGTCGGCTTCTCCCTGGGCTGCGTAGATTGCAAGCTGTTTGACGGTCGCCCCATAGACGACCGCGTTCGACATGATCTTTTCCTTGAGAGAAGAGCGATCGAGTATGGTGACCGTCGTCTTACCCAAGGCCATGGCCTTGGGATCCCCAAAGGCGAGCCTTATGCCGGGTTTTGCAAGGTCACTGAATCCCTTTATCAGATCGGCTTTTTTCCTGTTTACCGCTATCACCGGCGTGTGGGCCACAATAGGCTTGAAGCTCGCTATCTTACCCTCTTTCATGAGTTTTTCTATGTAGAAAAGGGAGCCCGGCATGAAGAGATCGCCGCTGCCCGATGCTGATATCTTGGCAAGCAGTCTTCCGGAGCCGTCGTAGTCGCTTACCACCTTGTGCCCAGCCTTTTTCTGAAACTCCTCTACAAGGCGGTCAACGGGATGTCTGAGGCCGGCGCCGGCAAAAAGGTGCAGCTCCGCACATGGGGCTTGTAAGGGAGCGAGTGCTGTGAGCGCCATAATCGCAAAGAGAATTCTTTTCACTTCCTTTAATCCTTCTTCCTCATGGTGATTACGTGGATCTTGCGCAGAATCGGGGCCAGCCCATGAGGGCGGCTGCCCCGGATATGGTTGTTCCATAGAAAAGGACAGGTTTTTCTTTTAGGAAATCCCCGATAGTGTCGTTCACCAGTGTCGTTCCTGTGACAAGAAGCAGATCGGCCCACTGGATGGCCTCCCGGCCGTTCTCAGGCCCTTCCACCTTGACTCCGTACTTAACTGCCCCGATGTTGTCAGGATCAAGATCAAGCACCCTCAATGGGAAGGCCTCTGCAAGCATCTGAGCGAATCTGGGCTGGAATCCCACCTGGGCTACCCCGGACCTCCCATAATGATTCCTTATGTGGGTGACAAGAAGTCCGGCGCACTCTCCTGGGCCCTCATCCCTGCAGTGGACGGTTCCCTCAATCATGCCCAGATTTCTCATGATCGCGTTGAGAGAGGCGACAAAAATAGCCCTGCGATAGTTGTTGCTGAGAGGCATCGAGAAAAGCTCATCCACGCTTCCCTCGAAATCCCCGAACCTGTCAGTGAAAGCCTGTCCTAAAGAGCCTCGGAAATCCGCCTGCATGAGCCGCTCCTTTCCCTTCTTGATGGGGAAATCATCCCCTTCAGGGTTCCCTATGGCCTCTTCAGGCGTAAGCGCCCTGGCCCTAACGAGTATCTTTTCCATTAATAGATGCTGGTTGCTGCACAACTGAAATGCCTTTTCCCTGACTTGCTCTAAAATCTTCTCTGTCATGCTGAACCTCTCTTTGGCCCGAAGGCAGGCATCTCTAAAAACTGCCTGCCTTTGTAGCTAGTCCATATTGTAATATTACAGATTGCATGTCAAGCGAAAAAGGTTCGACTTCGCCGGATCAGACTCATCCTTCGAAACAGAAGTCAGGCCCGCGGAGTTGGCTAAGGAAGCACCTTGCAATAGATGCACTTGCCGTCGGCGGGGGCGTAGAAGTCCTTCAAAATAGCCTCAAGCTTATATCCACAAAATTCGTAGAACATTCGGGTACTCGTGTACTGATCCCTCTCAGAGGTGTCCACGTAGATCCTTCTTCCCTTTGCCTTGTGGATCATGCGCTCTGTTTCCTTTGTGAGGAGTCGGCCAAGTCCTCTTCTCTGAAAGTCCGGATGAACCGCGATCCAGTAAAGATCAAAGCTATTTGCGCTTCCGGCAATGGGGCCGTAGCAGGTGTAGCCCACCATGCGGCCATAATGCTCTGCTATCACGAAAAAATATCCGCTTGCCTCCCCCTTGGCCAATCTCTCCCCGGGGAGTTCCTCAGCGACATCAATTTCTTCAGTATTGAAAAAACCTGTTATTGCAACAAGCCTGTGGATCCTCTCAGGGTCTTCCATCTGGAGGTTATATCGCCAGCGAAGTCCGTGGATCGCCTCCTTCGCGGCCCTTTTAATACCCTTGTGCCGCGTCGCGGATGTCGTCAGCCCTTTGAAAAAACCCATGGCGTTCGGACCCAGGGTTCGATTTCTATAACCGCCCTCCTGAACTACAAGGGTGGGCAGATTCAATTCGCCGATCATGCGGCCGTTGGTCTCAAAATCCTTTTGCCTTAAACTCCAGGTACCTGTCGGATCTCCCTTCGCTGTATCCAGACCAAGCGCCACTATCAGAAACTGCGGTTTGAATGCCTCTATTCGGAGCAGAGCCTTCTCCAGCGCTGGCGCGTATTGGGGGCCGTCCACCGCTTCGGGCAGGGGAAGGTTCCAGTTGAAGCCTTCTCCCTCTCCTTCTCCCTTTTCATCTTCGAACCCCGAAAAATATGGATAGGCAAACTTTGGATGCCCGTGAATGGATACCGTCAGCACGTCGGCTCTACGATAGAAGATATCCTGCTGTCCGTTTCCGTGGTGATAATCAATATCCAGGATCGCCACCCTGCCGTATTGACTCAGGTATTGTGCCGCTATCGCATTGTTGTTGAAATAGCAGAAACCTCCGAAGGCTTGATGTTCGGCATGGTGGCCTGGAGGTCGGAGAAGGGCATAGGCCATCCGTCTGCCCGCAATTATTTCGGAAGCGGCTGTGAGCACGCAATCAACGCCGTGTCTGGCAGCGCGGTAGGCGTTCCGATTTATTGGCGTAAAGGTGTCAATGCAGTAATAACCGGAAAGCAAGGATGTCTCTTTCGGGGGTCTTGCCTTGTTCCTGATGGGGAATATATAAGGATAAAGAGATTTTCCTTCAGGCATCTGTTCGGAGGCCTTTCGGATGAAGTGAAACAGAGCCACCGAGTGAACGGCAGTTATGTACTTGTCCGAAAATGAGCGCGTCTTGTTTCGGGAAAAAAGGCCGCTTGGTTCGATGGCCGAAAGTATGCTTTTTATCCTGACAGGGGCCTCCACGTATCCCCGCTCACGGACATGATGGATATCATGGTGTTCATTTACCACCAGGGCGATCTGATGCAGGGAACTCCCTTTGACGGCCGGGCTTACAGCCTCGGGCTTTACATATCGAAAAGGTCTTAACCTGACCGGATCATCTTTGAAAGAAGCTACCACCCTGGTCACATATTCCGGAGGGCATCGGTCGGCGTACTTCCTCTCCAGGATGGCCCTCACAACCTTGCGGGCAAAGTTTCTACGCAGCGGCTTTGCGCTTTCAAGTCCGTCAAATAGCAGGTGGGGCATACAGATGTCGCCTGGTTTAACAGGTAACTCATAGTCGGTCCCTATTATCGGCCGGGCCCCGTAACGCTCATAGAATCGCATCCTGGATCTGTTTTCGTTGATTATCTCTTCTATCCCGCAGTCATTAAGATTATCCGGCAGACATTCAAGGAACAGACCTTTCGCCTGCAGGGCAACGGATTCCTCACGCACCCTGTCATAAAGAACCCCGCCAAGACCTCCACCCGTCTTGCCGCCCGCCATGGCAATCCAGTCAAGATAGCAGAATCCGATTTCAGGCTCGTGCATGAGCAGCGCGAAGCCCAGCACTTTATTTTTCAAGTTCTCCGCCACCAGCAGGACGGTTTTGAACTTCTGCTTAAATGGATTTCGCAGTTTCTCACCGATCATTGCTATTTCTTCTTCCCTGACATCCTTGAATCGGGTGTGAAGGATCTCCTGAACCTGTTTCAATATCTCACGGTTGATGGAGAGGGTGTCATCATAGATTAGTCGGATCTTAATCATCTTCTTGTCGGCTTTCTTCAGTAAGTGGTTATGTAATAATTATCATGCCCGGGGATCAATCCTTGATACGGTCCGGCCATCCTAATTTGAGATAGGCCATGATCGTCGTGGCGGACTTAACGGCGGAGAGGACATCTGATCTCACTTCGACCTCCTGGTTTAAGCTGGATTCATGACAGTGTGGTCAGCAACACCACACCCGTCTGATAGCTGGCCGGATGCTCAGCGTATGTGAAACCTATTAACGTGACGAGCTGAGTCATGCCTGCTTGTGATCTAGGCTGCTTGCCCAAAGAGAGCAGCCAATGGATACCTTGGTAACGAATCACTAATAACGTGCCAACATTTTCCTTCTGTGTCAACAGATGCTTGTTCACCCCTGCCCCTGAATTCTTTCAATGATCATCTCAGCTTCCATTGTTGCCGTTTGTTTTCAGGAATCTGAAGCGAAAGCGTATCTGCTTTGAATTATAAAAATTTGGATTTGTATGAAATATCTTGCAAGTAATAAACAGAGGTTTTAAACTTTTGTTTGAATTAATCACATGAGGAGATATGCAAATGCATGAAGAAGGGAGGAAAACGCTTACAGACACTCGAGAGCGGTTGCTGCGGGCTGCCGGGGAGGTCTTCGCTGAGCATGGATTTCGCTTTGCCACGGTGCGCGAGATTTCGCGGCGGGCCGGCGTCAATGTGGCTGCCGTGAACTATCACTTCAGGGATAAGGGAGGGTTATACTCATCGGTGCTGAAGTACACGCTGGATTCAGCCGTCAAAAAATACCCTTTGGAACTGGGATTGAAGGAGAGCGCGACCCATGAAGAAGCGCTTCACGCATTCGTTCGCCTACTTCTGAGACGCGTTCTTGATGATGGCCGCCCGTCCTGGCACGGGAAACTCATGGCGCGGGAATTCATCGAACCCACCGCAGCGTTTGATCAGATGATTGAGGATGCGATTAAACCTCTTTACAAAGGTCTCAGCGCCATCTTGAGGGATCTCATCGGACAGGGGGGCAGTGAGGAGATGGTGAGAATGTGTTCTATGAGTATAGTTGGGCAATGCATTTATTATTTTCACTCCCGGCCTGCAATAGAAAAAATCTATCAAAAGAAATTCGGCCCCAGTGACCTTAACCATCTGACTGAACACATTGTAAAATTTTCGCTGGGTGGGATTGACGCTTTGCGCAGATGGGGGTGAACGGTTTGAGTGGACATGGCCATGAGGAAAAAGGAAAGAAATGAGGAATTCCGGCTCTGATGTAAGGATGCTGTACGTGAACAGCTATTTTCGATCGTCGGCATCTTTGGCAGGCATGGTTGTGGTCTTATGGATCACCTTGCTTGTCGGCTGCGCCGCAGTCGGCCCTGACTATAAAAAACCTGAGACTGAAGTGCCTTCTCAGTGGGCTGAAATGCCGCCCGAAGGGCTTATCGCTGTGGACGGCGCGGAGCAGTTTGCCCGGTGGTGGACCCTGTTCGAAGATCCACTGCTCGACTCCCTGATCAAGCGTGCTATGGAAGGTAACAAGGAATTGCGGATAGCCCGGGCTAGAATCCGGGAGGCAAGGGCCCGCAGAGGAGTGATAGCGGCTGATTTGATGCCAACCGCCTGGACCTCAGGAACATACTCGCGCAGTCGTACCAGCGAGAATACGGACGTTGGATTTGCCTCGGAGAAGGACTTTTTCGAAGCCGGTTTTGACGCGAAGTGGGAGATCGACGTATTTGGTGGTGTAAGGAGGTCGGTGGAAGAGGCGGAAGCGGTTATCGCCGCTTCGGAGGAAGGACTGAGAAGCGTTTTGGTGTCTCTTGCAGCGGAGGTTGCCCGTAATTATCTTGAGCTGCGAGGAAACCAATTCAGGGCACATATCGCAAAGGAGAACATCAAGAGCCAGCATCAGACCCTTGAGATGGCACAGGCCCGGTTTAAAGTAGGTCTCAGCAGTCAACTGGATATCGAACAGGCGCGAGCGCAGCTAACTGCAACCGAGGCGGAGGTGCCCGGCCTGGAGGCCCTTGTCAAGCAAGCGATTCACAGGATAGGCGTGCTGCTTGGGCAATCGCCGGGCTCGTTACTTAGTGAGCTGGAAGTCATCAGACTCACTGCCACCGCCTTGCCCCAGGTGCCGCTCGGCCTGCCATCTGACCTCTTGCGCCGCCGTCCCGACATACGACAGGCTGAAAGGGAGCTCGCAGCAGCAACGGCCCGCATCGGTGTCGCAACGGCGGATCTCTTCCCGAGGTTTTTTCTCACCGGCATATCGGGGCTTCAGAGCATTGAGTTGTCGAACTTCGTAAGTGCGGGAAGCCGATTCTGGAGCGTAGGCCCAACGGTAACCTGGCCCCTTTTCTCCGGTGGCCGCATTCGGTCCAATATCGAGGTTCAGAACGCGCGCCAGGAACAGGCGTTGATATCCTACGAACAGGTGGTGCTTACGGCGATGGAAGAAGTGGAAAACGCACTGGTGGCATATGTAAGGGAGCAGGCCGTCCGGAATGCTATTGCTGAATCCGTGGCAGCGAACCGGCGAGCGGTTGAGATATCGCAGGCGCTTTACAAGAAAGGCTTGACAGATTTCCTGAATGTGCTTGTCAGCCAGCGTTTCCTTTACCAGTCGCAGGACTCCCTGGCTGTTAGTGAACAGAAGTCTTCGACGAACCTTGTAGCCCTTTTCAAGGCACTCGGAGGCGGATGGAATGTTCCACCCGGGGAGAACTACGCTGAATCTAACTAAAGGAGCAAAATATGAACGAGCGGGTGATTAGAAAGACATCGGATAACTCAAGGGTTGGGGTATTGGGTACAGTCCTGATGGCTATCTTCGCTGTGATTATCATGGGCATGTTTTCGGCCTGCTCTGAAAATGCTTCAGGCACGAGCAACGGAGATGAAGCGCTAAAGAGAATGGCAGTGCCTGTGACTGTCGGAAATGTCATCCAGAAAACAGTGCCGGTGCAGATTCGTGCAATTGGCAACGTGGAGGCTCATGCTACGGTATCTGTAAATGCCCAGGTGGAAGGCGAACTGACGGCTGTCTATTTCAAGGAAGGGCAGGAGATGAAACAGGGAAACCTGCTTTTCACAATAGACTCCAGATTTTATCAGGTGAAACTCAAGGAGGCTGAGGCCAATCTGGCCAGGGACAGCGCCAAACGGGAAAATGCCCGAAAGCAGGTAGAACGTTACGCCTCTGTGGTGGGACAGGGCTATGTGGCCGAGGAACAATACGACCAGGTAGTAGCGGATGCCGCCGCCCTGGAGGCGACTGTGAAGGCCGATGAAGCGGCTGTGGAAAAGGCCAGACTTGAACTCTCCTACTGCACAATAAAGTCTCCGATTGACGGTGTGACCGGGTCACTGGGGGTGAATCGGGGGAACATCATCAAGGCCATCGACAAGGACCGCCCCCTGGTGATCATCAATCAGATCCGACCCATTTATGTTACTTTTGCGATTGCGGAAAGGCATCTCCCTGAGGTTAAAAAATACATGGCCGAGGGAAAACTGGAAGTCTCGGTCGCAATCCCTGGCGATGAAAGATCCTTGGTTAGAGGGGAGCTGAGCTTTGTTCAAAACAAAGTGGACAAGGAAACCGGAACAATCCAGCTCAAGGCAACCTTCCCGAACGAAAACAAAGCGCTGTGGCCTGGTCAGTTCGTAAATCTGCTACTGACCCTCACAAGCGATAGCGGCGCAATTGTCGTCCCTTCCCAGGCTATCCAGAGCGGGCAGCGGGGAGAATATGTCTTTGTAGTGAAACCCGATCTCACGGTGGAACACCGGATTGTTGAGGTTGAGCGCGCCGCAGCGGAGGAAACCGTGATTCGAAGAGGCGTCAGCCCCGGAGAGAAAGTCGTGACTGATGGTCAGCTAAGGCTTGCATCAGGGTCCCTTGTTAAGATCGTTGATGCTGCCACGCAGTGATGTCACCCTGGGCAGGCGCCTGTGACCCCGCCTTTTCCGGGACACACAAGGATTAAACAGGAGATTCCCCAATGAATATCCCGGAGCATTGTATTCGAAGGCCTGTAATGACTACCCTCCTGATGGCAGGCATTCTGCTTTTTGGGGTAATGGGCTATCTTGCCCTTCCTGTCAGTGAGTTGCCTAACATTGATTTCCCGACCATCCAGGTGACCGCCAACCTTCCCGGATCGAGCCCAGAGACCATGGCATCATCTGTCGCGACGCCCCTTGAGCGTGAGTTTTCGACCATCGCAGGATTGGACTCCATGACCTCAATCAGCGCTCTTGGCCTCACCCAGATAACGCTGCAGTTTTCCCTTGAGCGTGATATAGATGCGGCAGCCCAGGACGTTCAGACTTCAATCTCCAAGGCTGCCAGGCTTCTTCCTCCGGACATGCCGACTCCGCCTTACTTCAGAAAGGTCAATCCGGCGGATATGCCTATCCTCTACCTGGCCCTGGGCTCAAAGATCCTTCCGCTTTCCACCGTAAACGAGTATGCCGACACCATGATGGCCCAGCGTATCTCCATGATCAAGGGGGTGGCGCAGGTAATGATCTATGGGGCACAGAAGTATGCAGTCCGAATACGGGTTAACCCCGACGCTTTGAGCTCAGCGGGCATTGGGATCAACGAGGTGGAAAAGGCGATTGCAGAGGATAATGTCAACCTCCCCACTGGGACTCTTTACGGCAGGCACAAGGCTGTTACCATACAGGCAACAGGACAGTTGACGGAGGCTAAGGCCTATCGTCCCCTTATCGTAGCTTACCGGAACGGGTCTCCTGTGTATCTTGAGGAAGTAGCAACGGTCGTAGATGGCGTGGAAAGCGACAAGACCGCCGGATGGGTAAACGGAACCAGGGGCATTACTCTGGCCATTCAACGGCAACCGGGGACCAACACAGTTGAAGTCGCAAACGCCATCAAAAAGCTTTTACCGACTTTCAGAAGCCAGTTGCCCGCATCGGTAGAGATGTTGGTGCTCTATGACAGATCATTGTCCATCCATGAATCAATCGCGGACGTTCAGTTTACGCTCATCCTCGCCACATGTCTGGTGATCCTGGTGATCTTCTTGTTCCTGAGGAACCTGTCGGCTACCGTTATCCCGAGTCTGGCGCTTCCTATGTCAATCGTGGGTACATTTGCTGTCATGTATCTCATGGGCTACAGTCTTGACAATCTTTCCCTGATGGCCCTTACCCTCAGTGTGGGATTTGTGGTGGATGACGCCATAGTGATGCTGGAGAACATCGTGCGGCATATGGAGATGGGCAAAAGCCGTTACGAGGCAGCCTTGACCGGGTCCAGGGAAATCGGTTTCACCATAGTGTCCATGACGATCTCCCTCGCGGCCGTCTTCATTCCGGTCTTGTTTATGGGAGGGATCCTGGGTCGTCTGCTTCACGAATTTGCCGTGACGATCGGAGCCGCGATTCTGGTCTCTGGAGTGGTCTCCCTTACTCTTTCTCCTATGCTATGCAGTAGATTTCTCAAGCCGCCCAAAAAAAATCCCGGACGCCTTTACGCTGGATCTGAAAAGATATTCCGGGGGATGCTTAGTGGTTATGAGATAACCCTTAAATGGGTGCTTCGCCATCGTGTCTTTACGATGTTTGTGTTCTTCTTTCTTCTGGCAGGGACCATTCACCTTTTAATAATCATTCCGAAGGATTTCATCCCCAGCCAGGATACCGGTCAGATCTTCGGTTTCACCGAGGCGGCCCAGGGTACCTCCTTTGAGGCCATGGTGGAGCATCAGGAGAAGATCTCCGAAATCATCCTTAAAGAACCCAGTGTCCTAAATCTCATGTCTTCGGTTGGGCCTCGGGGTCCCAGCGTGACAGGGAATACGGGTTTTGTGTTCATGCGGCTCAAACCTCGATCGGAGCGCGAATTGGGAGTTAACGAAATCATAGAGAAGCTCCGTCCACAACTGGCCGAGGTGCCTGGAATCAGAGTATTTATGCAGAATCCTCCCGCTATCAGGATCGGCGGGATGCTGAGCAAAAGCCTTTACCAGTTCACCTTGCAGAGTCCCGATTTAAAGGAACTCTACGAATGGGCGCCAAGGGTTGAAGCCAAACTGCGTGACTTACAAAAACTGCAGGATGTGACGAGCGATCTCCAGATAGCAAGCCCTCAGATCATGGTGGAGATTGATCGAAAAAAGGCTAGAGCGCTCGGTATTACCGCGGCGCAGATCGAAAACACCCTTTTCAGTTCTTATGGATCACGTCAGATATCCACGATCTACACCCCGACAAACCAGTACCAGGTGATTCTTGAAGTGGAATCCAGGTATCAGCGGGATCCCTCAGTGCTGTTGCAGATCTATGTCCGGTCCGGCACGGGCCAACTGGTCCCCCTTAATACCGTGGCAACGCTAAGACGACAGATAGGGCCCCTTACGATAACCCACAGCGGCCAGCTCCCTTCCGTCACCATTTCTTTTAATCTGAGCCCTGGTATAGCCCTGGGTCAGGCGGTCGTCGATATCAAGAAGGCCATGGATGAGCTGCGCGTCCCGGCAACCGTTACAGGTAACTTCCAGGGGGCAGCCCAGCAGTTTGAGTCGTCAACGCAGGGGCTGTTCATACTGCTGATAATGTCGATCGTTGTGATTTATATCGTGCTCGGGATTCTCTACGAGAGCTTCATCCATCCATTGACCATCCTCTCCGGCCTTCCCTCGGCGGGAGTTGGGGCGCTGCTCACGCTGATCCTTTTCAAGGTTGATCTATCCATCTACGCCTTTGTTGGGGTCATCATGTTAATTGGCATCGTCAAGAAAAATGCCATCATGATGATTGACTTTGCACTCAGTGCCCAGAGAAACGAGGGAAAGGAGGTTTCGGAAGCCATTCTTGAGGGGTGTATTCTGCGTTTTCGACCCATTATGATGACCACGATGGCCGCACTAATGGGGACCCTCCCCATAGCTCTCGGGATCGGTGCAGGAGGGGAAGCAAGGCAGCCTCTCGGACTGGCCGTCGTAGGCGGTCTGATTCTCTCCCAGTTTCTCACCCTATACATAACCCCGGTGGTTTACATCTATATGGACGGATTCCAGATCTGGTTTGGCAGGCTCTTCAAGTCCAAGCGGGAGAGGTCCCAGCAGGAGCTGGCTGAAGCTGAAGAGCTCAAATGACAAGGTGGGTCTGAAGTTTTGCCTTTCAGGGGTAACAGGGCAGCTCCGGATGCGAACACCGACTGCGTCATGGATCGGGCCGATTACAGCGGCAACGGTTGGAGCAAAGGCCGGCTCACCAATGCTTTTTGCTCCGAACGGACCTTTTGTACAGGGCTCTTTCAAAAACATGTCTCAGTGTTTTGAGGGCAGTCCATTTTTAGTTACTATGCTATTTAAGGAGTTAATTTTACCGTGAAAATACACTCACCAACCCAGGGATCAGGGATCAGGGGTTAGGGGTTAGGGGTCGGGGGGCAGTAAAAGAGGGCTGCTCTCTCAGTTGTGGGAAAGGGGATTTTCATGCTCGGGGGTGACAAAATATTGCTGTCATGAACGTTTGATGGAAGAAAGATACCATACTGCGATTGAGAAAGCAGCGGACCTGGCATTTGACTATGAGAAAACATACCTTGGATGCAGCCACGCAACCCTGGCAGCCCTCATTGAAGCCTTTGGAGTAGGTGATCCCAATCCCCTGCATGCCTCCACATGTCAGGCGAGCAGCGTGGCACTCCACGGGAATGTGTGCGGGGGACCTCACCGCCGGGCTGATGATGATAGGATGTCTTGCAGGAAGGGACGATATGCAGATGTTCCAACAGTACCAGCGCGCCATAGATCGTGGGAAATACTTTACCAGCGGTTTGAGAAGAGATTTGGAACGGTCCAGTGTTCGGAGATTCACAAGCTGAAGTTTGCAAAGTAATTCAATCTGCTCAATCAGAATGAGCGTGACGAATTGCACAGGAGGATGGCAGAAAGCGATGATGGTTGACAGGCTGTTGCCAGGGATGGGGCGCGAATGGCCGCGGAGCTGATTGCGGACATTTTAGAACAGGGACCTCCGTTTGCGCGGATGATCATAAAGAGCTGATTACGGTTTGAAAAGCTGTTGAAAAACGACCATATGCTTCGTTTCACTCGTCCCTTGTCACTGCTGCATGCTTATAAGAGCGACTGATTTCTCAGGACTTCACGGGCCTCGCATCTGGGCATTCTTGCTCAGACTGTTAAAGATGTAAACTATGGTGGCCAGAGGATAGGCAACAGCCAAACGGACAATAAGATAATAATGATTGTGAGCGGTACGCCCACCTTAAAGTAGTCTTTGAAGCGATAGCCACCGGGACCCATGACAAGCAGGTGGGCGGGATGCGACAGCGGGCTGGCAAAGCTGGATGAGGCCGCGATAGCCACGGTCATCATCAGCAGGTGCGGTGAAACTCCCAGGGTACTCGCGGTGCTGAGAGCCACCGGCGCCATAAGTACCACCAGTGCCGCGGTGGGGATGATCTGCGTGGCAAGGACTGTCACCGTAAAGAGAGCGGCGACGACCCATCGGGTGCCCAGATCACCTACCGCGGAGATCAGGGCCGTTGCCCCAATCTGCGCGACTCCCGTGTTTTCGATGGCAGCGCCAAGCGGCAGCATGCCGGCTACGAGGAACACTACTTTCCATTCAATCGCGCGATAAGCCTCCTCCATAGTCAGACATCTGAAGAGGACCATAAAGGCCGCGCCGGCAAGTCCCGCGATGGCGATCGGAACAAAGCCCAGGATAGCGCTGAGCAGCACCGCTACCATGATTGTTCCGGCGATAAAAGCCTTCTCCATCCTGGGCGCCTTCGCGGCGGCTTCATCGAGCACCAGGAAGTCAGGATCACGGGCCAAGGCTTCCAGGTTCCTGCGCTGTCCATAAACAAGAAGGGCATCTCCAAACTGCAGAGGAATATCCTGAAGCCCGGTGCGATGGGCACTGCCCTTTCTCCAGATGGCAAGTACGCTGATCCCGTAATGATCGCGAAAAAGAAGCTCGGCAAGAGTTCGCCCCGCAAGGGTGGTCCTGGGCGAAAGCAGAACCTCCGTGACGCCTATCTTCTGCGACTCCAGATCCGCGGCAAGGCTTGATGTCTGGTCCTCGATCTCCAGTTTCTGAAGTCCTTCCAGAATTTCAAGATCGCGGGGCGAACCCTGCAGCATGATCACATCCCCGGCTTCCATTTTTTCGTGCGGCGATGGCATGCACATCATTTTGTCGCCGCGAAAAATGCCCGAAACGGTCAAGCCAAATCCATTACCAAAACGACTTTCAACAAGATCATGACCGGCAAGCACCGATCCCTGGGGAACGCGTACAGGCAGTAGATGTAAGTGGTCTCCGGCTTTTGCCTTTACCTCATCTTCCTCCAGGAAACGCAAATCAGTGAAAAAGCCCAGGCGGGCTGTTTCTTCCATCGCCTCCCGTTCTCCCTGCAACAGCAGTCGGTCTCCTGTTGAGATCTGGTGGCGTCGAAGATCATTAATCTCTTCCCCGGTCAAACTGTATAGGGCCAACACATGGACCCGGTTCTTGCTTCGCAGGCCGCTCTGCACCAACGAGGTTCCAAGGAGCGGTGATTTTTCAGGGACAAGGCCTTCGGCCACCGTCAGGCAGAGGGGAGCCTGAGCAAGGACAAAGGCCAACGGCTCAATCTTGAGATGCTGGCTGCCGTGAAAGTCTCGCAGATAATCTGGATGTCCGTGCACTATGAGGGTATCTCCGGCCAGCAAGACCTCTGCTGGACGGGGTGCGAGGGTCAGCACCCCCTTGCGCCGGAGCGCCAATACTGTCAGGAAAAGGGCCGAGCCCATTCGGCTTTCTGCAAGTTTGCGGCCGGCTAAGGGCGAATCAGCCGGAATCCGGATGGCAAAAATGTGCGAGTCGAGCTGATAGGAAGCCGCAAGCAGCAGGCGCGCATCGGTGCTAGTGCCGGCGCCACTGCGGGGGAGCAGGTGACGCCCCGCGAGTACGACGAAGGCAATTCCGGCTGCTACAATGGCTCCCGTGATCGGGGTGAATTCAAAAATGCCGAAAGGGCGAAGTCCGGCGGCGCGAAGGGCGTCTGTAACCAGGATGTTAGGCGGGGTTGAGATGCCGGTAAAAGGACCTCCGAGCAGGCAGCCAAGTGCCAGAGGCATCAGCAGCCGAGAGGGCGGGCGACCACTTCGCCGCGCGAGTTCCATCGTCGCGGGCAGCAGTATGGCGGCTACTGTCACAGTATTGATGAGCGCCGACAGCAGACTAGCCGCGATCATCAGGGCGGCCATCAGAAGGGCTTCACTGCCTTTTGTGAATCGCTGCAGAGGCTGTCCGAGGCGTTGAGCGATACCGGTGCGTGTCAGACCGGCGGACAGAATAAACATGGCCCATACTGTAACCACCGCTGGGCTGCTGAATCCGGCCAACGCTTCCTGTGGCGAGACCAAACCAGTCATTGCAAGGGCCGATAGCACCAGCAGCCCCACCACTTCCACGCTTAACCAGCCGCCGATGAAGAGGACAAATGCCGCGGTAATAATCGCCAGCAGTATGATTACCTCAAGCGCCAAATCAGTTCTCTCTCCTTTATGAGAAATCCCGTTGGGTTTCAAATGAACCCATGATCCGATGGAGGAGCATTTCCCTTTGCCGGTAAATATCATGGGCTGTATCAAGGTTCACCTTTTCAAAGATGATTCTGTTTCCGGGAAGGGCCTGGGCCACTCTGGAGATGTCCGCTGATATCACGGTAGCGATCTTCGTGTAGCCGCCGGTTGTCTGCTCCACAAGAAGGATGATGGGGAGGCCGTCTTCCGGAATCTGTATGTTTCCCTGCACTGTTGGTTCAGTGACAATGCTTTTCGGGGCCCCTGGGTCGTGTTTGACGGCGGGGCCATTAAGCCTGTAGCCCATGCGGTCGGCCTGTGAGGTAACCTCATAGGTCGAAGAGAAGAATCCGTCAATGTTCTGAGTGAATGCGTCGTCCTGGGGTCCGGGGATGGCCCTCAGAGTAATTTCCTTCCTGTATATGGGGATGAGTTCCGCGGGGAGCTGTCTCGGGCGGGTCAGCAGGCTTCCAGCGCCTCTCTTGAGGATGTCTCCCTTCATCAAGGGCTTTCCCTCGATTCCTCCTATCTTTGCCCTGACAAATGAGGAGCGGCTTCCCAGCACGTGAGGAACGTCTAATCCACCTGTTATTGCAAGATAGCCGCGGCAGCCGGAAGCGGCCTTCGATATTCTAATTACGTCCCCGGATTTGACCCTGTGGGAGCGCCAACCGGGCACGGGATTCCCGTTTATGGTCATAGCCATATCCGCCCCGGAAAGGGCGATTTCCGAATCACGCAGGACCTCCAGGGTAGGCCCCATAAAGGTTATCTCAAGCACTGCACTATTGTCGGAGTTGCCGACCAGTATATTTGCCACGCGGCAGGAAAAGGAATCGAGCGCGCCAGAAGGCGGAACGCCCCTGTCCATGAAGGCAAAACGACCAAGATCCTGAACCGTGGTCATGGGGCCGGGGGAGATGACCTTAATGGCCTCCAAGGTAACTCTCCCTTTGAGCGATTCTTGAAAACTCATCTCTTCCGATGGGAATGAACCTTATCATATCGCCTGCTTTGTAAATGAAAGGATTTTCCCTTTCAGGGGCAAAGAGGCGCAAAGGGGTTCTGCCGATTATCTGCCATCCCCCTGGGCTCTCGACCGGATACATCCCTGTCTGCGATTCGGCTATCCCCACTGAGCCTTCCGGAACGGAGGTCCGGGGGGTTTTCCTGCGAGGAGTCCTCAGGCTGGGGTCCATTCCTCCCAGATAGCAGAAACCTGGGGTAAAGCCTATCATGTAGATGGGATAATCAAGCGCGCAATGGAGGGCGATTATCCTTTCCGCGCTTAGGTTGGCATGTTTGGAAACGATCTCCATGTCAGGCCCGAATTCTCCTTCATAGCACACCGGGATTTCCACTATCTTGGGCTTGGAGGCATCGGAGCGGCATTCAGGTCTCCCAAGATCTGCGATGGCCCTTTGGAGAGTCCCGGGCGCGGTAAGCTCCGGATCATATATGAGCGCGAGGGATCGGTAGGCAGGCACAATCGCCTTAACGCCTGCCGGCGGGTTTTCCCTGAGAAGGGCGAAAAAGTTCATGACCGTACTGTTTACTTCAGGATCAATTCCTTCTCCGAATTCGACCAGAAGACAGCAGTCGCCGCTTAACCTGAATCTGGGGCGGTCATATCGCATGAATGTTAGCGGGCAGGCATTTATTTGGTTTATTCAACTTGAAGCACCCATTGGAAGTATATTGATTCCGGCATCCTCAAGCACCTTGTGTATCATTTTTACATGCCCGAGGGCCGATGGGTTGTCGCCGTGTACACAAAGCGTATTGACTTCAATAGGTATAACAGTCCCATCGGTAGCTATGACTGTTCCTTCCTTAGCCATCATTATAGCCTGCGCCGCGGCCCTGCTTGAGTCCTTTATAACCGCTCCAGGAAGGCTTCTGGGGGCAAGCCGTCCGTCGGGGGTATAGACCCTGTCCGGGAATGCCTCAAAGGCGATCTTGATCCCCAGGGAGGCAGCTATTTTTATTGGAATATCCGCCTCCTTACCGGCCAGAACAACCCATACAAGCTCCTTATCAACGGCCGCTATTGCCTGAGCAACTGCCCGAGACAGATTTTCATTTCCGACGCAGGCGTTGTAAAGACCACCGTGAGGCTTTACATGCTGCATGGATATTCCATGAAAGGAGCAGAAACCCTTAAGCGCGGATATCTGATAGATGAGATAGTCCCTTATCTCATCCGGCGTGCAGTCCATCTTGCGCCTTCCGAAACCTGCAAGATCCGGGTATCCTGGGTGGGCGCCTACGGCCGCGCCGTGTTCTTTGGCAAGCCTGACAGTCCTGTTCATGACAAGGGGATCGCCTGCGTGGAAGCCGCAGGCTATATTTGCTGATGTAATATGGCTGATAACCTCTTCATCCATTCCGATCTTGTAGGTTCCGAAGCTTTCACCCATGTCGCAGTTTATGTCTATCCGCTTCATTCAGGGAAAGAAATCCTCCTTGCCTGTAACGTAATCCTGACGCCTGACTCGCCTAACGCTTCACCCTCTTCATAAATTCATCAATGATGCCCCTGGCTTCATTGGGAGCGGTTTTAAGCCACTCAGAGCGGATGTCCTCTGTTGCCATCTGAAGTTGAGTCATCAGCTCAGGTGTCGGCAATACTTTTTCTATGCCGTTTTTGACGCAAACTGCCTCCTGCTCTTTGTCCAGGTTCTTTACCCCGGCCCACATGGACTTTTCCATATCTCTTCCGAGCACTAAAAGGTTATCTTGAAGCTCCTGCGGAAGCTTTTCAAATGCCTTGAGGTTTACCGTGACCATATTGGAGGCAATAGTGATATTGAGCGGATTATAATACTTTAGCACTTCCCAGAACTTTCCTTCAACCGCAGTGGGGGTGGATGTCACTACTGAATCAATCAGCCCGCTTTGCAGGGACGAATATACCTCGCTGAAAGGTAAGACAAAGGGGACGGCTCCTAATGCCTCCATCACCAGTACCCCGCCCCTGTCGTATGTCCTTGTCTTCAGAGCTTTGAAATCATCAAGAGTGGTTATCTTCTTCTTTGTCCATATTCCTGATCCGGGCCATGGAGCGATATAGATGATCTTCTGTTTCCACTTTCTTGCGATCCTGTCGAGCCTGGGTCTGGATATATCAATGAGGAGCCTCAGCTCATCAAAATTTCTGACAAGACATGGAAGGTTCAGGATCTGCAGGAACTTATCCTCCC
>JBGSUA010000117.1:0-25289 GCA_041753575.1 Desulfatiglandaceae bacterium
TCCATGTGGTCGTGGTGCGGCCAGGTTTCCTGGGCAGACGAATCCTATATTCAGTCCTATCTGGACACCCTCGATGGATTGGAAGACGATTACCCGGCCATGCGTTTTATATATATGACCGGGCATCTGGACGGCTCAGGATCAACAGGCACCCTCCATACTCGAAATGAGCAGATACGCTCCTACTGCCGGGCTAACAATAAGGTCCTCTTCGATTTTGCCGACATAGAGCGGTATAATCCCGCCGGTCAGGACTTTCTGGACATGGGTGCGAATGACGCGTGCGACTACGACGAAGGCAACTGGGCAAGCCAGTGGTGTGCTGCAAATCCCGGATCAGACCTCTGCGATGACTGTCCTGGATGCCAGGACGGCGGCCATACCCATAGCCTCAACTGCAATCAAAAGGCCCGGGCCTTCTGGTGGATGATGGCGAGACTGTCCGGTTGGCCCGGACCCTCCGCAAGTGCCGCCTTCGATGCCGCACCCCGAACCGGCAGTCTCCCTCTCATGGTTACCTTTACTGATCAGTCATCCGGCGAGGTGACATCATGGAGCTGGAACTTCGGGGACGGGGGTGTAAGCTCGGCGCGGAACCCAGTCCACACCTACACTTCGGAGGGTTCCTACACGGTTTCATTGACGGCCTGCAGCGGGGGCGAGTGTTCCACGGAAACCAGGGGTAACCTGATCTCTGTAGGCGCCTGCGCGAATCTCCCGGCGCGCGTAGGGAGCAATGATTACACGACCTTTTTCAATGCTTATAAAGCCGCTTCCCCCGGAGATCATATCCTTATCCAGGCCCTGCCGGTGGCCGGCCCCCTGATACTCGGCGATCCCTTAACATTTTTTCTCAGCGCCGGCTATGGCTGCGACTACTCCGGAAGCCCAATGGGCATAGCCACGGTTTCCGGTCATCTTACAGTAGAGCAGGGGGCCATGCAGATCATTGGAGGATGCCTGGCAGTTGGCCCTTAGATCGCCTTTTCCCTATGCAATCATTAAGGGAGATCTGTTGCGTTGCAGAGCAGAGTCAGCCGTCCCTGCCTGCAGAAGGCTTAAGCAGGAGAGCGCACACCTGGCCGAAGAAACCAGGCTTGTCTTTTTCGACGAATCCTGCCTGCCGGGCGAGGGCAACCTCTGCATCGAAATCTCCGGCTTTCATATGGCCCCGGGGCTCCATCAGCAGGAACCTTCCTCCGGGTCTGAGAAGGCCGAAAAACTCTGCCAGAAAAGAGGCCGGCTCGGTTGTCTCATGAATGGAGTTGCAGGCCAGTATGAAGTCCAGCTCCAGGGATATCCCGATGCCGGCCTCATGGCATAGTACCGGATGTATGATATTTTCAAGACCTGCCTTTTGAGCCCGTGACATGGTCTTATCCAGCATCTTTTGCTGGATATCCACAGCCGTTACCCTTCCTTTAGGCCCTGTCATGCGTGCCATGCCAATCGAATAGTGTCCGAATCCGCACCCGAAATCAAGGACACTCATACCCCTGGCTACATAGGGCCCCAAGATCTTCTCCGGGGGATGGATCAATCGGCGCAGAGGATTGTCGAATGTATAGGCAAGCCACCAGGGGCACACGTGACGGCTGCCGGGTTTCAATAATAGAAATTTATTCATAGACCTTCAACCGGAATAACCTTCTCAAAGTTTTCATGTGTTCACTTATCCCTCACCCTCGCGGTGGAAGCATCGGCGTCTCTCCGACAACATTCCCCCCCACTTCACTGAGGAGGGCAAGGGTGGAGGCGCCCAGGGGGGTCAGTTCAAAGGCAAAAAATATTTTCCGAGTTTGACCTTATCTGTCAAAAGACCATAATAAAATCATATCATGTTTATGGCCCGGAAACCAGGTTTCACGTCAGTGCTGCAAATGATGCCGGGATGACAACCGCTCTGCAGCCATGAACAACCGGAATGGAGAAAAAAATGAAGATCCCGTGGATGGCAAAAGAAGAAATAGCGCTCAAGGCATCGGGTCTGCTCCAAGACTTTGAGAGAATCGCCGGATACACTGTCAAACCTCCCATTCCGGTTGAAGATATCATCGAGAGGACTCTGGGGGTGGAACTCAGATACGTGGATCTCCAGAAGATACTCGGGAAAGATGATGTTCTAGGGGCGACCTATGTTGCTTCAAGGATAATCTGCATAAATGAAAGGCTCTTTGAAAACGGCTCCGAGGGAAGAGTCGTCTTTGCCTGTGCCCATGAGGCCGGCCACTGGGTCCTCCACCGGCCCTTCCTGGAAAGCGGAGGCAAGGATCAATCAAGCAAGGAAAGCATCCTGTGCTGGATCAGTGACGCAGGAAAGCCCATCGAGTGGCAGGCCGATTACTTTGCCTCCTGTCTTCTCATGCCTGAAGAAGAAATCAGGGAGGCCTTCGCCAGGATCTGCGCGGGGTTGAGCCTCTTGTGGTGAAGCGCAGGAGAGGGGAGGCATTCAAAGCATCAAAAAGCCAAGAGCCCTATCTTGAGCAGTGGCCTTACATCGCGGCGGCCATGCGCGAGTTGGGGAATTTTTCGAACATCTCCTGGCAGGCCATGATCATTCGCCTCCAGGACCTGGCGCTTTTGATCAACATGACGGATACAGAAATGGACTGGCAGGCCCTTTGTTGAGTTGACTTGTAAGGAACAGCTGAGTATGAAAGTACGAATGCAGTTCCTCATGTGCCGTCTCTTTCAAAAATTTTGATGGAGAGAGGATTTGAAATGGAAAATGCCAAGGTTGGAACCCCGATACTCAAAAATGGTATCATGAATGGCTATAAAACGCGCCGTCCGGGTCGGGACCTTAGGTTTTCAAGCCAATGTCCGAATTAACCAAGAGATTTGAAAAACACATTCATGTCGCATGTGCCATTATTGAGAAGGATAGCTTCGTCCTTGCTGTCAAGCGGAGCCCTAATATGAGCATGCCTCTTAAATGGGAGTTTCCTGGCGGAAAAATTGATCAGAACGAAAGTCCAGCGGAGTGCGTGCAACGCGAGTTGATAGAAGAATTGGGTTTACGAATAAGAGTAAACAAACACATGCCTCCGGCAACACATAACTATTCAGAGTTTGCAGTCACGCTTTACCCTTTTGTCTGCTCTATTGAAGCAGGCGAAATGGTTCTTAATGAGCACAGCGAAGCAGTCTGGTTGCCAGCCGACGAATTGCTCATACTGGATTGGGCGGATGCAGATGTTCAAGTTATTAATGACTATATCAGCGGACTTAAGAGGAGGGGCATGTGAAACAAGAACTCCCCTATGGCCTTTATGACGCCCTCCTTGACGAAGAACTGCAAGAGATACTTCTCAGAAACCCAGATCTCCGCTCTGTTCTTAGTAAGATTGATTCCGACGAGCAGCCAGCCCGCTACGCTGCTTTTCTTGCGAAGATTGTTGAGCAAGTTTTACGGGAGCAGTCGGACCCGTATGCAAGGCTTGCTATCTGCAACCGACTGATTGAAGTCGTCTCCAGTGAGGGAGGGGCAGCGCATTTTCCAAATCGCCGACTTGTGCAAGCGCAAAAGCCGGTTCTTCTTGAAATCACACCTCCCGAGTATAGCAAGCCAGGAGTACCCAGACCAAGAACCCCTGTAACGCAAAGTAGTCTCTTCACAGGTTCCCCTTTAGAGCCACAACTAGTTCACGAGTTGCAGGAGGAAATGCGTTCCGCAGATTCTTTAGACATCCTGATTTCTTTTATAAAGTGGTCTGGGTTGCGCCTTCTCATCCCTGGCTTCGAGGATCTCCGCGGACGAGGGATTCCTGTCCGCCTAATAACCACCTCGTATATGGGTGCTTCAGATGCTCCCGCAGTCGAATGGTTGGCAAAGATGCCTAATGTGAAAGTTCGTGTCTCTTATGACACAGGCAGGACCCGTCTTCATGCGAAGGCATATCATTTTTTTCGTAATTCTGGCTTTTCCACAGCGTATATCGGCTCTGCAAATATGTCCCAGGCAGCGATGACGAGCGGCCTTGAGTGGAATCTGAAGGTAACGGCCCAAGATATGCCACACATATTGGAGAAGTTTTATGCGGAGTTTGAAACCTATTGGAACAGCCGCGAGTTCATTTCTTTTGATCCTGGCAATCCTTATCATTTCCGTGAGGCTATTAGCCATGCCCGGACTCCTTATACAGGTTCGACTATTCCCTTCTTTGATCTTAGGCCTCATCCATTTCAGGAAAGGATATTGGATCAGCTTTCAGTTGAACGAGAGGTTCATGGGCACTCTAGGAACCTAGTGATTGCAGCAACAGGAACCGGAAAGACGGTTGTTGCAGCCTTCGACTTCAAGCGCTTTTTCGAAGAACACCGAAGGTTGGCGCGCCTTCTCTTCGTTGCCCACCGCCGGGAGATCTTAGAGCAGGCCCAAGGCACATTTAGGAATGTGCTCCGTATAGCTGATTTCGGGGAACTTCTAGTCGGCCCCCGGGAGGCATCCCGTATTGACCACCTTTTCTGTTCAGTGGATATGCTTGCCTCCCGGCAGCTGTGGAAACAGACCGGTCCGAATTTCTATGATTTCATAATCGTCGACGAAGTACACCATGGACCATCTAACAGCTACCGCGCCATCTTTGACCAGTTCAGTCCTAAGATACTTCTTGGACTCACTGCAACTCCTGAAAGAATGGATGGGAAGAGTGTAGCCGCAGACTTTGGAAATCGATTCGCTGCTGAAATACGACTGCCGGAGGCCCTGGAGGAAAAGCTCCTATGCCCCTTCCACTACTTCGGCGTCGCCGATCCGGTGTCCCTCAACGCAGACACATTCTGGAAAAGCGGAAAGTATGATCTAAAGGAGCTCGAAAAGGTTTACACGGGCGGCCATGCTCTAGCGCTCAAGCGGCTTGACACTATTCTTGTAGCACTCCTTCGTTACGAGCCCGATCTCTCTCGCGTGAAAGGTATTGGCTTTTGCGTGTCCATCAGACATGCGGAGTATATGTCGGAGATGTTCAACCAGCGCGGCATTAGTTCAGGCGTGATCGTTGGCGAAACCGGCAATGAAATTAGGACTTCCTTGCTAGAAGATTTCAGGAATGGAAAGCTCAGTTTTCTCTTTACCCGTGATGTTTTCAACGAAGGTCTGGATGTGCCAGAAGTGAATACAGTGCTCTTCTTGCGTCCAACCGAAAGTCTGACCGTTTTCCTTCAACAATTGGGCAGGGGGCTTCGCCACGCGCTAGACAAAGATTGTCTAACGGTTCTCGATTTTGTGGGGCAAGCTAATCGCCGCTATCGCATTGACACCAAACTAAAGGCTCTTCTGCCAAAACATCGTTTTGCGATCGACCGGGAAGTAGAACTCGACTTCCCACATTTGCCGCCTGGCTGCTCCATTCAACTTGATAGAATAGCTAGGGAATATGTGCTCGAAAATATTCGTGAAAACCTCCGTAACCTTGCGGTTCAAATCCCAGAACGGGTTCAGACTTTTGAGAATGAAACAGGTCAGCATCTCAGTTTCGGTAACTTCGTCAATTACCACGACTATGAGCCTGAGATTCTTTTGGCGAGAGAAAGCTGGACAGGCTGGAAGGCAAAGGCCCATCTTGCGCCGTTGCCAAATGATCCTGACATAAGCCATCTTAGACCGTCTCTTATCCGTGTTGCTTCGATAAAGGGTCCAAGGGAAATCGAGAGACTGAAAAGGGTTGTTCGCAGTCTCCAGGAGACAGATATTGATGAAGCCTTAATTGAATCCGCTGACAAAGGAGTGGAAGTCCATTACAGGCTCTGGGGTAGAGCTGGCAAAGATCTAGGAATTGAGACAGTGCGAGACTCCCTCTCGAGGGTTGCAGAAAACAGGGCCGTTCTTTCCGACCTTGGAGAGGTACTTGACTGGGCACAAGATCAAAGCCGTGTATCTGGGCTAATCACTGAGTTGCCCTTTCAATGCTCACTCGAGCTTCATGGCCAATATGGCAGTGCAGACATTAAGGCTGCCCTTGGGATGGCAACGCTTGAGACAGCCGGACCAACAGGTGTGGGTGTCCTATATTTCGCAAAAACCATGTCCTATGCTTTACTCGTCACTTTCCAGAAAACAGAACGAGAATTCTCGCCGAGTACAATGTACGCCGACTATCCCATCAGCCGAGAACTTCTTCACTGGGAATCTCAATCCAATACAAGTCAGAATAGTAACACGGGGCAAAACCTCATTCACCACAAGGATCTAGGCTGCACAATCCTAATATTTGCCCGTTCGACAAAGAAAAGGAATGGGATTGCTACTCCCTTTACCTACCTTGGTCCTGGCGATCGGGTCAGCTTCGAAAACGAAAGGCCTATAAAGATGGTATGGAAATTGCGCTATCCTATGCCTGTAGATATGTTTGAGGAGAACAGGAGGGGAGGCTAGTGCCACTTATCTGTTGTGAGTAGTGGCTTGAAATCGAGACCAGTACCAAGATGATCAAATGATAAAGGCTTGTTGAGCCATCCTCTCATGCTTGCGACACGAGCGGCATTTGACGACCTCGGAATTATCCGGCGATATCCAGAAAACGGAGCAGGGAATCCGTACTGCCCTTGAAAGGCAAGCGGAAGCGGGATTGGTAGAAACCCACGGAACAGGCCCAGGCCTAATTTAGACCCCCAGCGCAGAGGTGTATGGGAGTTTGAGGCAAAAGGCCTACCCTCCTAGAGTGTTGCGGGATTGGACGGCCTGTTCCAGCAGGGCAACTTCCTCATCAGACAGGAAATCGAAGTGAATCTCGCGTTTCCGGGATGAAAGCCGGCCGTTGTTTTGGAGGCAGAAACGGATGAAAAGATCTATCTTCCGGTCCGGCATGTCCACGATTTCTTGTATGGCTTTCTTTGTCTTGTCATAGTTTGCCAGGAATGCCAGTTCGCTCGCGAGTTCCGTATCTATTGTTTGCTCGATAAACCGGAAAAGAGCTTCTGCCTGGGGCGTCATATCAATGAAGCGATACCATATAGTAGTTAGAGGATCATCAACAGATGTGCTTATATGGTTGGAGATTGAGGACTATCTGGTAGTATTGTCAAAACGTGCGGATACTATCTTCTTAAAACAGCCTATCTCACCGACAAACCGCACCAGAGGAGAACCTTACGGCAAAACAGGGAAGAATACTGGGCCAAAAAAGACTGAAGCCGCCCAATGGACGGCTTCGAACGCTCCTTCTACACATGGCAGATGAGACTGACTAACTCTAAGGCTTCAATCTTTTTGTGTCAAGGTTTGTTTATTTGGGGTCTAGCGTCTGGTATTCAGACTGCCGCAAGATGGTGACACTTCAACTGCGGGAGGCGAAAATAGAAGGGTTGTGTTTCCAAACTTCGTGGGACACGGTGTTGAGGAGGGAAGTGCTGAAAGGGAGAATATCAACTTTCTTTCTCCATCTCCCAGAACGCACGGGGCGATAGAATCTTCGCTCCGGCATATTCCTTTAGGATAAGAAGGTCCTTGTCTCCCGTTATTATGGCCCGGACTTGCCCCGGCTTTACGAGTCCCAGAATCATCAGGTCTTTGGGATCCCTGCATGCGTCCGGATTTACTGCTTCAGGTTCAAGGACGCTTGAGTTGTTGCGAAGAACCTGAAGGTATTCTGCTACTATTGGAGGAGGTACTCGAATCTTATCGCGCAGCTTCTCCTCGATTTCGGTTAGGATACCTTCACACAATACGATTTCATGGTGTTCAAGGCAAAGCTCCATCACGGCTTCGCACAAACCACGGGCTGCTACCGCTGCGACGGCAACGTTGGCGTCAATTACGACAATCATGACAGAGCCTTGAACACGTCTTCATCTGTCAGCAATCCCTGTGCTTCGGCAAACGGGAGTATTTTCCTGCGAATCGAACGGAAGCGTTCAACCGCGACATATCTACGCAAAGAGTCGCGGACGATGTCGCTTACAGCCCGATTCTCCTCTCGACTGATCTCCTCTAGAGCCACCTTAAGTGCTTCAGGCAATCGAATGGTCATTGTTGTCATAATAAGTCCTCCTGCAAGACAATGTATTACGAAGGTGGTCGTTTGTCAATGAGAACTTGCTGTTAGATCGAATGATGAGAATCAAGGGTTGAGAATGGCGAGTCCGCGCGGTGGCAAAAAACCGCCGAGTGGCAATTGGGTAATGCCGATTGAATTGGGTAACGAATTGGGTAAGAAAATGTTCTCCCCCAACAGGAAAAACGTTTACATCTCTGGAAAATTCGTTACAAAATGGCTTGCCTGATAATTTTTGATTACGCTTTATTCCTGGGGTAAACCCTATGGCTCCAGTGTTTCTTGCCCAGCTTGGGAGGCCTTCACCAAGGCATATGACATTGCTTCTATGCACGGCAAAAACTCTTCTTGAACTGGTTTTTCCCGCGTGCTATCAAAACCCTTCACGCTTAGAAATCGTTTCTCGCTGTTCCCGGGAATAACTGAGAAGATTTATTGTTGTGCGAAAAGAGGAGGGGGGAGTTATGCATAAATCGAGGGCAGTCCTGGTCGTTTTTCTCACGTTTTTTATGGCATTATCTTTCATGTCTTGCGGAAAAGAGCGCGAAGCCAGGATAAAGATAGGCATCAACGCTCCCATCACAGGCGACATCCCCAAGGTCGGCGAGGGAACCAAGTACGCGGCACAGATGTGGCTTGAGGAAATCGAAAAGGCCGGCGGGCTGCAAGTCGGAGACAAGAAATACAAGGTCGAGCTGGTCATAGAGGATAACGAGTCCAAGGCCGAGTCCGCGGTCAAGGCCAATACCAAGATGATCAGTGAAGACGGCGTGCTTATCATCATCGGACCCCAGTCATCCAAGCAGGCCATACCGGCAGGCGGCGTCGCAAACGATTATAAGACACCGATGATAAGCCCCTGGTCAACCAATCCTGACACCACCAGGAACCGTCCCTTTGTCTTTCGGGGATGCTTCCTCGACCCGTTCCAGGGGCCGGTGGTGGCAAACTTTGCCAAAGAGGAATTCGGATTCAAGAAGGCAGCGGTGCTCTATGATGTGGCAAGCGATTATCCCAAGGGTCTGGCTGAATACTTCAAGAAGGCGTGGGAAGGAATCAACGGCCCCGGCTCGGTGGTGGCCTATGAAAGCTTCACCACCAAGGATGCCGATTTCAGCTCCCAGTTGACCAAGATCAAGGGATCAGGAGCCGAGTTCCTGTTTACCCCACAATACTACAACGAGGTGGCCCTTATCGTTAAGCAGGCGCGTGAGCTTGGATTCACCGCCCCTATCCTGGGTAGCGACAGTTGGGGATCGGCAGAGACAGTAAAATTATGCGGCCCGGCCTGCTCCGGACTCTTCTTCAGCACCCACTACGCGGCTGCCGGGGCCAAAGGGGCCACCAGGGAGTTCATAGACAGCTATAAGCAGAAATACGGCTATGTGCCTGATGACGTAGGAGCGCTGACGTGGGACGCGCTGCGGCTTGCCCAGAAGGCAATCCAGAATGTGGGGTCTCTCAGCGGAGATATTGCAAGGGACCGTCAGGCGGTTCGTGATCAGTTGGCTAAGATCAAGGACTTCGAAGGCATAACCGGCAAGATGAGCTTCACGGAAGAGGGAGATCCTATCAAGTGCGCCGTGATCGTGCGCATAAGCGATAAAGGCGAATTTGAATTCTACAAGCAGGTTTGCCCCTGAGGCAGGATAGCGCTAAGCGGCTGGTGACTGAGGGAGCGGAAAAGTCTATCCGCTCCCTATTTTTGCGCAGCCCGGGAGCGCGGCTATGGAATTCTTCCTACAAAACTTTATCAACGCGCTGCAATGGGGCAGCTTCTACGCCCTGATAGCTCTGGGCTACTCGCTGGTTTACAGCATCCTGATGCTGTTCAACTTCACCCACGGCGATATTTTTATGACAGGGGCATACATAGGCTTTGGTGTGGCCACGGCCCTGCTGTTTCTCGCCACATCGGTCGGTCTGGCAGTTCCGGGTTGGCTGCTATTGGTCCTGACCATTCTCATATCCATGATCCTGACCTCTCTTTTGGGAATCATCGTGGAACGTGTCGGATATCGGCCTTTGAGGGATGCCCCCAGGGCATCGGCGGCAATCACCGGACTTATGATCGGCATCATCCTTGAGACAGGAAACCTGGCCATACTGGGCGCCCGGCGCTTCAGTTTTCCCTCCCTGATCGAGACCGTGACCTATAATGTAGGGGGAGTTTACTTCACAAATAAGAAGATCCTCATAGTGGGTGTGTCCCTGTTCCTGATGCTGCTGCTCCACGCCTTCATCCGGAAGAGCCGCTGGGGCATGGCCATGCGCGCCATGTCATACGATTACCAGGTGGTTCCCCTGATGGGGGTGTCGCTCAATATGATCGCGCCTATGACATTTGCCATAGGCTCCGCCCTGGCCGCCGCCGCCGGGATTCTTTACGGCACGGCCTATCCTGTGCTTGACCCATATATGGGTATTCTGCTGGGATGGAAGTCGTTTGTGGCAGCCATCCTGGGCGGACGCGGATCAATTCTGGGGGCAGCCCTGGCCGGGTTCCTTCTCGGCTTTATCGAGATATTCACGGCCATGATCTTCCCGTCCACCCTCCGCGATCTTATAGCATATACCATCATCCTGCTGATCTTGACTTTCCGGCCTTACGGCTTCTTCGGGCAGCCTTTCAGCACCCAGTTGAGGCTGTGAGGAGTGGGTTCGATATGATCGAGCGCCTGAAAAACATTTACGGCTCCGTGCCCGTGATAGGCTGGCTTATCGGGATGGTCTTCGCCGTAGTGACGGAATCCGTTGTCGGAGATGCGCTGGCATACGCTCTTTACCTGCCCAAGATGCCGGCCTTATTTGGTTTAACCGTAGTGCTGAAACAACCCTCCATGTTTCCGGCGGCAATTTTGTATGTATTTATGATCTACGCTCTGCCCATCGGCTTTGTGGCTGGCCTGACCGCGCCGTGGACAAATCGCCTGGCCGCGGCCATGGAGAGGCTTCCCCTCTGGCTGTCGGCTATTCTTCATCTGGCGGTGCTGTACCTGGTGCTGCACTTGTGGACCGATCTAAGCGACTATCGCCTGCAGATTTCAAAACTGACAATGATCGCGGTCATGCTCACCCTGAGCATCAACGTCATAAACGGCTATATGGGTGAGTTTTCCTGCTCTCATCCGGGTTTCATGGCTCTCGGAGCCTATGCCAGCTCCACTTTTTCCCTGGCCCTCTTCCAGCAGGACCGGCTCTTTGGAGCACCAATCCTGCCGGAGTTCCTCGGACCTTACATGTTTCCGCTGGGACTGGTGCTGGGCGGTGTTGCGGCGTCATTAGGCGCCCTGGTGGTGGCCATACCGTCCTTCCGAACGCGCGGAGACTACCTGGCCATTATCTCTCTGGCCTTCATGTTCATTGTAAAGAGCGTCCTTGAAAACCTTGAGGTCCTGGGTGGGCCGCGCGGGATGGGAGGGCAGCCTCACTGGGCTACGCTACCGGCGGTTTTCATCGGCATGGCTGTGTGCATAGTGGTGATCAATAATTTCGTCAACTCAACCATGGGTAAGGCTCTCAATGCCGTGCGCGACAATGAGACGGCTGCCGAGGCCATGACGGTCAATACCAGGAGAACCAAGATGACGGCCTTCATGTTCGGCGCCTTCTGGGCCGGTGTCGCAGGCGGCCTTTATGCCCACGAACTCCGCTATATAAACCCGAGCAGTTTCGGCATTCAGTCGCTTGCTGAAATCCTCGCCATGGTTTACTTCGGAGGGCTCAATTCGGTGGTGGGGTCGGTTGTGGGGGCCCTCAGCATCCAGATGCTCAGCGAGGCCCTTCGTCCTCTGGAGCTCTTCAAGTGGATTATTATTCCACTGCTGCTTATTCTGGTGATGATCTTCAGACCTACCGGCCTGATCGCATTCAGGGAATTAAATGTCAAAAGGACCCTCGGCCCCAGGACTCGGAAAAGCGGAGGTTAAACAATACTGCCCATGGCCTTGCTCGAAGTTTCCAACATGACACACTACTTCGGTGGGTTACGCGCTGTGGGTTCCTATTCGCTTACGATTGATCCGGGCGAGATCAGGGGCCTGATCGGCCCGAACGGAGCAGGAAAGACCACGGTATTTAATCTCATTACCGGGATCCATGTTCCCACAGAGGGAAGCGTGTCGCTGGGGGGGCGAAGCCTGATCGGCCTAAGGCCACACCAGATCGCAGCCCTGGGGCTGGGGCGCACCTTCCAGAACATGCTCCTGTGGCGTCACATGACTGTTCTGGATCACGTCAAGCTGGCCCATTATTCGCAGATTGGCTATGGCCTTATGAGTGCCTTCCTGGGATCGCGGAAGCTCTCTATGGAAGAGAAACTTATGGAAGAAAACGCCCTGCGCCTGCTTGAGATATTCGACGTGGCCCATTACGCTGATCAGATCGTGACAAACCTTCCCTATGGAGCCCAGAGGAGAGTGGAGATGGCGCGCGCCATGGCGATCCGCCCCAGGGTTCTCCTGCTGGACGAGCCGACGGCAGGTATGACCACGGAGGAAATGATTCAGATGATCGGCATTGTCCGCAGGCTTCATGAGCATTTCAAGGTTGCCATCCTTGTTATCGAACACCGCCTCAGATTCGTCATGGAGCTGTGCGGCCGTATTCAGACACTTGTATTCGGGGAAGTCATCGCCGAAGGAACGCCTGATGAGATCAGGAACAACCCGAAGGTAATCGAAGCCTATCTCGGAAGCGAGGATATCACCTGATGCAGATGGTCGTGGAGCATCTCAAGGTGTCCTATGGCAACATCAAGGCCCTTCACGGAATGGATTTCAGCATAGAGAGGGGAGAGATCGTCTGTATCATAGGAGCCAACGGGGCAGGCAAGAGCACTACCTTGAGGGCGATCTCGCGCCTTGTGCCGGTCGCGGCTGATTCGATCATGATCTTTGAGGGGCATGATTTGACGGCCTACCAACCCGACCGTGTGGTCAGCGAACTGGGGATTTCACACGTGCCGGAGGGCCGCCGGCTTTTCGGCAATTTGACCGTGTTTGAAAACCTGAAGCTGGCCGCCTTCGCGAGGAAGGACTCCGATGCTGTTGCCCGCGACATGGAAAAAGTGTTCTCCATATTCCCCCGCTTGAAGGAGCGCGGCAAACAGATGTCAGGGACCTTGAGCGGAGGCGAGCAGCAGATGCTGGCCGTTGGGAGGGCCTTTGTGAGCGGCCGCAGGATGATGCTCCTTGATGAACCCTCCATGGGGCTTGCCCCTATCCTGATGATTTCCATGTTTGAGGCCTTAAAGGAGATCAATAGAGACGGAACCACCATCCTGCTGGTGGAACAGAATGCGCGACTGGCCCTTAATTTCGCCGGACGCAGTTACGTCATCGAAAACGGACGAATAGTGCTTGAAGGAAACTCAACGGATTTGCTCAGAAACGAGGAAGTAAAGAAGGCTTACCTGGGCGGGTGAGACAAAGGCAGCTTGTATTTTGAGCAGATTGCCGGTTTAATGGCATGTGTTCTAACCCCCATGCCATGGACGGGCACAACCCATGGACGTGTACAGCCTATGGACGGGCACAACGAAGCATGGAAATGGTGCACGTCATTCCGGACCCCGATCCGGAATCCAGGTCGTCATTCCGGCGTAGGCCGGAACAGGGACTGGATAGCGGCATACGCCGCCATGACTATCTATTTTAATATAAGCGGAATTATGAAGTGGCATCGAGTCCATTTTCAGGCAAGGAGATAAAAATGTTCAAAGTAATGATAGAGCCGTCCTCCTATGACGTTTGCCGGAAAGCAGTCGGCAGGGCCTTTGAGCTCTTCCCGATTGATGTGCGCGGAAAAAGAGTACTGGTTAAACCCAATGTTCTAAGGGCATCCGCCCCTCAGGAAGCTATAGCAACTAATCCAGCGGTACTGATGGCGGTTGTCGAAAAACTGGAGGGGATGGGACCGGCAGCCATTGTTGTGGGGGACAATCCAGGAGTCTTCAGCTACGGGGCAAACGAGATGAGCTTTGAGATGACGGGCCTTCGTGATGCCGCAAAAGGCTATTACAGAAATATCGGTAACGACGCGGTCCAGGTTGATTTCAACGCCGAATACAGGGAACGCATTGGGGTATCCCGCGAGGTACTCGAGGCGGATGTTCTGATATCGCTCCCCAAGTTCAAGACACACGGCTTGACAGTGATGACCGGCGCCATAAAGAACAGCTACGGCATTCTTCCCGGTGCGCAAAAGGCAATGCTGCACCGTCTGGCAGGCGGCCCGCAACGGTTCCACGAGATCATAGTTGAGGTATTCAGACTTAGGCCGCCTGATCTTTTTATTGTGGACGCAGTGGTCGGCATGGAAGGTAACGGCCCGGCATCCCCGGATCTAAGGGACATCGGCCTGATCCTGGCCTCGAATAATGCCGTGGCCCTTGATGCAACAATCGCACGAATGATGGGCCTTGATCCAGCCAGGTTAAGGTTTCTGCAAAGGGCCAGAGAGCTTGGGCTGGGAGATTTCGATGAAGCGGCCATCGAAATCCTTGGCGAATTAAAGCCTATCCCTGACTTCAAGGTCCCTCCCCTGGGCGGAGAGGCCATGGCCGATAATGAGTTTATCAGTCAATTCATCCACAGCCGCACCATTCTTCGGCCTAAGGCCGACCCGGAAAAGTGTACCGCGTGCGGAACCTGTATAGAGCAGTGCCCGGTGTCGGCTCTCTCTATGGTCAACGATCTTCCCAATGTGGATGACGAGACCTGCATCACTTGTTTCTGCTGCCAGGAAATGTGTCCTGAAAAGGCTATAACGCTTCAATAGCTTAAGGAATCCCTTGGAGAGGGTAGTATCTTCACCCGTGAGGATGGTCAGCGCTTAGCTCTTCTGCGGCCTTCCTTCAGAATCCCAGCCTCTTTCCCTGTAGTAGTCCCTGAGAAGGGTCTCCATGTCCTCGGGTGTAATGGTCTTACCAGTCTCCGGAAGGGATTCCCGGTGGAATCGAACCGGGAGCCTGTCATCCGACGGCAAAAGGCCCTCCCGGATGTTAAAAAGCCTTGTCTCGTCGGATATCCTTGCGGCAATCTTCCTCATTGAGTGCTTGTCCAACTCAAGACCTGTGACAGCCTTTATCATTTCGGCCAGAGCTTCCCACTGGTATAAATCGCGATAGAATCTGCACAGTATAAGAGTGTCAAATATGATAAGCCTGTCTTCCCACTCGGTGAACATTGCCGCCTTTCCTTCTATCTGATCAGGGGGGATCATTCCGGCCAGTTCGGGCTTGTAGAATGTGGCTCTCAGGTGGCAGGCCCCTCTGGGTGAACTTCCGTAGGCAAGCCCCATGCCTTTCAGGACTCTCGGATCATATCCAGCGGGCTCGAGGCCTTTGACGTGTATCGCCTCGTCTTCCATCCCCCATTGCTTTGCGGCTTCTTTAATCCCTTGGGCCAGCGTGGCGCCTATACCTTTTTTGTAGGCTATTTCATTTAAGAGTTCTGCTATCCGCGCGGTTTCGCCGTAATTGATCCGGTAATCCAGCTTTCCGAGTGATGAAGCCTCTATAGTAAAGGCAGCGAGGTTCCCGGCGCTGATAGTATCCATCCCGAGACGGTCGCACAGGTCATTCAGATATGCTATCTCTTCGATCGTCTTTACCTCACAGAGACCTCCGAAGGCGTAAATGGTCTCATATTCCGGGCCTTCGAGCTTAAGGCCGGCGTGAGGTCCTTCCTTAACCCTGCTCATGCGGCCGCAGGCAATGAAACACCTTAGACATGCGTGGGGTTCAACCTCAAGCCTGCTATGGAGGGCGGCTGCGTTGATGGACTCCCTGTGCTCCGCCTGCCCCTTGTGCCAGTATCGTGTGGGAAAGCTCCCCACGTTGCTCATGATGTCAACCATCATTGGGGTTCCCAGGCTCTTGTAAGCGTTTACGCCCTTGTCATCTTTGGCGTTGGCTGCAAATCTCTTGATATAATCCCTCAGGGTCTCGGGAGAAGCGATTTCTTTCTTCGCGCTTCCCAGGAAAGCGATTCCCTTTAGGGCCTTTGAGCCCATGACCGCTCCCACTCCGGTTCTGCCGGCGCTCCTCCAGTAGTCGTTCTCTATAACGGCGAAGCTTACCTGGTTTTCTCCCGCGGGCCCTATTACAACCACACCGCAATTCTTTACATCCGGCCTGGTGCCCCTTATTAGTTCCTTTATCCGGTACTCTGCTTCAAAACAATCCTTCCCCCACAGGTCGTATGCGTCGTGAAAGAGAGCGCCTGTATCGGAAATCTCGAGCCAGACAGGCTTCGTTGATTTTCCCTTTATTACAAAGGCGTCAAAGCCTGTCCTCGACATGTATTCGGCAGTAGTGCCGCCGGAATATGCCTCTGAGTAGAGCCCCGTTTGAGGCGATTTTGTGTAAACTCCGTGCCTGCAAGATCCCCAGACAGCCGTTCCCGATACCGGTCCCAGGGCAAATATCAGGAGATTTTCCGGTGAAAGCGGAGCAACTCCTGCCGGATTTTCCGTTAGGAGAATGTGGGTCGCAAGGCCCTTTCCCCCCAGATATTTTGCGAGCACATCGTCATCCAGCTCCTCTATGAATGATGAGCGGTCAGTCAAGTCAATCCGGAGTATCCTGTTGAAATAACCTTTCATCTGTTTTTCCTGTACAATTATAATGAGGTAAAGGCTGACCCAACTGATAAGGCCAAAAGAAACTGGCCGCTGTAATAGAGAGGAAGGCCTGCCAGGCGGTTTGAGAAGCGCCGCTCTATAAACCGGTTCTCAGCAACAAAGATATCAGAAAGATAAAATAAAAAAGCGCCCAGGACGATGAATAAGCGCGCTTTATAACTTAGATCGGCGTTTGCGCCTGCTGTGATAGCTGCTATCAGCATAAGGCTTATGATACAAATGTACGCCAATACAGGGATCTTCATGGAGCCGAGATAGGGAAGAAGTTTCAAATATATTATTGCCGCAGTGATAGCGGCCGATGGAGCCGCAATAATCAAAGCGCTGCCCAATTGAAAGAAGGGAACGAAAGCCGCCAGGTAGAAGAGATGTCCTATGAGGAAAGAGACAAGCCCGATACGGAAGGTCGTAGCCGATGGAAATGCTAGAAAGACATCTCCAGCAAGGCAGAAGACAAGGCCGATCAAGATCAGCAGAAAATATAACCGGTCAGGATGAGAGCTAACTAAGGCGGCAGCGACGAACAAAGAAGAAAGCACAAATTTTGAAACCGCCTTGCCCGCTACGGACTCTACCTTTTCAAAGTATAAGAGGATCGGCAGCAACAGGGCTGCCGCGATCAGTATCATAGGTGCCCCCAGGCTGATGGATTCTTGCGTTGTTAAGAAATTATTATCATCCGTCGGCTAAGGGTCTTACGGAAAGCACGGGGCAATGGGCTTCTCTTATTACTCGATCAGTGGTCGAGCCCACGAAAAGCTTCTCAACCAGTCCCTGGCCGCGCACCCCCATCACTATTAGATCAATCTCGTTGACAAGGGCATATTTGGATACCTCTGCATGGGCAAACCCGGCCAGGAGGGCAGTGACAGGCTTACACCAGGCCCGGGCCTCTACAGGCACCATATTGTCAAGGGTTTCTTTCAGGTATGCCCTCATATCTTTGCCGGATTGCTCAGGGTTATCTTTCGCCTGCCTGCTCATATCTTTGTAAGCCGGCGGTTCAATAACATGTATGATATGAAGCTCGCTTTCAAATTCCTGGGCAAGGCTCAGAGCGTGTTTGAAGGCCAGGTCAGAATAGGGAGAAAAATCGCATCCCACCAGTATCCTTTTCAGCCGGGGAGTCATCTCGGAGAGTGTCACTGCTTGACCTTCCTGGCCCCTCACGGCCAGGAGAGGGCAGGGGAGGATCCGCATAAGTCTTTCAGTCACCGACCCGAGAATCATCCTCTTTACCCCGGAGCGGCCGTGTGTCGCGGTAATGGCAAGGTCAATTGCGGTTTCGCCGGCGGCCCGCGCCATTTCATCCGCTGGATGGCCAACTGTGATTATTGGCTCCCAAGCGACATGGAGTCCCTTCATGAGGTTTTCCATGTGCTCTCTCGAATAGTCAAACAGGTGCCTTTCCTGAATAAGAGGATCGCTCATTCCCTCTCCGTAGATTACGGCGGATGTCACATCAATAATGTGGCAGACAAACAGCCTGGCCTTCAGCTCAGAAGCTAGAGCCGCACCATAGGATAGTGCAAAATCCGAGTAATCGGAAAAATCTGTTCCACACATTATCTTATCAATTTGAACACGCATGGTCTCCCTCCTTGTCCGGGCTCAGGTTACCTCAGGCATTAACTATACAGGATGAATCTTATCATCTTCCCGGGAGAGATTCAACTGAAGTCCTTAAAATATCTCCTTGCAGGAAATGCGGCGCAGATGGAAATAGAGAGCAAAAAAAGAGTCAGGAGAATCATGGCATGGATCGCGGATCTATTGGAGGCCGATTTCATGGGTATCGGCAGGATAGACTACTTAGAGAAGACGCCTGGTCGGGACGAGAGGATTTGAACCTCCGGCCCCCTGAACCCCATTCAGGTGCGCTACCAGACTGCGCTACGTCCCGACAGACTTGGTTGACATCTTATATCAGGAGGATCTTTTGTCAAGGAAGAAATCATGAGAGGCTCCCTTCGCTCGCTTAAGAATATGGTACTTGTCACGAAAGGCCTCTCCGGTTATCATAGTAGCATAAGGCAAGCTAAGGAGGTAGTGTTCCTTGTCGGATTTAAGATTTGCTGCTCTTCTTGAGGTCGAACCAGAACTCAATGGCAGGGTGGAGAGATACTTTAAGGGCGAAGGCTACACTGTGAGCAGTTTTGATGCCGCAGATCCTCTATTGGCATTCTTGAACGACAACCCCATTTCATTGGCAGTAATAGGCCGCTCTGAGGAGCCACCTTTAGATTTGCTGAAATTAATAGTCAGGCAGTCCCCGATGACATCGGTCATCATGCTGACCGATCTATCGGATACAGAGCTGCATGAAATGGCTGAAGGATATGGAATACTCGGAGCGGCACCCAGATCAAAGCCGGAAGGTGCATTAAAGGAATTGAAAGATCGCTTTGAAGAGATTATGGGCATCCTTGCTCCTCAAAACTTGACCTGAAGCCGGGATCTATCTGCCCACAGATGCCGGTTTGCCGGAGGATGGCGGCGTGAGCCAGCCTTTTTGCATCAACAACAGGAGCATCAAAATAATTGCCGCCTATGTTAATAGCAGACTGGGCGCTATCCACTCGCTCTTTGAGGGGCTCTCATTTCCGAAAGACCGATTCAAGTCTCCCCAGGATTTCTTCTTAAACGAAGATGAATGGACAACGTATGAAAATTATGAACGTGTCTTTAGAAGGGCAAAGGAACTCATAGCCGAACCGGATTTTTATTTTAGATGCGGAGCCTCGGCAGCTCGTTTGAGATCCTGGGGGAGATTCCACCACTTTGTAACCTTGTTTGCAAGGCCGAGCGACGGCTTTAGGCGTCTGCCTTTCTTCAACAAAAACTTTAACGACACTAAAGAGATAGAGGTCATACTCCCGCCTTCCTACGACAGGGCCTTAAGGAAAATGAGGGTCATTTTGAGGGTCGCTTTCCATGGAGACTTTGACCCAAATAAGGACTATCTCGGGGATCCTTACCTGAGGGGCATAGTGAGCTGCATCCCTACGATATGGGGACTTCCGCCGGCGATCATTCGGCAGCCCGTGCATGCCTATGATCCGAATGTATTGTTTCTCCGCGAACCTGAGTTTCGGCCGTACGCCCTGGCACCCGCTATGGAAGGTGATATTTTTACCGTTGAAGATCCTCTTACCGGAAAGAGGTGTGCGGCCGGCAAGAGGGTGGCTCTGGAGAAGGATCTTATCGGAGGCAAGTCCATCTGCCTGGGTAGATACAGAGATCTCCAGTCAGGAGGCTGCTCAGACTCGGCAAAGGATCATGATGCCGGTATCTTGATAACAAAAACGATAAGGACAGACAATCGGGTCCTGATGGCTGAAGGCGAGATCTACGGCGCCCCCTATTTTGTCCTCGATGTACTCTATGACCGCCTCTCCATTGCTCAGAGGGTGCGGCATGTCTTCCGTGCACAGGACGACAGGGAAGATCCGGGCAATGAACTCATACAAACAATTGAGAGGCTCCGGGAAAATATCAGGGAGCGCAATGAGACCTATAGTGCCCTTGAGAAATCCAACGATGAGCTGAAGCAGGCGAGGGCTCTCCTTGATGAGTACGCGAAGGGTCTGGAGAAAAAGATTGAAGAAAGGACATGCAGCCTTCAAGAGGCCCGCGAGGAGCTTCTCAGGCTCAATAGTGAACTCGAGATAAGGGTTAAACAGCAGGTTGACCAGCTTCAGAGATACAGTGAACTGAGGAGATATCTCTCCCCGAAACTCACGGAGCAGATCCTTGCAGGAAACCATTCTTTTGCCACTGAGCTGCGAAGAAAAGAGATGACGGTTGTTTTCACAGATATAAGAGGTTTTTCCGCCTTGACGGACAGCCTCGAACCGGAAGAGGTCTTCCATCTCCTCAATAAGTACATTGCGGAGATGATATCCATTGTCCACGCTCATGACGGGACCTTGAACAAGATTGTCGGCGACGGAATCCTGGTATTTTTCGGAGATCCTATTCCCATGGATGATCATGCCGAGCGGGCCGTCCGAATGGCCGTGGCCATGCAGAGGAAGGTTTCTGAATTGAGCGAGGAATGGAAAAGGCTCGGGCATGAGCTGGGCATTGGTATCGGCATTAATACCGGTTTCATGACCGTGGGCACGATAGGCAGCGAATCTCTAAGGGATTACACGGTGATAGGGACGCAGGCCAATGTGGCGGCGCGGCTGGTTTCACGCGCTGCCGCAGGCCAGACCCTGGTCAGCCACAGGACCTATAGCCGAGTAAGGGAACTCTTCGAGTCTCAAGAACTGGGAGAGATTACAGTAAAAGGGGTCCACAGCCCGGTTAAGACCTACCTGATTCTCAAGTAATGGGAACTTGGCAGGAGGCATAGAGGCATTCAAAATCTTAGCCCTAGTGAGGCTTGCGTTCGATGGATAATACAATCTCAGTTACGGTTACTCTTCACGATGGCGGTGCAAGGAGCCCCAAAAAGCTTGAGATGATTCGGGAGGAACCTCTTTCCATAAGGATACAGGGACAGCCCTACGCGGTCGTGATGCGGACTCCAGGTGACGAGCAGGCGCATGTGGCAGGATTTTGTCTTGCCGAGGGAATCGTGGACAGCCTTCAAGATATAGGTACCATAGCATCGTGCGAGGGCGAAGTTGAAAATGTTGTCACCCTCACCGTCACGCCCTCAAGGCTTAAATCCATAACAAGGATTCTTGAGCGCAGAGGCTTTGTAAGCCAGACGAGCTGCGGCATCTGCGGCAAGGAGATGGTTGAAGACCTTTCTCAGATTGTGCAGCCCCTGCCTGAAGGCCCTCTGATAGACCTTGAAGGGGCCTACGCTTGTCTGGAGGGATTAAAGGACCAGCAGCTCCTTTACCACAAGACCAGGGCCTCACATGCGGCAGCGATCTATACCCCTGATTTTGAGCTGTTGTCCCTGGCTGAGGATGTCGGCCGCCATAACGCCCTGGATAAGGCGATAGGAGAGCTTTTCCTGCGGAAGACCTTACACAGAGCAGGGGTGTTGATACTTTCTTCCCGTATAAGCTACGAACTGGTTCAAAAGGCGGGAAGGGCCAAGATCCCGTTCGTGATGGCATCATCCAGGCCTACGGCATTAGCGGTAGAGCTGGCTGGCTCCCTCAATATGACTCTGGCGTCTCCATCCAAGGAATCCGGCATTCACATATATTGCGGTCAAGGTCGGTTGAAGGAACTCACGACGGGATAAAATTATTGTATCTGATTAAGCAGCATTTATGTGAAAATAGATAGTCATAGCGGCGTAGGCCGCTATCCAGTCCTTGACACCTGGATTCCGGATCGGGTCCGGAATGACATGCGGCATTTGCATGCTTCGTTGTGCCCGTCCAGGGCATGGGGGTTAGAGTGTCCGTTCCAGATTTATGGTCTTGGACGGACTGAAATTGTTCGCGCTGAAAAAATGTATCAGTCTGAAATCGTTCCATTCTACCAGCGTGCTTATCTTTTTGACACCCAGAGACTTTACATGGGCGATAAACTCATCAAGCAGCCTTTTGCCGATGCCTGTATGCTGGAAATCGGGATCAACTCCGATCGTATCCAGGGTGGCTTTTTCCTGGGAAATACCATATTCTCCAATATAGAGTTCCCCCATGACGAAACCTGCTATGGCTCCGTCTTCCTTTTCGGCAACAAGCGACGCAGGCACGTAGTCCCTGGATTGCAAGAGCCGCTCTAGCTTCATCTTGTAATAATCAGGTCTGGAAATTCCCAGAACCCTTTCATCAATCCTGACCAAGGCATCAAAATCATCAGCCTTCATGAGCCTAATCTTAATGGCGCCCTTATCCATAATTCTGTCACTCCCCAGCTTAATATCTTAATAAGATGAAAAAAGGGTCCTTAATCTTCATTAGACATTACATGCAGCTAAAGACATTGATATTATTGCGGAACTAGGCAGACTTCTCCTTACCTTTTCTCGCTATAGTCCTTTTTTCTTCAGGTACAGGCGGAGGCACCGGTTCACCGGGTATCTTTCTTATCGCACCAAAGCGGGGTGGACAGGCCTCAAAACATGTTCCGCACTTTATGCATTTTCCCTGGTCAATTATATGAATAAGGTTTTTGCCGCCTGAAATCGCTTCGACCGGGCATTTCTTTGAGCAGATCATGCATGCCTGGCACTTGTCCGGATCAATGTAGTAGGAGACAACATCACTAAAGAGATTATCTATCTCATCTCTTGTGAAAAGCGTTTTGTATTCTTCTGCATTGGCTATGCGGGTAGAAAGCTTTTCCTTCTTGACTATCTTAATATATGGGACAAGCTTTTCGATATCCTTAAGCTTGGACTTCAGTTCAGTTTCGTCTATCCCTTCGGCTTTACCCAGGGGCCCAAGCTTCTTGATCCTGGCCGAAAACATATTCATGATCTCGGCGAAATGGATGCCTTCGCTGGAAGACAGAAACTCGATTGCGAGTCTGTCAGGATTAACTCCTAGATGCTCTATTATCTTCTTGCACAAAAGCACCATGGCTAGAGCATGGTAGTTGCCGTGAGTTACATAATTACATTCATTCAACCGGCATCCGCCTAGGATTACCCCATCCATCCCGTTCAAAAAGGCCCTGAGTACAAATGCCAGATCAACTCTACCGGAACACATGACCCGAATAAGCCTTGCTTCAGTCGCATATTGTAGTCTGGAAACTCCAGCTAGGTCGGCAGCGCCGTATGCTCACCAGTGGCATACAAAGCCGAGTATCTTTGGCCTAAAATTGGGATCTGTGACCATCCGTATCCACCTCTTATATTTGCAAAAATGCCTGCTTATACATCATAACAAATTCAAAAAAAACTAAGCTGCAGCATCAACCTGGCTCAAGAGTTCTTCGTCGGTAAAATGCTTGAGCTGTATGGCTCCGGTGGGGCATTTCGCATTACAAAGTCCGTCACCCTTACAGATAACAGGGTTGACTATTGCCTTTTTGCCCTGCCGCGTATCACGAAATTCTATCGCGCCATAGGTGCAGGCGGAAATACATTGTCCACAACCAATGCAACTGCTCTCTTTTACCTCGCAGACGGAGCCTGAAACCGTTACGGTGTCTCTTGAAAGCAGGGTTATGACCCTGCCGGCAGCTCCGTATGACTGGTTAATTGTCTCGGGGATATGCTTGGGGTAGTGGGCGATACCGCAGAGATATACTCCATCAGTGCCGAATTCTACCGGCCTAAGCTTTACGTGCGCCTCTTTAAAGAAATCATCCGGTCCGAGGGATACCTTGAATAATTGAGAGATGCCGACGTTGTCCTGCGACGGGATGACAGCGGCGGAAAGGGCGACAAAATCCGCATCTATCGCCAGGTTTTTACCCAGGATATAATCGGGCGCAGTTACTCTCAAGACGGGTCGCCCTTCCTCTTCCGCAGTCTCCACGCTGGGTTTATCCTGCGGTTCATAGCGAATAAACTTCACGTCTTTATCTGATGCCTCCCGGTAATAATCTTCCCTGAATCCATAGGTCATCATATCCCGGTACAGGACATGGATTTCCATCTGGGGGTTGATTTCTTTAAGTTTAAGGGCATTTTTTATCGCGTGGCTGCAACATATCCTGGCACAGTAGTTTCTGTCTTCATTCCTGCATCCAACGCACTGGATCATCACGAGGGTTCCGGCACTCAGGATCTTTTCATCGCCCCTGGCAATTCTTTCCTCGAGTTCAAGAGTGGTGAGCACTCTTTCGTCTTTTCCATAAAGGTACTCTGTGGGTTTGAACTCATCGGCGCCTGTGGCGATTACGGTCGCGCCATGCTTTATCTCTGCTGCCCCTCTGTCGGATTTAATCTTTGTTACGAAATTACCGATATAGCCGGTCGCCTCTGTTATGGTGGAGCCCGTATAGACATGAATCAGGGGATGTCTGTAAACCTTGCCAATGAGGTCATTCAGATAGGCCTGCACATCCAACCCCTCCAGTGTATAATGAAGCCTTCTGGCTATGCCTCCGAGGTCCGTATCTTTTTCGAGCAAATGAACATCATGTCCCTGTTTGGCCAATGACAGAGAGCAGGTCATTCCGGCAATTCCTCCTCCTACGACCAGGACGGCCTTGTTCACCGGGAGATTGATCTCCTGCAGGGGCTGCAAATGGCTCGCCCTGGCAACAGACATGCGGATAATGTCCTGTGCTTTCTTGGTAGCCTCTTCTTTCTCCAGAGAGTGTACCCAGGAGCAGTGTTCCCTGATATTGGCCATGTCATAGTAATATTGGTTGATGCCTGCCTCTCGAAGCGTATCCCTGAACAGGGGTTCGAGGGTTCTCGGGCTGCACGCGGCGACAATAACCCGGTTAAGTCCCTTTTCCTTTATCGTGTCCGTTATCTGCTTGGCGGAGTTAGTGGCGCACGAAAAGAGCTGTTCCTGAGCATAAACTACATTTGGGAGGGTCAGTGCGTACTCCACTGTGGAAGGAACATTAACTATCCTTCCGATATTAGCCCCGCAATGGCAGACAAAAACGCCGATCCTTGGCTCCTCTTGGGAGACATCCCTTTCAGCGGGATAGATTCTATCCTTGGTCAGCTTTCCTCGCCTGTAATCGAGGAGCTGGCCGCATTGCGAGCCTGCGCCGCTCGCGCTGAATACGGATTCAGGTATATCCGTGGGGCCTTGG
>JBGSUA010000118.1:0-10781 GCA_041753575.1 Desulfatiglandaceae bacterium
AGCTTTAGCATTGTGCAGCGCGGTGTTTGTGAGGCTCATGACGGTATGTCCCCCTGAGGTTGGTCGACATACCGTCAAAAATACCGTCATTTTTTTGGCTGTTAACGGTTTTTGGCGAATTTTGGCAGATTATTAGGGACATTTAAAAGTTGATTTATCAATATTTTTCGGACTTCTACGGCTTTCTGTGGACTTTCAAGGACTTGCTACTGGCGGAGGGAGTAGGATTCGAACCCACGGCCCCTTTCAGAGCTGCGGTTTTCAAGACCGCCGCCTTAGACCACTCGGCCATCCCTCCCGATATGTCCATTTCGCCAACCCTTTTTTTATATCACTTACGCCTTCGGCCGTCAAAGGTTTTTGCCAGGGTCCCGCCCTTCTTGAAGCAAAGAAAGGAGCATCTGGCGCCTCCCAACGGGATGCTCCAGTGCGTATCAATGTCAATCTAAATCCTGCTGACGTTCTTGGCTACAGGTCCGCGGTCCTTCTGCTCAACCTCAAAGGCTACCTTCTGGCCCTCAGCAAGCGTCTTGAAGCCCTGTCCTACGACGGAGGAATAGTGGACGAACACGTCAGGACCGTCCTCTTGTGAAATAAAGCCGAAGCCCTTCTTTTCACTAAACCACTTTACAGTGCCCTCTGCCAAAGCTTAGACCTCCTTTCAAAATACCTCAATATTACCTTCCATCTCAGGTCGTCACTTTGCCAAAGGATTTCTCCCTGTAAATCATGAGCGACCCGCGAATATAGCCAGGTCAATAATACGCCGGGCAAATTAGACAAAATCCTTCCTACAGATCAAGAGAAAATACTCTTCGCGGCTTTTTCCCTGAGAAGGTCTATAGTCTGACCATAATCACCGCTCTCAAAGATTGCGGATCCAGCCACGAAGACATTTGCTCCGGCTGAAGCTGCATCTTCAATCGTCCCGACCTTAATCCCACCGTCAACCTCGATATCAACTGATAACTCTCTGTCCTGGAAAATTTTTCTAAGAGCAGAGATCTTTGGAAGCACCTCCCGGATGAACTTCTGCCCGCCGAAACCTGGATTGACCGTCATCAAGAGCACCATGGATAAATCCCCCAGCACGTATTCAATCACGTTGAGCGGGGTGGCAGGATTCAGGGACACACCGGCTCTTGCGCCCGCGCCCTTTATGTGTTGTATGGTCCTGTGCAGATGGATGGCGGCCTCCGCGTGAACGGTAATAAAAGTCGCTCCCGCCCTTGCAAATTCGTCTATAAATCGGTCAGGCTCGGTTATCATTAGGTGGACATCGAGAGGCAACGATGTAACATTTCTCACCGCCCTGACAATGGGAGGGCCGGCAGTGATATTAGGGACAAAGTGTCCGTCCATGACATCTATGTGGATGTAATCCGCACCGGCCATTTCAACAGCCTTCACCTCTTCACCAAGCCTTGAAAAGTCAGCCGACAATATTGATGGAGCTATCTTAACCATTGGTTTCAATTATTCAATTACTCTTTCTGGTCACAAGGGCGCCGAAAAACCCGTCCATTGAGTGGACGTGGGGATATGTCCTGAAAAACCCTCCTCTGTCCACAAGATCCCTGGCCCACTCCGGAGCCTCCTCAGCAAGAGATAGAAGATCCATCTCGGAATGGTTTCTAAGAAAACTCCTTATCACCTTCTCGTTTTCCTCTTCGCTGATTGTGCAGGTGACATACAACAGCCTTCCCCCCGGCCTGAGGAGCGGCGCGCAGGCATCCAGCATTTTCTTCTGCAGTGCCGCAAAGCGCGTCAGGTCTGATTCTGACCTGTTCCACTTGATCTCGGGGTGTCTGTGGATAATTCCAAGTCCACTGCAGGGACCATCTAGCAGAATTCTATCAAAAAAACAACGAAAAAGCTCGAGGTGACAAGCATCGGCTAAGATTGTCGAAATGAAATGTAGTCCAAGCCTTCCTGCGTTTTCATTGAGCAGATTTAATCTTTCAATGTTGATGTCCACGGAGACCACATCCCCCCTGCCCCCCATAAGCTCAGCAAGGTGTGTGGATTTCCCTCCAAGGCCGGCACACAGATCAAGAACCCTTTCACCTGGCCTGGGGTCGAGCAGATATGAACATATCTGGGCGGGTTCGGACTGCACCTGAAATAGCCCGCTGGAAAATGATCTAAGTGAGGCCAATGGTCGGTGGAGGCCATCAAGGAAAAGCCCCGCCGGTGAATGTCTGGTTTTGGACGTTTCGATCTTCTCTGTCTCCAGCAGACCGGCTAGCTCTTCACGCCTGCACCTGAGTACATTGGCCCTCAAGGTAACGCTAGGTATGGAGTTTTGAGCCATCAGAAGACTTTCCACCACATCTTCTCCCAGTTCTTTTATCCACCTCCTTACCAGCCATTCAGGATAGGAATAGTAAATAGAAAGGAATGATATAAAGTCGCCTCCCGGGTCGGGAAAAACGATAGAGCCTTTTTCTCTGCAGATCTTCCGGAGTATCCCGTTTACGAATCCTTTCAGGTGTTTTTGACGGCTTATCCTGTGAACCTGCTCTACCGCCTCATCAACGGCAGCAGAATAAGGAACCCTGTCCATATAAAAGATCTGATAAAGGGCTATACGAATGATGTTAAGTATCTGAGGTTCTATTTCCTTAAAGGGAAACCTGAGAAAAGACGAGATGATATAGTCGAGCTTCAGCTTCCACCTTCTTACGCCCTGCACGAGATTCACTGCAAAAGCCCTGTCCCTCTGGTCGGCCAGAGTTTTTGCTTCCCAGAGCTGATCGAGATTCCTATCCTGCCCCCAATGCCCCATCTCATCCCTGTTAAGTGCGAGCAGGGCCAGATCCCTAGGCCTTTCCTTTTTCATCTTTCAAGAATCGCCTTATTGCGCTTCGCACCATCTCGATATCCACATCCGTATTAAAACAAGGGCCGAAAGGGCGTCTGTTAAGAACTCCATAAACCGGTATGGGGTAAGAATCCTGTATCCCACTTGTGAGATCCCGCTCACACGCCACTCCAATGATGAGCTTTGGTTTTTTTTCTATAACGATCCTTCTTGCAAGTGTGCCTCCCGTAGCAACAGATATCTGGAGTCCATGCCTTTCCGATAGATCAACCAGATCCTTTATCTTGCATTTACCGCAGCGTTTACAGTTCGAAACATTTCCCGTTATCCTCACGGCACATTCGCTGTTCTGCAGGCAGTGTGGAAGAAGTATAAGAAGCTTATCGGGGTTGACCTTCTTAGCTTCAACATCAACAAGCTGATTATTTATCTCTATAAAAGACCTCTCAATTGTCTCCTTAGCAACACCTATGCATTTCCCGATGACAACCAAAACCGGGAAAAGCAGGCGTATGACAACTCCTCTGATTTTGCGGTTGAAGAAGAGGTTCTTGCCTCTGATCACTGTGAATATAAGGGTAAGTGTGCCTCCGAGGCTGATCAAGACGATTGCGCCAAAAAGAATGGCCAAAATAAAGGGAAGGTGTTTGTGGATGTTAGCAAGTCCGACGTACGGCACCAGCCACAAGACCACCGCAAGCACTGTGAATACCACGCAGGTCAGGGCAAGGAGCATTATAAATGTTTTCTTCTCAGCAGAGCCCATATCAAAGGCCTAGAACGGATCCGGCACTGAGACCAAGAGCCTTGGAGCATTCATAAGACATAACTCTTCTTTTACCGGATACCTGCATTTCCCTTATGAGAACCGAACCGCTTGGGGTTTCAACCACTACCCCTTCCTTGTCTATTGCTGAAATTCTGCCCGGCACGACCCATTTTTCGTGTGTGTCTGTTGTTCGTGATGAAAAAAACTTAACTCGGATGTATTTGTAGTAGGAAACAGCCCCAGGAAACGGGTCAAGCGCCCTGATAAGGGCAGATACCGCATGTGATGAGTTATTCCAATTTATCACATTCATATCCTTGCTTATTTTTGGCGCATAGCACGCTAACCCCTCATCCTGCTTCAGTTCGGTGAGGACCCCCGCCCGGAGACCTTTAAGGCCCTCTAGCAGGAAGTCAGCAGACATAACAGCCAATCTGTCGTGAAGTTGGCCAAAGGTCTCATCATCACCTATGGAGATCTCCTTCTGAAATAGAATCGGGCCAGTGTCGAGGCCCTCCTCCATGCGCATCAAGGTAAGCCCGGTATTTTTTTCCTGATTCAGCAAGACCCACTGGATGGGGGCCGCCCCCCTGTACCTGGGGAGGAGAGATGCGTGAATATTTATCGCGCCCCAAGGAGCCAAACCAAGCAGGGCAGAATTAAGTATCTGACCATAGGCTGCAACTATTATGATATCCGGCGCAAGCCTTCCAATTTGATAAATGAATTCATCGTCTGAGGCCTTATCCGGTTGAAGCACCTTAAGACCGAAAGATATTGCCCTTTCTTTGACTGGAGGGGAAGTGATCTTTCTTCCCCTGCCGCTCGGTCTGTCAGGCTGAGTCACAACAGCTTCGACTATGTAGCCTGCATTAACAAGGGCTTCCAAGGAGTAAACCGAAAAGGCCGGGGATCCCATGAAAACGATCCTGGCTCTTGCCGGCAAACGCTTTTCTAGGGGATATGTCATTATCTTTGTTCTGTCGGTTCCCCGGCGAGCAGTTTCTTCAGTTTTCTCTTGTAGAGCGCCCTTTTCAGGGAACTCAGATGGTCTATATAAAGGATGCCGTCAAGGTGGTCAATCTCGTGCTGGAGGCATACGGCCAGAATTCCTTCAGCATCAAGAGCGATGGGCTTGCCGGTTTGGTCTAAGCCGGTGACTCTCACTTTTTCACTCCGTGTCACCTCGGCTGAGAAGTCCATAACACTCAGACATGCCTCTTCATGAACGATCTTTCCCTCTTTTTCAACTATCTCAGGGTTAATGAGGACCTTGGGATTCCCGCCTGGCTTTGTCGGGTTCAGATCGAACACGATGATTCTTTTTAGAGTCCCTACCTGATTGGCTGCAAGCCCTATGCCCGGAGCATCATACATGGTCATGATCATACTGTCGGCAAGATCAACAAGATTGCCGTCAATATCGGATATCTCTTCTGCCCTGGCCCTCAGGATCGGGTCGGGATAGGTCAGGATCGTTAGTCCCTGTGTTTGTTCCATAACAGACTACCTCTTATTATTGTCTCAAAAACACAGCTCGACATCGCAAGCGTGAAAGATATAATAATTCGCCCAGGCTTATAAATCAAGCAGGCCCGGGAACAGATCGAGCTTGACTTATCACATGCAGTGGTTTAGGGGCATGGTTGACACCTATTTCACATGATGATTTCATTGGACGGGACATACAGAATTGATGAAGCGGACAGCGCAGTTTCTTTTTGAAGTGGGAATGCTCAAGAAGACCCCCAGGACTGGGTATCAGTTTTTGGGAAGCGGAGGGGAATCAGTGGCAGACCACTCATTCCGAACTGCCGTGATAGGATTCGCACTTTCCTCGATGGAGCCGGTTTGCGACAGGAACCGGGTTGTTCTAATGTGCCTCTTTCATGATCTCGCAGAGGCAAGGACAGGAGACCACAACTATGTAAACAAAAGATATGTCAAAAAAGACGAAAATATGGCGCTGGCAGACCAGTTGAGAGGGCTTGACTTCGGGGAGGAGATTAAAGCTATTCTCGCAGAGTACGAAGGCTGCCAGACGCTGGAATCGCATCTTGCCAAAGACGCGGACCAGATGGATCTCATCCTTGAGTTAAAGGAACAACTGGACGTAGGCAATCCAAACGCAAAGGACTGGATTGACTATGCGGTGCAAAGGCTTTCAACAAATGTGGCAAAAGCTATGGCTGAAAAAATCCTCACCACGCATAGCGCAGAATGGTGGTTTAATAAGGATACTGACTGGTGGATTAATGGCGGCACGCAACCGCCTAAGGGAGGCTGATTATGACAGGTCAGCCGGGCAAAGAACCTTATTGTTTATGGGGGCTTCCGCCCTGCTCCATTTGATGGTTTTCTTTGCCCTTCAAAGCGTTATTGATAAAAAGAGTTTCACAACGGCGAAAGATTACCGCGTGGAACTCGAGTCCGCCTCTGTTCAAGACTCACTACATGAACATCCCGCAAATTATAAGAAACCCCTGGAAGAAGTCCCATCCGGGATAGCCACTGACGAAGATACAATCTCACTCGACACCACAGATAAACGCTACAGCGAATATGCCGATATAGTTAGAGAAAGAGTAATGAACAAATGGAATTACCCATCTGAAGCTAGAAGAGAAGGGCATGAAGGACACGTGAAGATCCTTTTTACCATCGAGAAAAATGGGGGACTTTCGGCTAACAGGATATTTTCATCTTCCTCACATCCCCAGTTGGACAGAGAGGCCCAGGATGCTATCAAGAGATCGGCGCCATTTCCTCCATTGTTTGGCTCCATGAAGCTCAAAAGACTCCATGTGAACGCAGATTTTCATTACTCATTCAGCCCTCAGGCCCGGGACGGGGTCAACAGTAGTTCGATGCCCGCAATTCAATCAGACTCAGAGAAGAGATAATGCGCGAGGTCATAGAATCAGCATGGTTTGTAAATCAAAAAGCCCGTGACGTTTCCCTCGACAGAGCGGCTATAAGGCATTTCGCAAAAGAAATATCGAAAGGTGGAAGTCCTGTACCACCATGGCCAGGATGGTGCCACTACTTTGATGGGGGCATCAAGACATTGACCTACCTCATTGTCTTGGACAGCATAAATTTCTGCTTTTGGCCGCTTCCGGGAAAAAAGCGGTGGCAGATCCGATATAGGGGCGAGATCCTCTCTGGTTATTATGCGCTTGCCGTAGCCCTTAAAGAGGCTTTTGAAAAAGAAGAGATACCCATTGCTGAAGCAGAATTTCTCGCTTCATTGGAGATGAATGCCTTCTGTGATGTCCTGGGTGGTGAAGGCAGTTTGCAGCTCATTAACGAGCGCCTTTTAATACTGAGGGAGACAGGTGAAAAACTTATGAGGCTCTTTGAGGGAAAGGCAACCAATCTATTGGAGGCCGGCGACGGCTCAGCGGTTCGCCTTGTGAGGGCCGTAGTATCAGCCTTTCCTTCTTTCAGGGACGAAGCTCAATATGATGGGAAAAGGGTGTGCCTTTTTAAAAGGGCACAGCTTCTTGCTGCTGACATCCACGGCGCCTTCGAGGGAAAAGGGTGGGGCGCCTTTGCCGACATTGCTGTGCTTACTGCTTTTGCCGACTACAAGCTTCCCCAGGTTCTGCGCCATCTGGGGATTATGCTTTATTCTAGGAAGTTGTCCGAAAAGGTGGACTCGCAGGAATTAATTCCATCTGGGAGCATGGAGGAGGTCGAGATAAGGGCAAACACCATCATTTCAGTTGAGCTTCTCAAGGAAGAATTGCGTTCAACTGGGATCAGTATGGAGTCATCTGAGATTGACTGGCTGCTCTGGAACCTGGGACAAGGCAGCAAATTCAGAAAAAGGCCATATCACCTGACATCCACCATCTATTACTGAGCCTTTGAACCGTTGGTACTTTTAAACTGAAGCACCTTAAAGAGCCTGAACCAACCCACATTGTGGTTTTCCACAAGCCGCCACGACGTGCAGCACAGAAGATCATCAAGGCAAAAATCAGTTCGCCATCCAAGGAAATTACACACAGGCTTAAGCCTCTTCTCCACCTCGCCCTTGATACCATCCCTGCTTGGAAAATGATTGACTATTATTATCCTTCCTCCCGGCATGCACACCCGCTCCATTTCTTTAAATACCTTGACAGGATCAGGCACCACGGTCATTAGATACATCCCCACAACCGTATCAAAAGATCGGTCGGGAAAATCAAGATCAGCGGCGTCCATTGCACGGAGTTCTTTAACATACGGCAGCCTAAGCTCTTCAGCCCTGGCGACCGCCTTTCCCAGCATCTCTGAAGAGACATCTATGCCTGTCACTTCATTAACGGGGAGATAGGAGGTGAGCGATATGCCGGTGCCTACACCCACTTCAAGTACACGCCCCGGCCTCTGGTTCACAATACTTACAGCCACCCTTCTTCCATGGTCTAAACTGGGACCAAACATGGTATCATATATAGGAGCAAGCCTTGCGTATGCTCGCAACACAGCGTTAATATTCATATTTATATCTCCTCGAACAAGTGATCACCACCACATGAATTTTCTGAGAACGTCTTACTGACCAAAAAAACAATTCGAAATCCTATCCCTTCTCTCTCAGGGCAAGGAGCGCCGCCCCGAGGGCGCCAACTATCTGGGGCTCATCTGGAACATTTATCTTCTTGCAGACTCTTTCCTCCATGAGGGCGACAATCCCATTGTTCTTGGCCACACCACCGGTCATGGTAACCCCCCCGCTAACCTTCATCTGCCTGGTCATTGCCCAGACCCTGTTGACGACGGATCTATGTATGCCCTTTACGATCTCTTCCTTTGGGCAGTTCTTTGCGACAAGAGATACAACCTCACTTTCAGCAAACACCGTGCACACACTGCTTATGGATGCCTCACCTTGGGCTGAGAGGGAGAGATCCCCCATCCTGTCCAGCGGAATCTTAAGCTTGGAGGACATGACCTCAAGGAACCTTCCTGTACCTGCCGCACACTTGTCATTCATGACAAAGTCCAAAACCCTTCCGCCTTTTCCGACTTTAATAACCTTGGAGTCCTGTCCCCCAATGTCAATAACCATCTCCGTATCCGGAAAAAGGTGGACCGCCCCAGCCGCATGACAAGCTATCTCCGTAACTCGTTTGCCGGCATTCGGAACAGCAGCTCTGCCGTAACCGGTCGCAACTATCAAAGTAGAGTCCTGAAGTGCGACATCCGCCCTTTTCGCTGCCAGAGCCATCGCCTCTCTTGCGGCATCGGTGCTGTTATCGCCCGTATCCACTATGCTGTACGAGAGGATTCTCTTGTCTTCGTCCATAATCACAGCATCGGTGGTGAGTGAACCCACATCAATGCCGACTACCCATCCTGTCATCAAACGCCGCCCTCGAGCGCCTCAAAGAAGGCCTCCAGCCTGGTCTTTGTCTGCTCCTCAGAATAGGCTCTGAAATCGGTTATATCGGCTTCAATAATAACGGAAGGGATCCCAAGCCGTTCCATCAGCAGTCTTTTCAAGTCATATTGCCCGACTGAATAGGGCTTACAGCTCCTCGCAGAGTGAATCACAAGACCGTCAACTTGATATTCCTTAATCAATCTTTCCATGAGTCTCAGCCTGTGATCAAGATTGTTGTTCAGTATGACCAGGCTGTAGGCCTTTGCGAGAGACTCCATGGGATTTCTCTCATCCATGTAGGATATAGTCTCTGCCCACGCATTGGTATAGGTGGCTGCAACGAAGTTCATGCCCCTTTCGGCAAAGAGCCTGGAAAAATCTCGAACCTTATACCAGATGGCGATGTTATCCCACATAAGTCGTTTTCGCTCATTGACAATGGCGCCGATTCCTATTGACACCCTCTCTCTGAGTTCAGATAGGAGGACATTATAGTATTCAAGGGTGACGGGAAGTCCTCGTAGAGACACAATTGGCGCAAGATGTACAAATGCATCAAAGATGGTCATGGGCGAAGGAACCGCCTTCATCGTGGCAAGCACCTCTCCCCATGCCATGGCAGAGGCCTTGCCAAGGCGCAGGGCATCTTCAAATTTCTTCTCTCGAAAGGTCTTGCCCGATATCCTCTCAAGCGAAGGGATCATCTCCTCAAACTGCCTAACCATATAGTTTATTGCGCTTTGATCCAGTGAATCAAAATTAAACGGCGTATCAAAGACTATGAGAGGTATCTTCCACTGGTGTGCCAAGACACGGTACCAGTACATTACAGTCTGGCAGATGTTATTGGATGCAAAGAGAAGATCGGGTTTGGGAAGTCTTCCTACAGGCGTTTTACCAGACAGGCAAACACCAAGGTCAATCCTTGCATAAGAACAAAGGTCCTGATGGTATCCGTGCTCCTCAGCGATGGAGCAAAGCTCAGGGCCCAGTTTCTGAGCACCGCAAAGGGCTCCATGATTCTCGGGATAAATGGTATAAAAGTCAAAGGCCCTAAGGAGTTCTACCGGAGCACCACTCGTTACCCAGGCAACAGGTCTGGCACCCTCTGCATATCGGGCAAGGAAATAGTGCCTGGTCATTATCTCCTTGAGTCTATTTGAGCACTTTAGGGGTGGGCCTAAAGAGGCATCTCTGCTCTTTGCTCGCTTTCTCTTTCCTTTTGAGCCGGCCAGGCCCAAGATCAAGGGAGCACCCAGATCTTTCATAAATCTATAGCGAATCTCAGAGGCTATTGACATGGCGACCTCAGCCCAGCATCTCGGCAAAGGCCTCGATCCGAGTAGCAATCTGGCCGCTCATTTTCTGATTGAGTTCATTTTCCAGCACGAGAGCGGGTATTCCCTCCGCTTTAAGTGAATCAACAATGATAGGCAAATCAAAGAACTCAGGCTCACAGAACTTGACCATCTGGAATATAATCCCGTCGGCATTCGAAGACCTGATCTTCTTGCGAATATGGTTGAGTCGCTCTTCTATTGCCGAACCCCTGGTAGAACAAGGCGGCAGACTGAAGTATGAGTCGGCCAGGGCCTCATAGAGATCAGGGTTCTTGGCGGGAGCGGACAGGAATCTTCTGCTGCAGGAGAGAAAGTCATCATCCACGACATTCACTCCAATGGCGTCCAAATGGGTTAAGACCTCAGGGGGATTAGGGAGTATCCCGCTCAGGACGACCGCAGGCCCCTTATGCTCGAAGTCCCCTTGCCGGTTCTCCATAAATGCATTCAAGAGGGGAAGGAAATCGT
>JBGSUA010000119.1:0-27293 GCA_041753575.1 Desulfatiglandaceae bacterium
CTGAATCCTGATCAGCACGTCGCCACTTTAAATCGTGAAGCCAATCTCCAGGCAGATTTGATCGTAAGATCCGGAAAGGGTTACTGCCCAGCGGAGCGCAACAAGGAAAAGGAGCAGGTCATCGGTGTTATCCCGATTGACGCCATTTTTTCTCCGGTCAGGAAGGTTAACTACCTTGTCTCTAACGCTAGGGTTGGACAGATTACAGACTACGATAGACTTACTCTTGAGGTCTGGACTGATGGTTCTGTCAAGCCGGATGATGCGATTGCGCTTGCTGCCAAGATTTTGAAGGAACAGATGAATCCCTTCATCAATTTTGAGGAAGAGGAAGAGCCATACACAAGGGAAGAGAAGAAGGATGTAGAGATCCTCAATGAAAATCTCTTTCGGCCCGTATCCGAGCTGGAGCTTTCGGTGCGTGCTGCCAACTGTCTTAAGAACGCGAGCATCACTCTGATTGGAGAACTCGTTCAGAAGACAGAGGGAGAGATGCTCAAGACAAAGAATTTCGGGCGTAAATCGCTTCTTGAAATAAAGGGGATACTTGAAAAACTTGGTCTTAGCCTTGGGCTCAAGCTGGATGACTTTCCAATGCCTCAGCAGAAGGCCCAAGAGGCAGATTTGCCGCCCGATGAAGGGCTCGAAGAAGAAATTGACGATGATGAGGAAGGGGTAGAAGACGATGAGGCATAGGAAGGCAGGCAAGCAACTCAGTCGCAACTCAGGCCACAGAAGGGCATTGTTGCGCAATATGGTGACATCCCTAATTAAACACGGGGAGATTGAGACTACCGACACCAAGGCTAAGGTGCTGCGCCCGATTGCCGAGAGGATCATATCTCTGGCCAAGGAAGGCGATCTTCACTCCAGGCGAAGGGCGCTGAGTTATTTGCAGGAAAAGGACGTGGTACACAAGCTGTTCGATGAGCTTAAGAGTGCTGTTGAGGGAAGGTCGGGTGGCTATATAAGTATAATCAAGAAGGGAAATCGCAAAGGAGACGGGGCTCCGGTCTCTATTATGCGCATTATTGACGCCGAGAAGGCCTCTGGCAAAGCTAAACCAAAGAAGACCGAAGTCAAGGCCGTGGACAATAAGAAAGCCGCTGCCGGCAGTTGATGAAATGAATGCTTGTAGAGAAATTCTAAAGGTGGTATAAGAGCTTTTATTGGAGTGATGATAAACCAACCGACAGACAGTAAAGTGTGAGGATATGCCTGATAAACAGCAAAAACCTCCTTGCCGAGAGCATTGGCAAGGAGGTTTTTTTTCGAGGAGATTTTGGTGAACTATTTAAGCCAGAAGGATCTACTTGGCATGGAGCAGCTCAGCCGGGATACGATAAACCTGATTCTTGACACGGCTGAGTCATTTAAGGAGGTTTCCACCAGGGATATCAAAAAAGTTCCCACTCTGAGGGGTAAGAGCGTTATCAATTTCTTCTACGAACCCAGTACGAGAACCAGAACCTCCTTTGAGGTCGCTGCCAAGAGACTAAGCGCTGATACCGTAAGTCTTTCGGCCTCCACTAGCAGTCTGGTAAAGGGGGAAACCCTTATTGATACTGCGAAGAATCTCCAGGCCATGAATCCCGACATCATCGTCATAAGGCATTCATCCACCGGCGCTCCTCATCTGATAGCAAGGCATGTGAGGGCCGGAGTAATAAACGCCGGCGACGGGATCAACGAGCACCCGAGTCAGGCCCTTCTTGATCTATTCACGATCCGGGAGAAAAAGGGAAGGATTGAGGGGCTCAGGGTGCTGATAATTGGCGATATCTCCCATAGCAGGGTGGCTAGGTCAGATATTATCGGCCTCAGAAAGATGGGGGCCGAGGTTACCATATCAGGCCCGCCGACCATGATCCCATACCGTGCCGAATCTATGGGAGTAAAGGTAGTTTTCAGTCCCAGGGAGGCGGTAAGGGAAAAGGATGTAATCATTGTCCTGAGGATCCAGCTTGAACGTCAGGGGATGAGCCTTTTCCCGAGTCTGAGGGAATATGCCGGTTATTTCGGGATTAACAATGAGGTGCTCGCACATGCCGCGGACGAAGCTATCATCATGCACCCTGGCCCGATAAATAGAGGTGTTGAACTCAGTTCCGAGGTGGCTGACGGCCCCAGATCCGTGATCCTTGACCAGGTCACAAACGGGGTAGCGATCAGGATGGCCATTCTTTACCTTTTGATCGGAGGACTCAGGGTTGGCAACGTGGATTAGAAACGGAAGGCTGGCCGATACCATCACCGGAAGGCTTGAGGATAGAGACCTGATAGTCAATGGAGAGAGGATAGAGAAGATCCTTCCGCGGGGGCAGTTTAGCGGAGGCGGCGACAGTCTTGAGATAATCGAGGCGGACGGGATGCTGGTGCTACCCGGGCTCATAGATATGCATGTCCACCTGAGGGAGCCCGGAGAGGAATACAAGGAGACCATAAAGACAGGCTGTCTTACCGCGGTTGCTGGCGGGTTTACTGCAGTTGCATGCATGCCCAATACCATACCTGCCAACGACTGCAGGGCGGTTACGGAATTCATCCTTGAGCAGGCAAGACGCGCCGCTCTCGCAAGGGTATATCCCATCGCGGCAATAACCATGGGAAGAAAAGGGACTATGCTGACCGAGTTCGGTGATCTCAAGGCCGCAGGGGCTGTGGGTCTCTCTGATGACGGCTCGCCTGTAGGTGACAGCGAGATTATGAGGCGGGCGCTTGAATACGCACATTACTATGGACTGAAGGTCATCTCCCACTGCGAGGATCTGAGGCTTTCTGTCGGCGGGGCCATGCACGAAGGGGAGATATCAACCCGGATAGGGCTTCCAGGGATAGCGTCCGCGGCTGAAGAGGTCATGGTGCATAGGGAGATATGCCTTTGCGCACTTACCGGCTGCCCTGTGCATATAGCTCATGTAAGCGCCGCAGGATCGGTTGAGCTGATAAGAAGGGCCAAGGAAAAGGGGATTCCCGTTACAGCGGAGACTACCCCTCATTACCTTACCCTGGATCATAGCTCAGTAATCGGCTATGACACATCTGCGAAGGTAAATCCTCCGCTCAGGACAAGAGCGGATGTTGATGCGTTGAGGAAGGGACTTGCCGAGGGGGTTATTGATGTCATCGCGACGGATCATGCGCCGCATACCCCTCTTGAAAAAGAGGTTGAGTTTGACAAGGCCGCCTCCGGGATGATCGGACTCCAGAGCGCGCTTCCGCTGGTGCTTGCCCTTGTTGATGAGGGGTGCCTGAGCCTTCCTCAGGCTGTCCAGAAGCTGACCATAGCCCCTGCGGGGATACTCGGGGTTGAGGGGGGACATCTCAAGGAGGGATCGCCTGCGGACATCGCCGTTGTTGATCCGGATGCAAAATATGTCTTTTCCAGCGATATGATTCTTTCAAAGAGCAAAAACTCGCCGTTTATAGGCAGAGAGATGAAGGGCATAGCGCATCTTACCATGATTGGGGGGAGGGTTGTCTGGCAAAGAAAAACATCGCATCCTGGTGGTTGACGATGAACTGAGCATGAGGGAGTTTCTGGATATCTTTCTTGTGCAGGAAGGATATGCGGTCACTCTTGCTGAAAACGGGGAGAAGGCCTGCGAGATACTTGAAAAGGAGCGCTTCGGTCTCGTCATAACCGATATCAGGATGCAGCATATAGACGGGATAGGAGTCTTAAAGAAGGCCAAAGAGAGCGATCCCAGGGCCGTTGTCATAATGATATCCGCCTTTGCTACTGCCGAAACCGCTGTCGAGGCCATGAAGGAAGGGGCCTACGACTACATACCCAAGCCCTTTAATCTGGACGATCTCAAGAGAATAATAGAAGAGGCAATAAGGTCGAAAAGAGTAGAAGCCTCCGGCTCTCCGGAGGCCGAGCCGGAAGAGCACAGGCATCTGGGTTTTCTTATCGGCGAAAGCCCGCAGATGAAAAAGGTCTATGACGTCATCCAGAGAGTCGCCGATACGCGCACCAATATACTTATCTCAGGAGAGAGCGGAACAGGCAAGGAGCTTGTGGCTCGCGCGGTTCACCGCTTAAGCGGGCGCAGCGGCAAGCCCTTCGTGGTAATCAACTGCGCCGGCATTCCGGAAAACCTTATAGAGAGCGAGCTTTTCGGTTACAAGAAAGGGGCATTCACAGGTGCAGCCTCGGACAAGGATGGTCTCTTTGCCGTAGCCCACGGGGGAACGGTCTTCCTCGACGAGGTGGGAGAGCTTACCCCCACCATACAGGTGAAGCTTTTGAGGGTAATCCAGGAACGCACCTTTACCGCTGTAGGCGGCACTGAGGAGAAAACCGTGGATGTTCGTATCATATCCGCGACCAACAAAAACCTGGAACAGGAGGTCATCGCCGGGAAATTCCGGGAGGATCTCTACTTCAGGCTCAACGTCATCCATATACATCTACCGCCTCTGCGGGAAAGGGAAGGGGATCTTCCCCTTCTGGGCCATCATTTTCTCCACAAGTACTCCAGAGAATTCGGAAAGGACATAAAGAAACTCTCGGGATATGCCATGGACATACTATCCCGTTATTCCTTTCCGGGAAATGTGCGGGAGCTTGAAAACATAATCGAACGAAGCGTGGCCCTTGAGACATCCAACATAGTCCTTCCGGAATCCCTTGCCCTTTCGAATTTCCGCGCCGGGGAGAGGAGGGAAGGCCGCAGGCGCTTTGATCTTACCTCAAAGGGAATGGACCTCGACAAGGTTATGGCGGACATGGAAAAGGAATATATTCTCAAGGCCCTTGAAATAACGCACGGCTCCAAACAGGCCGCTGCGGAGCTGCTGGGGGTAAACCTCAGGTCGCTGAGATACAGGATGGCAAAGCTCGGGCTCGGTCAGGAATAAAAGAGGATGCTCCTTTTCAATGATCTTCTGCCCTACTTCACCTCGTCAAAATAGACATATCCCGTTGTTTTGTCATATAAATACTCGGATGCATAAGGGTTGGATGGTGTCTTTTTTATAATATCTTTCTCTATGAGCTCCTCAAGGGAGTCCGGAAGTCTTCCCTCTTTCTCTTTGTAAGATGCAAGGGCGGCCTTCAAATAGAGCACGCCTTTCATCGCCTCTATCCTCTGGCTGATCTCCTTTCGCTCTGTTTCCTCCAGCGTCGGATCATCCAGCATGGATTCAAGCAGCCTAAGGGCAACCTCAGTCCTGCCGGATTTAACGGCAAATCGGGCACCAAGGAGAGGCAGCAAGACGGGCGCACCCTCCACCTTGCCTGCTTCGAGGAAATACCTTGAGGCATTATCAAAGTCCTTCAAAAAGAAATAATAATCAAAGCCTATATAATATGGCGGCCTCCAGTCCCAGGGCCTGTGTTGGGCGGAGATCTTGAGCAGTTCTACGGCCTTCTCCGGCATCTTTGCCTGCCAGGTGAGAAATGCCTGGACGTAGAGGTATGTCTGCTGGAAGTAGGGATCGAGCATCAGGGACTGCTCCAGTGCGGTTGACACTCGTTCCCAATCCTCGGGCGATGCCTCCTGCCTGCTTCCCAGAAAGGCCCCCACCTCCATGAGGAGATAGTCTGCCGCGATACCCTTGAATTCCCCGGCCGCCATCCCGAGTACCGGCCCAGGGACTGGAACCGTACGAAGAGAGTAGGTCGTCTTCAAATCCTGCCTTACATCCTTGAGGGCGGAACCGGCGGCAAGATTTAAGGCCCCGAAGCCTAACAGGCAAGACAGCAGCAGAAGCGTTGTCTTTTTCAAGGAAGCTCTCTCCTGTTGAAAATTGCAGTTGCGATAGTGAGGCAGACAATGATGTACGAAATCCCGTATGCCGCCGTCAGGGCTAGATATGCGGCATCCACAGGCAGGCCGTAGGCCGCCGTGGTCTTAAGATCGAAGGCTGCGAGGTTGGGAAATATCCAGGAAATCCACTCCAGGGTCTTGATAAGAAAAGGATTCCCGGCGAAGACCTTGGAGGTGGAGATGATGCTGGTGACATTTTCAAGGTTCTGTCCCACGAGATAGGATATGACCGAGACAAGCAGGGCCGTGAAGGGATGGCTTGTTGCCGTGACCCAGAGAACGGACAGGGCAAGCACTATCAGAAGCGAAAGGGTCTGGTAGATTATCCCTAGGCAGAAGGTGGCCCAGGAAAAACCCGCGGGCATGAAGGACTCCGATCCGTACATGGCGATTTTCACCGAAACAGCGGCAAGGACACCCAGGACGAGGCTGGATGTGATGACGAGGAGGCCAAGACCGAAAAACTTTCCTACGAGATAATGGCGTTTGGTCAAAGGTCTTGAAAGGATAAGGTAGATGGTTCTTCGCTCAAGGTCGTTTGAGAGAGAATTGATTCCCAGGAAGAAGATGATGATGAGGCCCGCAAGGGAGATGACGGACAGCCCCATGTCCACCGCAACCTTCCCCATTTCCCAGGAAAACATGGCCGTGACGATGATATTCACTGCGAATAGAAGGATACCGAGGGATATGATGCCATGAAGGGCCCTGTTTCGTGTACCCTCCTTGAAGGCGATTTTGGCCACGAGAAACGTCTTAGTCAATGGCGGCCCCCCTGTGGGTCTCAATGATCTTGACAAAGGCATCTTCCAGTGTCTTTTCATCCGGGGCGATCTCATCAACTCGTCCCACAAATAGCATTTCCCCCTTGTTAAGTATTCCTATACGGTCACAAAGTCTTTCTGCGTCGCTAAGGATGTGGGAGCTGAAAAAAACGGTCTTTCCGCGCTTTCTTAGATCAAGGATCACCTCTGTTATGAGCCGTCTTCCCAGCGGATCGAGCCCGCTCATGGGCTCATCAAGGATGTAGATACCGGGATCATGGATGAGGGCCTGGCAGATTCCCAGCCGCTGCTTCATTCCCTTGGAATAGGTGCGTATCTGGGATTTGCCCGCGGGTTTTAAGTTGAGTTCCTCAAGGACCTTCCATGCCTTGGTCTCCGCCTCATTGCGACTCAAGCCCGAGGCCCTTGCAGCAAAACAGAGGGTTTCCAGTCCAGTGAGATTTTCATAGAAGCACGGCGCCTCAGGGAGGTAACCTATGCGGTGATGAAATTGATCTCTGCCCAGCAAAAGGCCGTCAACAGAAATGGCGCCCTCATCCGGTCTTATGAAGCGCAGCAAAAGCTTGATAGCAGTGCTTTTTCCCGCTCCGTTGGGACCCAAAAAACCAAATATTTCTCCGATAGCCACCGAGAGGGTGAGCCCACGCAGGGCAACGATAGGGCGTCGGCCCTGCTTGAATGACTTCCAAACCCCTTGAAAGGCAACTGCTGCTTGATCATTTCCTGCCATAGGACCTTAGGTATACTGAAAAGGAAGATTACAATAAGAGCATATATAATAAAAACAAAGCTGCAGGTCAATTCTCAAGATCCATTTAAATATCATGGGAGCTTGATTTTGATGACCTGCAGCCTATCCGTAACTTGCGCGCCTTAACCACAGAGGGAGAAGGCGTGCAGAAGGTTATGCATATTTACGGCACAAGGGTCCAAGCGGCCGTCGGTAACCCGCCACCCGCAATGTTGTTGATATTATCGGCTGGGGGAAGCGTTGGAGCTAGTGTCGTTGCTTGAATACCGGCTGCGTTTGGCCAAGCCGGATTAGAGACAGAATAAAGGGCGTTTTCGATGTCTCCATCTATGCCATAAGCGGTATCGCCTTTAATGTGTCTGGCAAATACCGTAAAGGATGACTGATCGGCAGCGTTGTTTACATCTATCGCACTAGCAGCCATTTGGTCTCCTATGGCGACCCCGATGGCCAAACTTCTGGTACCGGCATTGTTAGCCCCTGCAAGCCTGGCTCCGGCAGTGGCGTTGGTAGCTGCAGCTCTAAGGGCTGGTACGGCTCCGCTGTCAGCAACGGCGGCAGCAGCAACCGCTACATTAAGCACTGCAGCCGCAGCTTCCGTATGCCCATAAACCCCAAGCTCTGAATTAAGGTTGGCCTGATCAGCCTTAAGGTTGTGAACCACTGCCTTTGCGCCGGTGTTATATGCTCTCATTCTATAGGTCATGAATTGTGGAACTGCAATAGCTGCCAGAATGCCGATGATGGCGATAACGATCATGAGTTCGATGAGGGTGAAGCCTTCTTCTTTTCTAATCATTTTAGATAACATTGGTAATACCTCCTCTTTTTCAATGTGATTTATTTTTGAAAAAACCGCAAACAAACCGCTTCGTTCCGAGTGCCGGTACCCGGCGTAATGCTATTTATTCCGCCGCACCCCCTTTCCTTCTTTGTCTCAAAATGTTCCAATTTCCTAGAGCACCTAGGCGTTAGTCTGAAAAATTCTCCGCAAGATCGTACCTGGATTTGCCTTTATCATTCTGCCATAGTATAAAGCAACTTACGTGCCACAGATTCTGAGAATTAGTTTCACGCTTATAACTTATTGAAAAAGGAGTATTTGTTGTGGATGGGGATGAACCGGCAGGTGAAGTAGTGTTATTGCTGAATGGGTTAAGAGCCAAAGTTTTGTCGGGATCTGACAAATCTTGTCAGATCCCGGGGAGTGAATGGAGAGTATCTGTAACCGCAATTATTGAGGTGTTTAGCCGCTGACAGGCGGTCAGTCATTGCGTATGTCATATTCCTGCAGCCCTACAGTCTATATACCTGAGTATCTACCTGTAACCAACAACGCCTTTTACCATTAGAAGGCGTCTTTCCACCTCCTTCCAGTTTATGATCTTCATGAAGGCCTTCACATACTCGGCCCGGCGGTTCTGATACTTGAGGTAGTAGGCATGCTCCCAGACATCGCAGACCATCAGGGGGATAGCCCCCAGGAGTGCCAGATCCTGGTGCTTTTCAATCTGTTGAATGAGGAGGTATCCCATGTAGGGCTCGTAGGCGAGTATCCCCCATCCGCTTGCCTCAACAGCCGCCGTGGCGGCTATGAATTGGGCATTGAACTTGTCAACTCCCCCAAAACTTTTTTCCATGGCAGTCTTGAGCTCTCCCGCCGGTTCCCCACCCGCCGCCACCATGTTCGACCAGTAAAGGGAGTGTAGCACGTGGCCCGAACCGTGGAAGGCAAGGTCCTTTGACCAGTGCTTTATGAGTCCGAAGTCCCCGGAGATCCTGGCCTCGCTTAGTTTCTTAAGCGCGTTGTTAAAACCCGCCACATAGCCTGCGTGATGTTTGTCGTGGTGGATTGTGACCGTCTGCCTGTCAATTACCGGCTCAAGGGCATCGTAGGCATAGGGTAGTGGTGGAAGCCTGCACTCCCCTGAGGGGCTTGTCTGTGGGGTTCCCGGCGGATGGCCTGCAAGTGCCTCCGCACCTGCTAAGCCTGTGACGCCGAGAGTCAGTGCGGCGAGACCGACGCCCTTAAGCATATCCCTTCTGGTAACATTGCTATCCATAATTTCTCCTCCTTTTCAACTGGATTTCCTTGGTTTCGCTGCAACTCCTTTTCTGTAGAGGTTGCATTTCAGACCATAGCTTCGATCAAAAATAACAAATCTTTTCATCAACAATAAGCATTAGTTCTTGACCTGCACAAGTCTCCTTCATAATCTAACAAAACCAACCCGCAGGAGGAAGCTCCATGATTTCCAGAATGCGCCAGTTTTTTGCTGAGGATGTGTGGAGGATCCGATCAGGCGATCTTCCAAGGCACAGGTCATTTTTTGTAAGGCTCTTGAGGATAGGAATCCTTTCCTTCCGCGGCCTGTCGGAGGATAGATGCCACCTGCGGGCCTCGGCCCTGACCTTCTATTCCCTCCTCTCCGTGGTGCCGGTGGCCGCTACCCTGTTCGGAATAGCCAAGGGATTCGGCCTGGAAGAGGCATTGCAAAAACAACTGATGGAAAATCTAATGGCCCATGAAGAGGCCTTGACAAGGATCATAGACTTCGCCCATGCCCTGCTTGAAAACACCAAAGGCGGGCTGGTAGCAGGTGTCGGGGTGGCGATCCTTTTCTATTCGATCATAAAGGTATTCGGCCATATAGAAAGTTCCTTCAACGATATATGGGGGGTTCCAAAGGGCAGGCCGATCTTTAGAAAGATAACCGATTACCTTTCACTTATGCTCATCTGCCCGGTCATATTGATAGCATCCAGTACCATCACTGTGGTGGCAAGGTCCCAGGTGGAGGGGTTCATAAACAATATAGAGTTTCTGGGCGCCGTAAATCCGGCACTGCTTCTCGTTCTGAGGATCTTTCCCTTTGTCTCCCTATGGGTGCTCTTTACTTTCATATATGTCTTTATGCCCAACACAGAAGTAAGATTCAGGTCTGCGGTCCTGGCCGGGATAATCGCGGGGACGGTCTTTTACTTATTCCAGGGTGTCTACGTCATGTTCCAGGTCAATATGACGCGCTACAACGCCATCTACGGCAGCTTTGCGGCGCTTCCGCTGTTTCTCATCTGGCTTCAGATAAGCTGGCTAATAGTGCTCTTTGGCGCGGAGATCTCTTTTTCGCATCAGAATGTAGATACCTTTGAGTTTGAGCCGGATTCCAGAAGGGCCAGCCGGGATATCACGAATCTTCTGAGCCTCAGGGTCACAAACGTTATCCTCCGGCGCTTTCTTGATGGGAAGGGAAGCCTCCCGGAAGAGGAGATAGGAAAGAGGCTTGAGATACCCGCGAAACTCTTAAGAAGGATACTTCATGAACTTACCCAGGCAGGCATTATAGCACCGGTGAGGGAGGAAAACGAAAAGGTCTCATCCTATCAGGCCGCCCAAGATCCGGAGATCCTCACTGTCGGTCATGTGCTGGGGGCCCTGCAGGTTCAAGGGGAAAACGACATCCCTGTTGCCCAATCTGAGGAACTCCAGAGGCTTAAGCAGGCACTTGGCGGGATAAAGGAACTCATCGGCCACTCCGAGTTCAATGTGAAGCTCAAGGACGTGTAGTTTCTTTTTGACAACTCTGATTCTTTCTGGAAGACTTGGCTTCCATGGATCCCATAAGCGACATAGGGGCCTTTACCCTCGCACGCCTTTACCGAATGGGGGTAATGGGCCTTTTCCTTTTGAAATCCTTTCTCTACAGCCTTATTCCTCCGGTAAAAATAAGGCGGGTCATAAAGCAGATCCATTTCATAGGATTCCAGTCAACCCTGGTTATCATCCTTACCGGAAGCTTCTCAGGAATGGTGCTGGGTTTCCAGGGGTATTACAGCCTTAGCCGCTTAGGCTCAGAGGCCTTTTTGGGCCCCATGGTCGGCCTTTCCCTAATAAAGGAGCTTGGACCGGTCATATCGGCCCTGATGGTAACAGGAAGGGCGGGCTCGGCCATCGCGGCCGAGATCGGCATCATGCGCATCACCGAGCAGATAGACGCCCTTGAACTCATGGGCCTTAATTCCTTCCGTTACCTCGTTGTGCCCAATCTCATCGCCGCCCTTATATCGCTTCCGCTTCTGACTGCGATATTCGATGTATGCGGGATAGCAGGCGGGTACCTCATCGGCGGAAAGCTCCTCGGTGTGGGAGCAGGCACCTATTTCGGGGAAATGGCAAGCTATGTTGATATGACCGATGTGCTTGAGGGGCTATACAAATCCTTGAGCTTTGGAATCATCATCGCCTGGGTCTCCTGCTACAAGGGCTACTATACCACGATATTTACCGGCTTCGGGGCAGAGGGCGTGAGCAAGGCGACCACGCAGGCGGTAGTGATGGCATCCGTCCTGATCCTGGTCTGGGATTACTTTATGACCTCGGCGCTTTTCTAATGGCTGTGCTATGATCGAAATAGAGGAGATACACAAATCTTTCGGCCGTCAGAAGGTTATTAACGGTCTTTCCATATCCATAGCTAAAGGGGAACTGGTAGCGGTTCTGGGATCTAGCGGGAGCGGAAAGAGCGTCCTTCTGAAGCACGTGGCGGGGCTTCTCAGACCAGATCGCGGGAAGATACTACTCGACGGGCAGGATATCCACGGCTTAAGGGGAAAGACTCTGGCATCGTTAAGAAACCGAATGGGATTCCTCTTCCAGGGAGGAGCCATGTTCGACTCCATGACGGTCTTTGAAAATGTCGCCTTCCCTTTGACGGAAAGGACAAGGCTTCCCAGGGATGAGATACGTGTCAAGGTGATGAAAGAACTGGAGGCGGTCGGACTCTCAGGCTCTGAAGAAAAGTATCCTTCTCAGTTGAGCGGGGGCATGATAAAGAGGGCGGCAATGGCAAGGGCCCTCGTTAGAGACCCTGAGATAATGATGATTGATGAGCCGACAACGGGTCTTGATCCCGCTATACGTCTTGCCGTTTTGAGACTTATTGACGAATCCCACAAGCGGCTTAAATTTACCGGGATAGTAGTAACCCACGAAATTCCCAGCGCCCTTGCCATCGTTGATCATGTGGTGTTTCTCAAGGCTGGGAAGGTATATTCAAAGACTTCCGGTGCGGATTTCCTTTCTTCCTCTGATCCGGTCATAAGGGAGTTTCTTGGAGGAGATGAAGGACCGGAGATCTGCCCGCAGAAACAAGGCGGTTGACACCCGCGACGGGCGGATTCCAACCGGATTGGGTCGAGTCAGGAGGTGGCGATGAAAAAATTCAGTGTTGAGATGGCCGTCGGGCTTTTTATGGTGATCGGGATTTTGTGCCTGGCATATATATCCATAAGAATGGGAAAGCTCGAGCTCATGGGAGGGAACACCTACGAAATCAAGGCCGTTTTTTCAAACAGCGGCGGCATCAAGTCGGGCTCCTCGGTGGTCATTGCGGGTGTTGATATAGGCCGTGTCAAAGAGATAAGCCTTTCTGAATATCAGGCAAATATTGTCCTGACCATCCCTGTTGAGATCAGGATTCAGGAGGACGCTATAGCATCCGTGAAGACTAAGGGCCTTATAGGAGAGAAGTATATTGATATAACTCCCGGAGGCTCCGAAGAGATCCTTAAGCCCGGGGACAGGCTCAGGGAGACTCAGCCCGCAATTGATATGGAGCAGCTTATATCCAACTTCGTCTTTGGCAAGATCTAGCATGAGCGTTCACTGGTTCAAGGGCTAAGGTTAAAGAGAAAGGATGGGGGTTTTATTATGACCGCAAAATACGGTAGAGGCTTTTTCATGTCAGTCTGCCTTGTTTTCCTTTTGTCCTCCTTATGTTCTTCGCCGGTCTGGGCTGGGGGACTGATAGATAAGGTGAAGGACACTTCGGACAAGATTATCGCCATTGTGAGCGATCCCGTGATGAAACAGCCCGAAAAGGCGGCGGAGCGAAAACGTCTCATCCGAAAGGCCATTGATGAAAGATTTGACTGGGATGAGATGGCCAAGAGAACACTCGCCAGACACTGGGCAGGCAGGAGCGACGCTGAAAAGAAGGAGTTCATAGCGCTTTTTGGAAAGCTCCTTGAGCGAACCTATCTGGATAAGGTCGAGGGCTATTCAGGAGAAAAGGTCAACTATGAAGGCGATACCACTGAAGGCGAATATGGCACGGTAAAGGTCGGCATTATCACCATGCAGGACAAGAGCATCTCTGTTCTTTACCGTTTGAAGAAAATGGGTTCTGACTGGTTTGTCTATGATATCTCCATTGAGGGGGTAAGCCTCATTAACAACTACCGTAACCAGTTCAACAGCATTATAACGAAGTCATCTTTTCAGGATCTCATGAAGAGGCTTAAAGCCAATGTTGAAGAGGATAAATAGGTTTCCCATCACAGAGGTTACTGGCTCTGAAAAACCTTCTGTGATCGCCGGCATGAATAGGCACTCGGCACTTCCCGGGATGTTTTTCTACTGTTTATTGGCCGCCCTCATGCTCGGCTCTTCACCCCAGGCGGCCCGGGCAGGGAGCCTTTCCTCCTACGACCTGACTCTGGCCGAGGCCCAGTTTAAGCAGGAGCCCGAAGAAGATTATTATGAAGATGAAATGGTTGAGGATGTAAGCGATCCACTTGAGCCCTTCAATAGGGCCATGTTCGTCTTTAATGACAGGCTCTATTTCTGGGTGCTCAAGCCTGTCGCGCGCGTTTACAATGAGATCCTTCCCGAGCCCTTAAGGTTGAGCTTCAAGAATTTCTTTCTTAATCTTCTTACGCCGGTCAGAGCCGTGAACTGCCTTCTACAGGGAAGACCCGATGCCTTCGCAAGGGAGCTTGGGCGTTTCGTCATCAATACGACCATGGGTGTTTATGGCTTCGGGGATGCCGCCTCTGTGTGTTTTGACATCAGGAGAAAAGACGAAGATCTGGGCCAGACTCTTGGCGTTTACGGGGCGGGGCCGGGTATTTATATCTGCTGGCCTGTCTTCGGCCCGAGCAACATAAGGGATACGATCGGCATGGTGGGTGACGGATTTCTCAGTCCGCTCTATTTCTGGCCCCAGGAGTCGGTCTACAGGATAGGGATATCCGGTTTTAAGGTAGTAAACGGCACATCCCTTGAGCTTGGCGAGTATGAATCCATCAAGAAGGCCTCAATAGATCCTTACGTGGCCGTGAGGGACGGCTATCAGCAGTACAGGAAAAATAAGATAAAAGAGTAGCGGATGGCCGGTCTTCTTCTGAGGAGTGAGCATCTCGACTCTCAGGAGAATATACCTGTTTCAAGCTCTTTTGGACTGGGCGAGCGGATATCGTGAGATAGCTCCGATTTCAAGGAATGCCTTCACCAGGGCGCAGAGCGGGAGACCCACAACATTTGTGTAAGAGCCGTTTATGGCCTGGACCATGAAGGCTCCTATGCCCTGGATGGCATAAGCGCCGGCCTTGCCGAATGGCTCTCCGGTTTCAATATAGGCGTCTATCTCCGCGATCTTGAGTTTTCTGAATCTCACTTCAGTGAGGACCGATTCGGTGTGGGCCTTTACTCCTTCCGAGGAAAGGATGCAGAAGCCGGTTATCACCGTGTGGGTATTGCCGCTAAGGCTCCTCAGCATTTCCCTTGCCTCTCTTTCGTCGGCAGGTTTTCCCATCACGTCCCTGCCAAGGACGACCATTGTGTCCGCGCCCAGTATCCACGATGAAGGTTCTAACGCCTGGACGGCCAAGGCCTTGGCCTTTGCGATGAGGGATGCGTCCCTTACCGGATCGCCGCTTGATTCTTTTTCATCTGCATTGCTTGAGAGCTGCCGAAAAGGTATCTGAAGCTGCTCAAGGAGCAACCTTCTCCTGGGAGAATCGGATGCGAGTATGAGGGGATTTCGATTTGAGATCACCGGAGACATTGGAATAAAAGCGGCCTCAGTCAATCCTGAAAAGCCTTTTTGCGTTGTCTGCGCAAGAGGCGGAGAGCTTTTCCGGATCAAGCCCCCTGAGAGCGGCGATCTCAAGAGCCGTGTATTTTACAAAGGCGGGCTCGTTTCTCTTTCCCCTCATGGGAACCGGGGTTAGAAACGGCGCGTCCGTCTCTACGATGAGCCTCTCGAGGGGGATATTAGTTGCTACCTCCTTTACTGTTGCGGCCTTCTTGTAAGTTACCGTCCCCGGTATGGAGATAAAAAAACCCATTTTTATGAAGGTCATGGCGAGGTCAAAATCGCCTGAAAAGCAGTGAATTACTCCTTTCTCCTCTTCTCCTCCTCTTTTCTTGAGGATCTCCAGAACGACACCATGGGCGTCCCTGTCATGTATGATGATTGGAAGGCCAATATCGCTGCTTAGATCAAGCTGGGCCTCAAAAAGCTCTATCTGTTTTTCATGGGGCGCGTAATCGCGGTTATAATCAAGCCCGATTTCGCCCCAGCCAACGATCTTCCCGCTCGATGATGCGAGTTCTGCAAGGGTTTCAAGGTCGGCCCTCTGCCAGGCTGCCGCGTTATGAGGGTGCATGCCGACTGTAGCGAAGATGCCATCGTTAGCCTCTGCTATCTCAAGCGCTCTTCTCGAGCTTTCTACATCAATTCCTATGGATATTATCCTCTCTACCCCGGCCTCCTTCGCCCTCCTTATGACCTCGGGTCGGTCGGCGTCAAAGTCCTCCATGTCGAGATGAGCGTGTGAATCTACAAGCATAATGGCCCTTTCAAAGATTTTCCAACGCTATACGCCGCCTGCCTTATGCTGTCAACCTCATTGTGATTGAGTCTAATTCCCAAACAACCTGAGCCGTGCCCTCCGAGGCCAGAAGGCCGGATGTCTCATCCTCAAGAAGGCCCTCTTTAAGGACTTAAGCGCTCCGTAGCCCGGGCCTCTTCCACCGTAGGCCTCCTCATTAAAGGCGTCTATTATCAAAGATAGTTCCTGCCTGAGTCCGGGAAGTGAGTCCTTGAGTCTCATGCCGTATTCAATCGCTGTTTCCTGAGGGGATCTGGAGATGCCGCTTCTATTTCCCCATCGCTGCAAGGCGCTATAGATTTCCCCTGCGCTTTTGAATGGTTTCAGTCTCGAAAAGGCAAGCCTCAAGGCATTTAAGGCTAGAAGCCATGTCCGGGCTATCCATGCCAGAAGCGGCTCTGATCTGAAATCAGGCCTTGCGGCGCCTGGTCTCCTGGACAAAAGCCACCTTGCAAAGTACCAGACGGCCAAGGCCGTTGCCGCGGCCGCAGCCAGAGCAAGAAGAATCGCCAGACTCCATGCCAGAGCCATCGCAATCCATTCGGCCCATCCGGACCCGTCCGAGCCGAAATGGTTGTCGCCTGTTTCTTTTTGAACCATCTTGCCGGCCCCATCTGCGCGCATCTTCTTTGGCTGAAACATGAATCTGAGAATGGCCATGATAACGGGTCCAAGGGGTTCCGAGACCGTCTTGATTACCAGAAAGCTCACCTGTGCGGCTTCTTTCAGATAGGGGAGAAAGAGAAGTACAAGGCCTGTTCCAAAGGAAAGAGCAACGATGGAAAAAGCGATCACGGTTCCAAGGGAACCTGAGGAAGATCTCCTTCCAGCGCCTTTCAGGTTCGCGGCAATGCCGATGGCAAGGAGGCTGAATATGAAAAAGGCAAGCGCAGTTCCTCCAGGGAAGTCATCCTTCAGGATAAATCCTCCCTTGGATTCAATAAGAAACATGGCAAGGTAGAGCACAAAAAAAGAGGCAACGCCGATATCAAAACGGATGCAGAGGGTGATGTGGTCCATTTGTCTTGAAACGAGTCTTGAACCCATCAGATATACGACAAAAGAGCACAGGGCTATGAAGATGCTTGCTGCGCGGCTTATGAGGCCGGGTGTGCTTGCGAGCAGATCCTTTATCCAGCCTGGATCAAGGAATGGATAAGGAGTGAATTGAAAATAGTGAACCGCGCTCGCTGCCGCAAAGATAAACACTGCGGCATGGATCAAGAGAAATGTCAGCATCCTGGAGGCTCTGCGACTTACGAAGACACCTGTAACTGAGCCGAGCAGGAAAGGTATCATGACCTGAGATAGTGGCGGAGTGGCCCCTGTTATGGAGGAGCTTATAAAACCGACCCAAGCGCCAATCCAGCAAAGCTCCATGCAGGCGTTTAACAGGATCAGGAGTTTCATGGCCTATTCATCTTTTCCCATGTGTGGCTGGTAAGATGATGTTATCAACATGGATCTCTCTGTTGCTTTCGGCCTTGCCTGAAAAAGAAGGTTCTTTTTTGCATAAGACCCTAAGGAGGGGGATCCTTCTCCTTTTCAGCAAATCGTTAAAGGGCATATCGGCTGAAGGGTCTTCAGCAGTAAAATGGATGCAGGTGACACCCCAGCTTGAGCCAAGGACAGTGCGAATTGAGTCCGGAAGAATATTTTTCTTTTCCGGTTGAATCCGTGCCATTGTTTCAAGTATTCTCGCAATCTGCCCTGCCCCCCTTCCCACAGGCACCCCCGCATGTGCTTGGCCTTTAACAAGGGCGTCAGTTGCAAGGCCGACGGCGCAGCCTTTCCGCTCCAGGTAAACGGCAAGAGATGCGGCCGCTTCCAGGGCCTTTTCCAGGATGTCTTCATCTGCTTTGTCCTGGAATCCTCCCATTCCTATTGCAAGGAGCGCCTTTTCCTGTTCTGATGGCTGGAAGAGTTTTTCCTGAAGAAGCCGGCGCCTCGCGCTCGCCTTCCAGTGGATGTAACGTGCCGGCCTCCAGGGCTGATATTCCCTTGTGCCCAATAGATAAACCGGATCATGAACAGGATTTTTTTCTCCCGGCATACCGAATAGTTCCCTGCGCGGTATGGATATATCATTCACTGGATGGATACTGGGATAGACCACCAGCTCAAGGCCCTGATCGCGGCTGATTTCGTGCTGGAAAAAACCCAGCAGATCGGAGACGCTGCCCTTGAGCCTACCCACGGGGTAGATTCCTCTTCTTACGGCCATAAAACTGTATTCAAAAGAAGCTCTTTCATACCAGAGAAGTCCGCTTTCAAATGTCGGGGGGCTTCCCTCAGCAGCGACCAGAGCATTTCCGGAGGATGCTATCCTTAGCTGCAAGCGCAGCGGAAGGATCTTGTGGTTCTGCACCTCAATTTTCAATTTGATGGGCTCAAAGGGAAACGCGCGTGATCTTTCAAGGGCAGAACTGAAGGACACGGCCTTGATGGAAAAGCGGCTCCAGATGTTAGCGCCGGTTACGACTACAAGGATTAGAATAGAGAGGAGAGAAAGCGCTGTTTGACCGTTCAGGAGGGCGATCAGAAGGAGCGCGGCTACCATAATGCGCACAAGTGGAACGGCGAAGATGGTCGTCTCTCTTGTCTGGAGGAGATCAGGGAGCATTATATCCGGTTTATGGCTGCGGTATGGTTATAAGTTCGAGGAGCTGTCTTATGAATTGCTCGGATGTGTGCCCCGTCATTTGTTCCTGCTCCTTAAGGATGAGACGGTGGGCAAGGACATTCGGTGCCAGATGCTTGATGTCATCCGGAAGCGTATAGTCCCTTCCTCTAAGGGCCGCAAGGGCTTGCCCGGCCCGCATGAGACCCAGAGATCCCCTCGGGCTTATGCCGAAGCGCACCCTTTCATTCGATCTGCTCTGCGCGGCTATGGATGCGATATATTCCTTTACCGGGCGCGATACGACTATGGCCTTCCTTAGATCCTGAAGCCGGGCTATTTCCTCTGGTCTTGCGACAGGCGCCAGCTCATTGAAAGGGTCTCTTTCCCGAAAACGCTCCAGTATCTCTATCTCTTCGGCCGGGCTGGGATAGCCTAGATTGATTCTGAGAAGGAATCGGTCAAGCTGCGCCTCAGGAAGAGGAAATGTTCCTTCAAGTTCTATGGGGTTCTGGGTCGCTATCACAAAAAAAGGCCTGGGCAGATCGTATGTGCGGGAGTCCACCGTAACCTGACGCTCCTCCATGCTCTCGAGAAGGCTGGATTGGGTGCGGGGGATAGTACGGTTTATCTCATCGGCCAGAAGAACGTTGGCCATTACCGGCCCGGGCTGGAAAGCGAACTGAGCTGTCTTCTGGCTGTAGATATTGAAACCAGTGATGTCGGAGGGGAGAAGATCGGGTGTAAACTGAACACGCTTGAAGGAACCTCCGATGCTCTTCGCAAGGGCCTTCGCTAGTAAAGTCTTTCCAAGACCAGGAACGTCTTCGATAAGCACATGGCCTTCCGAGAGAAGCGCCACCATTAAGAGTTCAATGGCTCCAGCCTTGCCAACCATAACTGAAGAGACGTTTTTCATGATCTTACGGCAAAGGGCAAAATCCATCATTATTTCTTTCCATTAAGTTACCGTGAAAATTCATCATCTGTTTTCTCCGACTCCGATGAATTATTATCGCTGGGGGTGGCCTTACGCTATCATCCATAAGTGTTTGGTGCGAGAGGGGGGACTCGAACCCCCACAGCTTTAGGCCACTGGATCCTAAGTCCAGCGCGTCTACCAATTCCGCCACTCTCGCAAGCTCTATTTTTTGGTTATAAACTAAATAAATTAAACAAGTTATAATTTTTACCTTTTTGAGGTAGTCTTGCCTTTTTTCGTTTTGGTCAACATTTGGTCAACACTTAACAGAAATGACTGCATGGTTTCGACTGCCTTATGCGCGTCATCGAGGTTCGGATGATCGTAGCGGTCGAACATCGTTCTCGTCCTGTGTCCGGTCATTTTCATTATCACTCCCTCCGGTACACCTGATCGGCGCATATTTGTGTTGAAGGTATGCCGAAGGTCGTGGAAGGTCATGCCTTTATATCTGCCGTAAGGGATCCCTGACTTTTCACAGGCCGATGTTAGTCCTCCCCTGATATCTTTTCTCACCGGTTTGCCTTTATATCCAAAAAGGTAGTTCACAGTATCTGCCGAATGGATCCTTGATGGTAAATTAGCCAGCATCTCTGCAAGGTTGCTGCATATAGGGACAATCCGCGCCTGCTTCGTTTTGGTATCCTCTGCGCGGAGGGTTATCAGACGATTCTTAAGGTCAACTCTATTCCATGTCAACCCCAAGATCTCTCCTCTTCGCATTCCCGTATAGTAAGCCGTGGCAACAATAGGCTTAAGATAATCCGGCAGATGCGAATATAGATTGTCATACTGCTCCTTGGTCAACACAAAACCTCTCGTGTTGCCGCCCGGGCTTAGTAGCTTATGTACCTCCTTAAAAGCAGAAACAACAGTAAAATTAAGTTTTTTGGCTTGAAAGGCCTTATAGATAACCGCCTTCGCAGCCCCCACTTCCTGGTCAATGGTCGCTCTTGCCTTGCCTTCCTTCAGACGCATCTGCTGATATTCCTCAATGTCGGGCGGAAGCATTTCGGAGACCAGACGGCTACCGAATACCTCACAGAAACGCCTCAGAGCAATTTTGATACGCCAGCATGACCTTAACGAAGTTACTGTACTGAGTTGAAGATACCATTTAGCTAACGCCTCGAACCTTATCTTATTGTCCTTTATGACATCAAGAATTCTTCCTTCGGCCTTTTGACTTTTCCTCTTTCCGTCTGAGGCTTTTGCCTCGTCAATACTGTATCCTACAAGGACCCTTTTCTGCTTGCCTCCCGGCAAATGATGGTCAATCCAGAAGCGTACCCTGTTGCTACGTCTGGCCTTTACAAGGTCTTCACCGCATTGACAAAAGCGGTTCTTCACGCTCTGTTTGCGACGACATATAGGACATTCTGCAAGAACGCTCAATGCCTGAAGTTTCTCCCGTGTGGGATCATTCTCTCCGCAAAGGAAGAGAAATCTTGATAGCGGTTAAGCCGCCATCAGCTACAAGTTTCGGTACTGGTCAACATTTGGTCAACAAATTAGCTAAAAACGCAGCAAACAAATTAGTTTGCCGCAAAAAATCTCCTTCGGTCAAGAGAAAAATCAGGCCAACAAGGGAGATGGGAAGTAATTAAAAGATAGCAGAGTACATAGAATACACTGCTAATTAAGAAGCACATTGGAGGTGCATTATATGACACAGCGACTCTTAACTGTCGAACAAGTTGCAGAGCGTCTTGCTTTAAGCCCCCGGACGATCCGAAACAGAATTGGACCGAGAGCTAAAGTCAGGTTTCCAATCCCTTCAAGAAAAATAGGGAAGGCTGTCCGATTTATTGAGGCTGATGTTGACAGATTTATACAGGAACTACCTGGAAGTCAGTGCTAAAACAAAAGCGTTGAGTCTTCAATCAGGGCTCTTGCCTTCTTGTTGTCAGCAATAAGGGCCAGGAATTGACTACCCGAAAGCCGAGGTGATAATCTGGTATTATGGAAAACATCCAAGACCGGCTCGACGCCGCGAGAATAGACCTTGAATTTCCTGTTGCCATCGGCGGCAAGGAAGGGTACTTCGTTGCATCCAGCATCAGTTCCAAAGCTTGTTTATAAGGACCAATGCCTCTTACAGATTCATGCTACTCGATTCTATCGTTATCAAGATGAAACCGCCTCTTGAGAATGAGTCAGTCAAAGTAAAGGCCGAGATCGTGATTATAACCGATGAGGGTATAGGAGTTGATTTTATAGACCTGGCTCATCATGAAGACGAGATTATCCGGGGGTAGATAAATCTTTACTTCAATCTGGTATTAGGCCAATTAGTAACATATTTTTTTTGTCTACTATCAGTCCCCGAAGCGTCTCCGGCGCTCCGGGAACGCACGGGCGGAGCTTCGTTCCAGCGCCTGCTCTTAAGGTCCAAAGGCGGCCTCTTGAACAATCGCTTGAGCCCTTGGCCGCCTAAGAATAGAAACAAGGGCTCAGTCTAAGTTGGCAAGGACTTAACTCGCAGCGCTGGGTCACAAAGGTGAAGCATGAATAATCGAGGTAAACGAATTGAATCTTTGATCGGTGAAGAACTCAGCGCTGTGTCTTTTTTCAGGGACTACGTCGAATTCCATTTCGATGGCCCGGTCTTGCGCGCGTTGAACAATCCAATAGCTGATATCAACGGAGAAACAATTGAATTTCCGAAAGAAGGCTCGCGAGATGCCCTTTGTTCCTTCGTGGGGAAGAAGGTTACTGATGTTCAGTTTAGGGAACATGTGACCCTCAGGTTAATGTTCGTTGGCGGTCTTATCACTATTCCCCTCGACGACAAAAGTTACGGGGGCCCGGAATCTTTTCACTGGTGCCCATTAGGTGGTCCAATGGAAGTGAACCAGTGAGCCGCTTGGGACCAAATCAATACCAATCCCTTCAGGAGTTCCCCCGGCTAATCCGGGGAGGCGGTAGAAGTTTGACAAATGCGGGAGTCCATCGCAGAAACTCAAAATCGTGAGCCGCCAAGCACACGAAAGGAGTTTTGCGATGGAAGGATATGAGAGTCTAAACCATATCAAGTGGGAGTGCAAATTATGTTCAGCAGAACATAAACTTGCATTATGTACAGAAAAATATTATGCGGAGTCAATGAGCTGAAATGATGTAATTCTATGGTTTATGTGTTGATTTCCTGCGCATACCCGGGCAGCATTTGGGAGAGGTTTTCCGGCAGCTTGCTTTGCAGAAGGAGTGCCAGATAGAGGAAGGCCATATGATGGCCAACCCTGTCCACATGATGATATCGATACCACCAAAATATGCTGTGTCGCTGGTGATAGGATATATCAAGGGTAAGACCGCTATCCATGTGGATCGTGTATATGGGGAGAAGAAGCGAAATTTTGTGGGGCGACACTTCTGGGCGCGCGGATATTTTGTGTCTACAGTGGGGAGAGACGAGCAAGTGATACGCGAGTACATCCGGAAACAGGAAGCGGAGGACAAGCGGATAGAGAAGTTGAATCTGTGATGAACTGCCACCGGTAAGGTGGCTCCAAGAGCAGGGGCCGCGTTAGCAACCTCTTATAGCCGCTTTTAGCGGCTCACAAAATAAAGCCCCCGGCACAGCCGGGGGATACTTACCTTCGAAGTGAGGACAGTTGGATGGGACATAATATCAGTGGAAAAGCTGGTCGCGATAGATTTTGGAATATAGTCGGGTTCCTTGGTGCTCCTATACTAGTCTTACTCTTGTTCTCCCTGATAGCACCATCCTCCTCCTACGCCCAGGGGGACAGGTATCACGCAATCATCATAGCCACTAAGGACGGCGCCCAGGCCCCGGCGGGAGGTTATAAGCTAAGGTATGCGGGTGTATATGACGTTGAAAAATCTAACAGGGATGGGACCCAGGCAATGGGAACAATGGCCATCTCAGGAGGAAATGTAACCGGTTCAGTCTCTACAGTAGAAAGCGACGGAGAGACAGCAAGTTTTAATCTTGCCGGAACCTGCTCACCCTCTCCTGCCGGCTACAGCTTGACTCTTGTAAATTTCTCCCCGCCTGAGCACTACACCCTTAATCTTTCCCCTGACGGAGAGTTCCTCATGGGAACACACGGAGAGACGGAGAACGGACACACAAATCAAGCAAACTTTATTGCCGTAAGAGGCAATGATCAGAAATTTTTCACCGACTCGGATATGACCGGAACCTGGCGTTTTAGAAGCTTTGAACTATATGACATAGAAAGCAACAAGGAGCGGGAAGCAGAAATATATTACGGCACCATACAGTTGGGTTCGGGACAGGGGAGCATTCAGGTCACAAGTATAGAGGACGATCTAAGTACAGATTACGAGGCCGGACCGTTGTCCTACACCCTGAGACAGGGTGGTGAGGCTGATTTCTATTTCGCTGGAGACCCTAATCCTGTATTCACAGGTCAGTTAAGCAGCGAAGGCAATTATGTGATCTTAAGCAGCGATGAATCAGGTTTCCAGCAGATCACAATGGCAATGAAGCAAAATCCGGCCAAGACCTTTTCTGTCGCTAACCTTAACGGCACATACAGGTGGCAGCTCTTCAGGGTGAAGAACTTCAGCTCCAATACCCCAGAGGCCCAGAATGGTTATGGAACAATCACATTCGATGGAGCCGGAAACTGGAACGCCTTTGTGTTAGGCGTGTACGTAAGTAACGGTCAGACATATTCAGGCCAATCCTCCGGGACGTATTCGGTCACGCCAAATGGAGAAATCACACTGGTTACAGCCGCAGGAGGTCTGGGTTCCAATGATATAATGAACGGCTATATATCAAAGGATGATGCGACCATTGTTTTTACCCAGGCAGTCCTGGTTCAGACTACGACCAAGACGGGCTCCCTGCAGGTCTTCATAGAACCGGAAGGGGCAAGATCTGCCGCCGCCCAGTGGCGCCGTGTGGGAACCTCAATATGGTATAACTCCGGCTATGATGAAAGCGCTGTCCCGGTCGGTTTACACAATGTAGAATTCAAGTCGGTGACAGGGTGGGTGAAGCCTGCAAACGCTGGAGTGAGCATCGTTGAAAACCAGACCACAGGTTTCACAGGCACCTACGCCGCGCAGGGCGGATCAGTAGCAGTCAATATAGATCCGGATAACGGCACATGGAGCATTATAGGTCCGACAGGTTTCGAGGGAAACGGCCAGTACTATTCGGGAGACATGAGCTTTACCAACGCCCCGGCCGGCTCATACACATGGACCGGGCAGGAACTTCCATCCTGGGATACACCCTCACCTCAGACAATCTCTCTTTCTGTAGGTGGGTCAATAAGTTTCACAAGATCCTGGACCCGGACGCCTGCTGTTGCCAGTTTCAGCGCAACGCCTACACAGGGAATAAGCCCACTGACTGTAAACTTTAAGGATATGTCCTGGGGTACCATCCACACAAGGACGTGGAACTTCGGAGACGGCTCTCCTGCAAGCTATGAAACAAATCCCACTTATATCTACCAGAACCCTGGTATTTATCAGGCAACCCTCATTGTGGCCGGCCCGCTTGCTTCAAACCCTCTCGAAAACGGCACATACACATTATACATAGGGGTTGACCATCCGCCGCCTTCAGCCGCATTCACAATGAATCCTACACGGGGAGAAAGCCCTCTCCAGGTCGCGTTCGAAGACAAGTCAACCGGCGACATAACATCCTGGGACTGGGATTTTGGAGACGGCACGAGCATCTCGGAGCGGCATCCACAGCACACCTATAACAGCATCGGCGTGTATCCCGTCAAACTGGAGGTTACGGGGCCGGGGGGAACCAGGTCAGCAACAGCAACTGTGATCGTTTACAAAGTGCTTTATGTAAACCAGAGCGATGATAAATGCGGGGATAAGTCGCCTTGCTACACCAGTCTCCAAACCGCCTTGGATGACACGGATGCGGTCAAGCTGATCAGGGTTACTCAGGGAAACTACCCGGCAGTCCAGCAAACCTTGAGCCAGACAGTGATCATACAGGGGGGAAACGACAATGCCTTCTCGGAGAATCCATCCGGACGGACAATAGTCGAGGGACTAACTGTAACATCCGGAACGGTAATTCCGGAGAATCTCAGCATCGGGCCGGCAGCCGGGGATTGAGTGATCCACCGCTGGAATTGGGGGAGAGAGGCAGGTGATGCAAGAAGTGAATGGTAAAATTGGAGGAAAAGATGCCTGAATGCGGCTGCGGGATGGATGAAGCTGCTCAGTTGGAACGGCGGAGTCTTTGGGTGCTTCTGGCAATAAACGGCCTTATGTTTCTTGGGGAGGCTGTTGCAGGTTGGTTTGCCGAATCGGCTGCCCTCCTTGCGGACAGCCTTGACATGCTTGCCGACGCCTCGGTTTATGCAATTGCCCTTTATGCGGTGGGACGGCCTCGCCGCCTGCAAGCAAGGGCTGCGGCGGTGAGCGGTGTGTTTCAGATCGGGCTGGGCCTGACGGTACTGTTTGAAGTGGCGAGAAGGTGGCTTTACGGGAGCGAGCCAGTGAGCGCTCTCATGATGATAGTAGGATTCATTGCCCTGGCTGCCAATGTCTTATGCCTCCTCCTTATTGCAAAGCATAAAGGAGGCGGCGTTCACATGAGGGCATCCTATATCTTTTCCAGGAACGACGTCATTGCAAATGCAGGCATAATTTTGTCCGGTGCCCTTGTCATGTATCTCGAAAGCCGTCTGCCCGATCTCATAATCGGAGCGGCTGTCTCAATCATAGTTTTGTGGGGCGGACTGCAGATAATGCGTGAGGCAAAAGAAGCCAGAGAAGATTACAGATCAAACTAATCCCCATTTCTATCCAACACTTCCCTCACCTTTGCAACAAACCCCTTCACGCTGAAAGGTTTCTGAAGGAAGTTGACATTCTCATCCAGTATGCCCCTGTGCATGATCACGTTGGTGGTGTAGCCGGACATGTAGAGCGCCTTGATCCCAGGTCTCAATGCCTCCACGCTTTCCTTGAGCTCCTTTCCGTTCATCTCGGTCATGATTACGTCCGTCAACAGAAGATCAATGGGGCCTTCGCGAGAGCGGGCAGCCTCAAGGGCCTGCCTTGGATTCCTGGCCTCAATGACCTTGTAACCGTACCTTTCAAGTGCCTTTTTTCCCAGAAGCAGGATGGATTCCTCATCCTCCACGAGGAGCACGGTCTCGGTTCCATCGAGTTTTTCAGCCGGTTCGGGTTCGGATGTCTGCCTTGCTATCTCCTCAACCCTGGGAAGGTATATCTTGAAGATGCTTCCCTGGCCTGGCTCGCTATATACATTGATGAAGCCGTTGTTCTGCTTGACTATCCCGTAAACCGTCGCAAGCCCCAGGCCTGTTCCCTCTCCGACTCCCTTTGTGGTAAAGAAAGGCTCAAAGATGTGCGAGAGGGTCTCCTTGTCCATGCCGCAGCCGTCGTCGCTCACGGCCAGGACAACATAATCTCCTGCCGCGGCCTCCGTGTGCTCAGCGCAGTATGATGCATCAACGCTCAGGTTTCTTGTTTCAAGGGCTATTCTGCCCGATCCTCCCATAGCGTCCCTGGCGTTTATGCAAAGATTGGCAAGTATCTGGTCAATCTGGGAAGGATCCATTCTTACCCGCCCCAGGCCCTTAGGTCCCAGCAGGAAATTACCCCCAAATGAACCTCTCCCCATTGTCAAGACAAAAAATTGGGTTGTATATGGTGCATCATCAGGCCGCCTGTTTTGACTGTTGCTCTA
>JBGSUA010000120.1:0-86054 GCA_041753575.1 Desulfatiglandaceae bacterium
GATAGCTTCATTTATGGCCCAGAGGTATCTTATTTCCTTCATGACTTACTCCATCAATAGAAGTGACTGAGCGCCCAGTCACCAATCGCAAAAATTTTTTAAGAATACACCCCTGACATAAGCTCGGAAGGCTCAGGGAAAGGGCTGTTGCGAGCGAAGTCAAGAGCCTCCCTGATTTCTTCTTTTACCTCCCGGTCAATGGCAGCGCCGTCTTCTTCCCGCAAAAGATTCCGAGAAACAAGGCTCTTCTCAAAATCAGCCAAACAGTCCTGGTTACGCGCATCTGCCACATCCTCACCTGGCCTGTATTTCTGGGCGTCGCCCACGAAGTGGCCATGCCATCTCCTGCTCTTGATCTCAAGGAGAGTCGGGCCCTCACCCCTCCTTGCCCTTTCTACGGCATGACCGGCAGCTTCATAGATAGCGAAAAAATCATTCTTAACCACGACCCCTGGCATATCATAGGCTACCGCACGTGTGGCGACATCCTTTATTGTCATATGCACGCTCTGAGCCGTGAATTCCGCCCAACCGTTGTTTTCGCACACATAGATAATAGGCAATTTCCATAGGGAGGCCATATTAAGGGACTCATGGAAGGTCCCTTCGTCCGTTGCTCCCTCTCCGAAAAAACAAACCGTCACATCATCTCTGTTCTTGTACCTGATAGCGAAAGCGGCCCCAGTTGCGATGGGAATCCCACCTCCCACTATGCCGTTCGCACCCATGATACCCAAGGGTTTATAGGCCAGATGCATTGAACCTGAACGGCCGAGACATGGGCCGTTTCTCCTTCCAAAAAGCTCTGCCATAAAAGTTTTCAGATCTATTCCCTTGGCAAGGGCGTGGCCATGGCCCCTGTGAGTAGTGGCGATATAGTCTGACTCCCTGAGATGGCTGCATATGCCTACCGGCGCTGCCTCCTGCCCTATGCAGACATGAATGAACCCTGGAATCTCCCCGGCTGAAAATACCTCCATCAGAGCCTCCTCTACACGCCGGATCTTCACCATGTCCCGGTAGGAGGCAACGAGAACTTCCCTCCTAGGTGTATTCATCCCTTATCCTCCGTTTTCCGATGCTATTACTTCAATTCCTTTAAGCATGAAGTTCAGGATCTCATCCATTACTTTCTCCATGGAATCAAAACGCCGCCTCAGACTCCAACGCCTGAAGGTCATGATAACTGGTATGTAGCTTAAGAGATCCGCGCTCACCCGCAGCCTGGTCTGCTCTATTTTCCTTCCCTTGCAAGAGAAGTAGTCGCGAAGCAAATCCTCAAAAAGTTCAATATACTCCGTCTCCCGCGCTAGCACGATTCTAATGCTTTCCTTGTCAAGAGAGGCTGACTCCTTATAGAGAAACATTATTATATCCTGGTAATCATAAACAGTGATAAGGTTCTGGCGCAATGCCGCCCTAAGGCGTTCCTCGGGAGTCCCAGCTTCTCTTATGGCCGTTTCCATGTCTTCTCTCAGGGACCTTGTAATTTGCTCATAGACTATAAATATTATATCTTCCTTGGAGCGAATATAGTTATACAGAGAACCCATGGTCAGGCCGGCAGCTTCGGCGATCTCACGCACGGTGGAATTATGAAAGCCCTTAGCAATAAAAACCTTAAGAGCTCCCTGTATTATCTGATTTCTTCTGATATCAATCAGGTCAGGGTTCTTTATTCTGGTTTTAACGCGCTTCTGCATCTAAAACAGTCTCCTCAAAGATCATACGCTTCCTGATTCCGTATCATACCATGAGCATCCCGCCGTTGATATCCAGGATGCTCCCGGTAATGAAATTGGACGCCTGGGAAACAAGAAACACAACGGCCTCAGCAATGTCTGAAGGCTCCCCCAGTCTCCCCAGCGGAACCATATCAGGTCTGTAAGGCTCGTTCTCGGTCATGGGAGTAGAAATGGGTCCCGGAGCTATCCCGTTCACATATATACCCAGCGGCGCACCGTGTTTTGCCGCCCACTTTACAAAGGCATGTATGCCGCCCTTCGAAGCGCAGTAATGCGGTCCGGCCAGCAATCCTCCGATGCGCCCGGCGATAGATCCGATACAAACGATCTTGCCGCTGCCCCGATCCAGCATTGAAGGCCAGACTGCCTGGGTCATTATGAAAGTTCCCCTCAGGTTAATGTCCAAAATGCGGTCCCACTCATCCAGACCGTAGTGATCAATCGGTTTCCCTGATCTCCCGAGAACCCCCGCGTTATTGACCAGAAAATCAATACCCCCAAGCAGTTTCTTGGCGGCTTCTACGCAATTCCGGACGCTCTTGATCTCACTGACATCACAAGAAATCTCATCAATATGCCATCCCCGTGAAACACCCTCCGCCACCGTATCGGCACAAGACAGCACATCACATGCCACGACAGCCGCTCCCTCCCTGGCCAGCGCAAGGCACACCGCCCTTCCTATCCCACGCGCAGCTCCCGTGACTATTCCCGCCTTGCCTTCGAGTGCTATGGGTCCGCTAACCGGCGCAGCTTTCATAACATCCTCCTTCTGCAGGACTTCAAATTATCTTGGATACGCCGACCAGCCCCCATCCGCCAGCCAGCCGCCGTCCACCGTTAATATCGTTCCCGTAATATGTCCGGCGCGCGAGGAAACCAGAAAAAGAGCCGCTTCGGCTATCTCCTCCGGGGAGAGCATGGTCTTCATCGGAGTCCTCTCTATTATCCTGGAAGAGTCCCGCTGCCCACGCGCTATCATACCCTCCATAAGCGGAGTAAGAACATACCCCGGCGCTAAAGCGTTAACCCGGATATTGGCATGGGCCCACTCCCGTGCCAGTATCCGTGTAAGCATATTGACAGCGCTTTTCATCGGGCCGTACATGACAAGAGGCAGCGGGGTAAGACCCGCGATAGAGGAGATATTTACTATGACACCCCCCTTACCCTTGCTCATCTCCTTGACAGCATTCCTGCAACAAAGATAAAGGCCCTTGTAGTCAACAGCGAAAATGCTGTCCACAAAACTCAGGTCCAGGTCCAGGATGGAAACAGCCGGGTGTGTCCTGCCGGCATTGTTGATCAGTATATCAACTGATCCATAAGCTTCCATGGCCCTTTCGAATACGAAATCAACCTCTCCCGCATCTGAAATATCCGCCTTCAAGGGCATCGCCTGAGAGCCCTTTCTTATGATGATCCCGGCAGTCTCCTCCGCGTCTGTCAAGCTCAGATCCGGGATAACCAGGCGGGCACCCTGCGCGGCAAGCCCGATAGCAATAGCCCTGCCGATGCCGGCTCCTCCACCTGTGACAATAGCAACATTTCCTTCGAGCTCTTTTTCCATCATCCTTAACCTCGTTACTCCAGACCGATCACTTAAGAAGCCCGGGAAGATATGTCAGGATGCCGGGAAACAGGATACACAGCCCCAGACAAAAGATTTTTACCGCTGTGAAAGGCATAACTGCTTTGTAAATATCCATGATGGTTATGCCGTCCGGAGCCACGCCTTTCATATAGAAGATATTAAGCCCAAACGGCGGGGTGATGTAGCCTATTACGACGGCAATGACGAATAATAACATGAACCAGAGAAGATCTATTCCGAGTGCGTTGATTACAGGGAGAAAAATGGGGATGCAGATCATGGAAATGGCTACCGGGTCTATGAACATACCCATTATCAGGGCTATCCCCAACATCACGATTATTATGCCCATCGCCCCGAATGGGAGGTTTGAAAGCACATCCAGAACAAGGTGACCGGTTCCGGTAACAGTGACAAGCGCCGAATAGCATCCGCCTCCGACTACAAGCCACATGATCATGCATGTCACCCTCATCGCGAGTTTGAAGGCGCTTGCCATATCAGACAAATTGAATTTTCCGTAGGCCATCGCTATTACCACTGCTCCCATGGCACCGAAGCCGGCAGCCTCTGTCGGCGTGAATATCCCGGTATAGATTCCCCCCATGATGAAGAAAATGAGACCAAGGGGCAGGATCACGTATTTCAGGCTGGCCACTTTCTCCCTCATGCTCCCTCTCTCAGAAGGATCAATGGCCGGGCCGTCCTGGGGACGGATCGCGCAGCGAATCCCCATGTAAAGCGCATAGCCTAATGTGATGAGCAGGCCCGGAAAGACCCCGCCTAGAAAAAGCTTGCCCACTGAAAGCTGGGCGTATCCGCCTACGATGATCATCAATACGCTTGGAGGTATCAGAGGCCCGAGGGCTCCCCCGACTGTGACGATTCCGACCGCCATGTGCTTATTATAATTCCTCTTCAGCATCTCAGGCAGGGCTATGAGTCCCATAGTAGTTGTGGCAGTTGCCCCTATGCCGCTCAGGGCGTCAATGATGGCACAGATAAATATGGTTCCTATGGCAAGTCCCCCGCGCAGCGGCCCCATCCACATATGCATGGTGGCGTAAAGAGAGCTCGCTATGCCTGAAAACTGCAGGATTGCCGCCATCAAGACAAAAAGCGGAATGGCTATGAATACCTCCGTTCCAATCTGTTTGAAGGCGGAACCGACCACCATAAAGAGCGCGGAAGGGCCAAGGAATAGATACAGCAGCAGCGCAGAGAGCCCTGTAAGGGCGAAAGCCACAGGAAGCCCTGTCATCAGCAGGATCAGAAGTGAGATAACAGTAATTAAAGCAATCATCCAGGGTTCCATGGTCAATCCCTCCCTGAGCCCGGCTTCTTCAAGATGACGAGAATATTTTGCAGGAGGTCCGACACTCCCTGGAGTAGAACGAAGAAGGCGCCTACCGGGACCAGAAGCTTCATGATATAGTAGGGAGGGGCCCAGACAGTAGGCATTGTCTCTCCGGCCTTAATGGACATCCAGGCCATCTCCCATCCGCCCAGGATCATCACTATGATGCCGGCAAAGAAGAAAAAGGAGGTCATGATGTCCAGCCAGGCCCTCTTGCGGGGATCCATCTTCATAACGAAGACATCAACCACCACGTGTCCTTTCTGAAGCAGGGTATAGCCGCCCCCAAGCATCGCGATCCCTGCAAAGACCTGAATATTGAGATCCCAGGCCCATATAGTGGGTCGCTTCACCAGATACCGCATAATCACTTCATATACGGTGATCAGGACGAGAGGCGCCATCAGGAAGGCAGCTATTTTGCCCACTAATTCATTGATATTGCTCACTATTTTAATGAAGGTCTGCATTATCGCTTTCCTCCTTGGAGCGTTTCTTGTCGGGGAGCGAGTTTTTTTGTCATGCCCCCCGAAATTGGATTGCCTAATCCATTGGCCTGCCAAGGTCTCGCATCTGTGCCTTTATGATTTCAACACCTTTTGCCATCCTCGGGCTTTTGGCTGCAAGCTCGTCCCAAATGGGCTTGACAAGCGCTCGCATCTTTGCCATCTCCTCTTCGGGAAGCCAGGAGATCTTCACTGAACCCATGTTGACTGATTTGTTGAGGGAATCCTTGCATTGAGTGATATATCGGTTGCTGGTATCGTTTAGGATGTACCTGGTTCCCTCCTCCACAATTTTCCTCAGATCAGCGGGGAGCTTCTCCAGGGATTTGTTGTTTATTACCAGGGATAGCGCGATCTGGGCCGCAGTCGGCAGGGTGTAGTACTCAACAACCTCGTGGAACTTAATGTCCTGAAGGCCGGTCGCCCCGTAAATAGCTCCGTCAATGGTCCCGAGTTTCATGGCCATGTACATCTCAGCGCCGGGGACTACCACAACCGAGGCCCCGAGTTTCTGGACATATTTTCCATAAACGCCCAGAGCCCGGATCTTTCTTCCCTTCAGGTCATCAAGCTTGTTTACAGGAAAGTTGGTATTGAAATGGTAGTAACAGTCAGCAGCGCACGGATACCATTTGATATTGTGTTCGGCATAGGCCTCCTGAATGATTTGTCCCAGGCCCCTGTTGTACATCACGTCCCAGACCTCATCCCAGGTTCTGTGACCCTGGGGAAGTCCTATCTCAAGGTCGGTTTCGGGGATGAGTCCAGTGTAGAAACCGCCATATGTTATAGCGCAGTCAAATACCCCCTTCTCCAGATAGGAAATAATATCCTTGACGTCACACATTGCGCCAGGAGGGAGGATCTCTATCTTGAGCCGTCCACCTGTAATGTTTTCTATCGCCTTTGCCCACTCGACGCCATGCATCATAACCGATGTTCCGACCGGATAGGATGCCTGCATCTTCCAGTGATAAACCTTCTCAGCCGCTAATCCATTAATGGCAAGCCCGCAGACTACCATAAACACCACACCAAACAAGAGTAAGCCCTTCTTCATCGCAGTCCCTCCATGAAATTCATGCATAAGGTACATTACAAAAAGTCGTCCCCTTCCAGTTTAAAAGCTTCTCAGCCACTTACAAACCCTATCACTTTTTGCAGCCTGCAGAGCGTCCATCTTCGGCATCGTCGATAAAACTAACTTAGAATTATTCTCCCACCCTAGATCATGGGCATCACCCCTTTCAATAGCTTGATTGATTCCAAGATAATAACTCTATATTGTTTGAAACACTTGACGGTAAGAAATGCATTTCACAGCAGGAACAAAAAAATAAAGCTCCACAAGTGGTCCTTGGGAAGTGGGAAAGTAGCAGATTTCGTATCAAGACCAATACCCTCCTAGAAGGAAGGTTAAACGGCACCCCTGCACAGGATACTGTTGTGACTAATTGCAGGGCAGTCCTCTACGCTGATGAATTTCAGTAGTGAGCGTTCACTCACCTTTAGAAAAGCTTAAAATTTTTCAAAGTCTTTTGTCAACATAAAAGTGAGCGGTTAGTCACTTTTATTTGAAGCAGATATTTTTCACAGTATAAATAATAAGTTAAACATGTTACATAAAATACGGTGAGACGGATACCGTTTCAATAATTATGGTCTTCCTTGCCGTATTAGAGAGTTGCCATGCGCAAAGCATTTGGTCGTTTCAAGCCAAGCAGCATGAAAGATTATACGGTCTGGCCTCTGCAATCGCGGGCGGCCTCGGCAATGGATTCGCTGAGTGTCGGGTGAGGAAAGACAACCCTTGATAGCTCTTCCGCCGTTGCCTCCATTTGAATCGCCAGCACGCAGGCGCCGGCCATCTCGGATGCGAACTCCCCTATAATATGAATCCCTAAGACCTCGCCGTATTTTTTGTCGCAAACGACTTCCACTGCCCCTTCCTGCTGGGAAAGAATCATCCCGAGAGGGTTCATTGAAAGCGCAGCGGTGCCTGTAACCACTTCATAACCGGCGTCCTTAGCCTGTCTGGGAGTGAGGCCCACGCACGCGATCTGGGGCTTCGTAAAAAGTACCCTCGGAACCGCCTTTTGATTGAACGAGATACTTCCGCCCATGGCGTTTTGCGCGGCGATCATGCCCTGGCTTGAGGCAATGTGGGAATAATGCCGCTCCGCGGGGCTTGCCGCGTCTCCTATCGCATATACCCCCTTGGCAGAGGTCTCCAGTCGTTCGTTTACCTTGATGAATGGAGCGGATGGATCAAGACCGACAGTTTCAAGACCGATTCCCTCAAGGGCTGACACCCTGTCAGGCTGGATTACCACATCAAAATCCTGTGTTGTCTTGCCCTTTGAGTCGGATATCTCGCAAGCCCAGCCCCCCTTGCCTTTCCTTGCCTCCGAAATCACGGCTCCGGTATGAATGGCTATCCCCTCCCTTTTAAGGACCTTCGTAAGCCTTGTGCCTATCGTCTTGCTCTCTGATGAAAGGAGGGATTTTTCAGGGGTAGCTATGGCTACCTCCGAGCCGAAACGCCTCAGGAACTGAGCTATCTCAAGAGACCATGGACTCGATCCATAGAGGAGGGCTCTGCCTGGGAGGTCTCTGGACTCAAGAATCCAGTCGGAGTTCAAAAGGGCATCGCCTTGAAGATCCCCTTCCGGAGTCCGCCCCTTCCAGCGACCCCCCGTCGCAAGGATTACGGCCCTTGCGGTGAAGGTCTTCCCGCCGACCGCCACAGCTCCGCTTCCGGCAAGGCGGCCCTTCCCTTGAACCATTTCCACACCATGCCTTTTCAGCATGCCGTTTACTCCCTGCCGCATGAATCCCAGAAGATCATTTTGCCTCTTAAGCAGGGATTTGAAGCTGCTGGAGAGCCGATCGCACGTGATACCCATCTCCCTTCCAAGATCCAGGTCTCCCATGATGCGCGAAGCGGTCATGAAATGCGTGAAGGGAACGCAGCCTCTGTTCATGCAAAGCCCTCCAAGATCCCCTGATTCAACAATAAGCACCTTGCCCTTAAGCTGCCCCGCCTTGACGGCGGCGGCCACTCCTCCCGCCCCCGCGCCTATTACGGCGACATCATATTGATACGTTCCTTCAGACATTAAAATATCTCCACTATCACAGCCGGCTCCGTGCCCGGGGGAATGAGAAAGGCATGCCCTCGATATTTTTATCTTGCCGCCATTCTCAACGCGGCATCCAGCCGGATGGTTTCCCCATTCAGCATCGGGTTTTCAATTATGTCCCGCACGAGGCGGGCATATTCTGTCGGTTTCCCCAGCCTTTTTGGAAAAGGCATCATGTTGGCGAGGGATTCTTTCGCCTTCTCCGGAAGTCCCTCAAGCATCGGAGTCCAGAAAAGCCCAGGGGCTATGGCGACCACCCTTATCCCGTAATCAGCGAACTCTCTTGCGATGGGAAGGGTCAAACCAACGACTCCAGCCTTGGAGGAGCTGTATGCGGCCTGACCTATTTGCCCCTCGAATGCGGCGATGGATGCAGTGTTTATAACAACCCCCCTCTCACCGTCCTGATTGGGGCTATTTGCCAGCATCTTCTGAGCTGCAAGGCGGATCACGTTCATTGTTCCGATAAGGTTTATCTGTACCACCCTGCTAAAAGTGCTTATGGACAAAGGACCTTCCTTCCCGATAACCTTTCCTGGAGTTGCGACCCCCGCGCAGTTGAGGACAATATTGATGGCCCCGAAGGCCTCCATTGTCCTGTCCATGGCGGCCTGAACGCTTTTTTCATCAGTGACATCCGTCTTACAGAAGATAACATTACTTCCTAGTTCGGAGACAAGCCTTGCGGCTCTTTCCTCCGCCACGTCCAGTATGGCGGCCCTGGCCCCATTTTCGATCAAGAGGCGCACCGAGGCCTCGCCAAGGCCGGATGCTCCTCCAGTTACAACCGCTACTGCATTCTTTAGCTCCATCACTTACCTCCTTTGATTAAAAGGCCGGCTCAAGTCCAACCTCAGCAAGCCTTTTCCAGCCTCAAATGTGTAAAAGTAAACAACGTCCCCCTAATAGCCGGCATGGACGGCGGAGACGATGGCTTTCAAGTTTTCAATGGGAGTGGGGAGGGGAATCGCGCATTCGGGACCGATAATTCCAACCCCGGCCTCGATGGCATATCTGGCCTGTCTATAAGCGTCTTCAGGCCGGCCCATGAGAAGCACATCGGGATTGTTGACATTGCCTACAAGGCACATCTTCTTACCAACCCTGCTGACCGCCTCTTTTGCATCCACCTGCCACTCAAAGTGATAGGCGTCAAAGCAGGCTTCGGCAAATAGCTCAAGCCTATCGGCGCACCTCCCGCATACGTGAAGTATCAGGGGGCCGCCTATTGCCGCGGTTATCTCCTTATGTATCGGCAGGAGATACTCCTTATAGTGGTAAGGCCCGACAAGGTCCCCCGTGGCGTGATCGGCCAGCACGACAACATCGGCTCCAGCCTGAAACTGAGCCCTGGCGAAGGCGATGGTAACAGGCATGAGCTGCCTGAGCATCCGGTTGATCGTAGCGCCGTCTCTCCTTCCCACGCGGCGGAGGAAATTCTCCACTCCGGCCATGTGATAGGAAAGGGTCCATGGTCCCATCACCTTTCCCACTATGGCAACCCTTCCCCCGACGTGCCGTCTGAGTATGGAGATGGCATCCAGCACCACCTTCATTGAGGGTTTTTCAAGAAGGTTTTCAGGCACTATTATATCTGAGAAATCAGCGTGCGGATGAGTCTTGGCATCCGGCATCATGTCCCTGTGGCCCCAATCCACATGACTTCCCAGCGCCGCCGACTCCTGGTGCACGCTGTACTCCGGCATCACTGTGTCGAACCCTAGGATATCGTGCCCTGCAAGGGCAAGCTCAGCCATGGCATTGGGATCTGTATGGGCGTGCGGAAAGGATACGCCGCTCGCATCCATGAGCCCATGGCACACGACTGAGGTAGGGTTGCCGGCGGGAGGTCTGATACCTTTCCTTCCGCCGAAAACAGCCGACATGACCAGATTTAACGAGGTTTCCTTCACTATCAGCACCAGGCATTCAGTGGCTTGGCCTTCATGTATGAGCTTGAAGGCCGAGGGTCAAGAAACTGCAAAAGTAAACAACATCCCCACAATTTGGTTGAAGGCGCGGGGATTTTCGATCATCAAGGTATGGCCAACGTCAGGGATGTGCTTTAGGGTGCTGCCGGCGATTGCATCATGAAGCTTTGCTGAGAAGGCAGGAGGAGTCAGGAGGTCTTTTTCACCGCATACAACCAGGCAGGGCATCTTAATACTGGAAAGCCCCTTTGCGACATCAAAGCTATCGCAGGCGGAGAGGTCTTTGAAAACGACGTCGGGGCCTGCTTCCTTCATAATCCTTATACCTTCCTTTATCAGGGCGTCTCCAGCCTCGGGCCCGTAGGCATAACCAAGAAAACGCTCCACGGTCGCGCTGAAATCTTCCCGAAGGCCCTGGAGAAACTGGGGGGCAACCCTGAGCCGCGGGCCTGTGGCGGCAAGGATAATCCCGGAAAGAAGCTCCGGCCTCCTGATCGCCGTAATCTGAGTTATTGCCCCTCCCATGGAATGGCCCATCAGAAATACCGGTTTTTCGGCCGTCTTTTCGATTACTTCGACAAGCCAGTCGGAATATGCCTCAATGCTTTCCATGGCGGGTCCCTCGGATTCTCCATGACCGGGCAGATCAAGGGCGACTGCCTGAACGAGGTGCGAGAGGCCGCTTACCTGCCCGCTCCACACCTCCGAGCTGCCGCCTGCTCCGTGCACCATAATCAGCGTGGAAAGACCGCCATCCTTATCCCGTGATGCCGCAAAGCCTATGCCCAGTTTCCTAAAGGCTGAAACATCCATCATCTAGACCCTACCATCTGATCATGGCGCTGCCCCAGGTGAGGCCGCCGCCGAACACAGGCATACATATCAGGTTACCCTTCTTGACAGTCCCCGTTCTCACCGCTTCGTCAAGAGTGATCGCGCAGGAGGCTGAGGAGATGTTCCCATACTTGTGCAGGGTGAAATAGAACCGCTCCATTGGGATATCGAGTGTCTTGGCCATGTACTGGAACATGCGCAGATTGGCCTGATGGGGGATGATCCAGTCAATATCCCGGATATCCGCTCCGTTATGCTGGACAGCCTCCTTAACCGAATCTATGAAGTGCCTTACCGCCACTCTGAAGCTCGCATTGGCCTCTATCATGTTGAGGTAATGAAGGCCTTTGTCCACGCTTTCGTGGCATATCGGGGTCGTCTTTGATCCGCCTCCCGGCAGGAGCAGATCCTGCCCGTTTTCTCCATCGGTATGGATATGAGTTGAAAGGAGTTCAGGGCCATTTTCCCCCGATGATAGAAGCGCGGCACCGGCCCCGTCTCCCCACAGGATGCAGGTGGTTCGGTCTTTCCAGTTAAGGGTCCTGGTCATGACCTCGCTTGCGACCACGAGTACGTTCCTGAAGGCCCCAGTCATCAGATACTGCGAGGCTACATTCAGGGCGAAAATAAAACCTGAACAGGCGGCAGCCACATCAAAGGTTACTGCCTGCGGGGCATTGATTTTTGCCTGAAGCCAGTTCGCGGCCGAGGGGCAGCATGTATCCGGGGTAATCGTGGCAACTATTATAAGTTCGACATCCGCGGGGGTCATCCCCGCAGCCTCAAGCGCTTTAAGGGACGCCTCCTTTGCAAGATCAGCAGTTGTGACATCCGGGGCAGCCATACGGCGTTCGCTCACCCCGGTACGCTGAACTATCCATTCATCCGTCGTGTCAAGACCCATTGCCTCAAGGTCCTTATTGGAGAGAACCTTGGGAGGGACATACGAGCCTGTTCCAAGAATCCTAATAGCCATGAAAGAGCCCTATCAACCTTCCATCCCGAGTTCCTTTTCCTTCTTGGCGACAGCAAGCCTAGTCTTTATGGCCGTATCGGGGATGAGGCTCATGGAATCTATGCGGCATTCGACCAGAAAATCCGCAAAGTCAGGGAAATCGCTGGGCGCCTGCCCGCATATCCCTATCTTTCGTCCTTTTTCCTTTGCGACCTTTATGACCTGGGCCACAAGCCTTTTCACCGCGTCATTGCGTTCGTCATATAGGTGAGAGACGAGGGATGAATCCCTGTCAAGGCCGAGAGTAAGCTGGGTAAGGTCATTGCTTCCGATGGAAAAGCCGTCGAATATCTCCGCAAACTGATCCGCGCAGATGACATTGCTCGGAATTTCACACATGACATATATCTCCAGGCCCTCTTCTCCCTGGGTCAGGCCGAATTTTTTCATGAGCTCAACGACCCTTTTCCCTTCCTTAGGAGTCCTGCAGAAGGGGACCATCACCTTGATGTTGGTCAGGCCCATCTCGGATCTGGCCTTTCTAAGGGCTTTGCACTCAAGTTCAAAGGCAGGCATATACTTTTCATCATAGTATCTTGAGGCCCCTCTCCAGCCTATCATGGGATTGTTTTCGGCCGGCTCGTAAAGGAATCCGCCCAGGAGATTTTCGTATTCATTGGTCTTGAAATCAGAAAGGCGCACTATCACGTCATTTGGATAAAACCCCGCTGCTATCCTCCCCACACCTTCAGCAAGCTTATCTATGAAAAACTGCCTCTTGTCTTCATAAACGGCCGTGATCTGATCAATCTTGTACACTACCCCGGCGATCCTCTGGTCCCCCTTGGCCATATCCCTCAGCTTCTCGTAGTCGATAAGGGCGAGGGGGTGGATTCCGATATGGGAATTGATAATGAACTCTTCCCTTGCAAGCCCGACCCCGTCATTGGGTATCAAGCCCTGGGAAAATGCCTTCTCAGGGATACCCACATTCATCATGATCTTCGTCTTTGTCCTGGGAAGTTCTTTCAGATCTATCCTCTCGACCTCGTATTTGAGGAGGCCCCTGTAAACAACACCTATCTCTCCCTCTGAGCAAGAAACCGTGATAAGGTCTCCCGTCTTTATGAGTTCGTCGGCATTACCCGACCCTATGACGCAAGGAATTCCAAGCTCCCTTGAGACTATCGCCGCATGGCAGGTCCTGCCGCCTTTGTTGGTGACAATACCGGCCGCGATTTTCATTATGGGTTCCCAGTCAGGATCGGTCATGCTTGTGACAAGGACCTCGCCGGCCTTGAAGTTCTGCATATCAGCGGTGGCGTGGATAACCTTGGCCGAGCCGTGTCCGACCTTTGTTCCCACAGCGATGCCGGTAACTACCACATCTCCCTTTTCCATGAGATGATAGTTTTCATAGGCATTGACATCTCTCTGGGAGTGGATGGTCTCGGGTCTTGCCTGAACAATAAAAAGCTCTCCGGTGCCGGCTGTAACTCCATCCCCGTCCTTGGCCCACTCGATGTCCATGGGTTTGAAATGACCGGCGGAATTACTGTAGTGTTCCTCAATGAGACAGGCCCATTCCGCCAGCTTCAGGATTTCGTCGTCTTCCAGGACATAGCGGTGCCTTTCCTGGTAGCTAACCGGAACGTTTCTTACCCTGGCATCGTCCTGGAGAGAATAGACCATCTTTATGTCCCTGTCGCCCGCCTTCCTGCCTATGATGGCCCTCTTGCCCATCTTCAATGCCGGCTTGAAGACGTAATACTCGTCTGGATTAACCACGCCCTGGACAACATTTTCCCCAAGCCCGTACGCGGCCGTTATAAATACGGCATCTTTAAACCCGGTCTCCGTGTCTATGGAAAAGATAACCCCTGAATATGCCGAGTCGCTTCTCACCATCTTCTGTACGGCTATTGATAGCGAAACCTCAAACTGGCTGAAGCCCTTATCGTGCCTGTAAGAGATGGCGCGGTTGGTAAACAGGCTTGCAAAGCACCTGTGGCATGCATCCAGAACCGCTCTCTTGCCTCTGATGTTCAGGTAGGTATCCTGCTGTCCGGCAAAGCTTGCGTCAGGGAGGTCTTCCGCAGTGGCCGAAGACCTGATCGCGACATCCAGGTTGTCCTGCCCTGCCTGGTCGAATTGCTTTCCCAGCTTGTCGTATCCGGCATATATGGCGTGGGTAAGGTCGGGAGGAAACTCCGCGTGGACGATGATATCCCTTACTTCACGGCCTCTCCTGGAAAGATTCTCCATGTCATGAGTGTCAAGACCCTTAAGAACCTTTTTTATCTCATCCTCTATGCCCGCGTATCTCAAAAAATAACGATAGGCATAGCTTGTTATTGCAAAGCCGTTAGGGACCTTAATGCCTTTTTCCACAAGTTTCTGGTACATTTCCCCAAGTGAAGCGTTCTTACCTCCGACAAGAGGGATGTCTTCGATGCCTATCTCGCTGAACCATAGAATAAATTTTTTTTCATTGCTGGTTGCCATCGATTCTCTCCTCACTAGGTTTTCTGTGGTGGAAAAGCATTCATCTGAACTCTGGCAGATCACAAGTAAACGTCTTTATTTTGGAATCTCTGAACCATTACCATTAAGTCCACCCATTGTCAACGACCAAGTTTTCTCTGGCCCAGCGCTTAAATCAATGCTATCAAGTATCTTAACAACAGTTGAAACCGTAATCCAGTTTCTATGGCTTTCTTACGAATCGTCTCACAGTTGTGTTGACTCACCGTCGTTCCGGCAAATCCTGGATCGAATCCGGCACAGGCCCCGGTAACCGGTTTTTTCCGGATGCGGATCAAGCCCGGCATGACGAATGACCAGATTATTACGAGACGACTAAAGACGTTATATGAAAATAGATAGTCATAGCGGCGTAGGCCGCTATCCAGTCCTTGTTCCGGCCTGCGCCGGAATGACGGCCTGGATTCCGGATCGAGTCCGGAATGACATGCGGCATTTTCATGCTTCGTTGTGCCCCAACAGGGCATGGCGGTTAGGAGGATAGGTAATGAATGGAGATAAGATTTTGTATTTTGACCACAATGCCACTACACCACTCGCGCCTGAGGCATCAGCGGCGATGATGCCTTACATGCAGAAGGAATTCGGAAACCCCTCGAGCGGTTATTTCCTGGGAGCAAGGGCAAAAGAGGCGGTTGAGCAGGCAAGGAGCCGGACGGCGTCTTTGCTGGGGGCTTGCTCTGAAGAAGTATGCTTTACAAGCGGAGGGAGCGAATCCAATAACAGTGTAGTAAAAGGAGTCATTGATTTCAGAGGGCCGTCAAGATGTCATATCATCACATCCGCCGTGGAGCACCCGGCGATCCTTAATCCCTTGGTCTATCTCATGGAACTTGGAGTTGATGTGACGGTGGCGCCTGTTGACCCCTTCGGCAGGGTTGATCCCGATTATATAGGCAGGGCGATTAAACCGGCGACAAGACTGATTACCATAATGCTCGCCAACAATGAGACAGGAACCATTCAGCCCATTAAAGAAATCGCCGCGATTGCGGCGAAAAAGGGCATCCCTCTCCACACGGACGCGGCCCAGGCAGTGGGCAAGATACCGGTTGATGTAAATGAGCTTGGAGTGGATTTCCTGACGGTCGCGGGCCACAAGCTTTACGGCCCAAAGGGAATCGGGGCGCTTTTCATAAAAAGCGGAAGGACTCTCACGCAGCTTATCCACGGCGCGGCCCAGGAGATGGGGAAAAGGGCCGGCACTGAGAGTGTTATCCTGGCGGCAGGCCTGGGGGCTGCCTGCGCAAGGGCGAAACAGACCCTTAAGGAGGACATGGTCCGTGTCGCTTGCCTGAGGGACAGGCTCCAGGAGTTCTTGAGGGCAGGCGTTGACGATCTTATTGTAAACGGGCATCCTGTAGAGAGGCTTCCCAACACGCTCCACGTCTCCATACACGGCCTTGAAGGGGCAAAGATACTTGAGGGAATACCCGGGCTCATGGCATCCACCGGCGCCGCATGCCATGACAGATCAGTAAAACTCTCTCACGTCCTTGCCGCCATGGGAATACCGCCGGAGGAGGGCATGGGCGCGCTGCGCTTAACCATCGGCAGAACCACCACGCAGGAAGATGTAGATGAGGCCGCGGGACTGTTGATTGATCAGATATGGAGGATGCGAAATGGAACAAGACAGATGCGATAGACCGGCGCTTTTGATAATTGACATGGTAAAGGATAATTTTATTGAAGAAAGGCACCTTCCCATAACCCTTTACGCGAGAAAGATCATAGAGCCCATTAACCGCACCATAGGGTTTTTCAGGCAGAAGGACTGGCCCATTGTCTTTTCAACCGATGCGTTCAAAAAAGAAGACTTCATCTTTAAAGGCCGCATGAAGCCCCATTCCCTTGCAGGGACGGCAGGGGCCGAGGTCATTGACGAGCTTGATAAAAGGGATGAGGACCTTTGGCTTCCAAAGCCCAGGTTTTCCGCCTTTTTCCGGACGGACCTTGCCGGGTGGCTTAAAGACAGAGGCGTCACTCTTTGCGCAGTAAGCGGAATCGCAACCAACGTCTGCGTGCTCACAACGGTCATGGACGCCCTGTGCCATGATTTCAAGGCAGTACTGCTGTCCGACTGCGCGGCGGCGGGATCGGAACTGATCCATGAGCAGATCCTCTCAATATATCGCAAGAATCCGCTCTATCCTCTGATGAGAATCGAGTCGTCCGGCGAATTCATGGAGGCAATGAAGGAGGGGGCGCAAAAAGCAACCTTGAACCTCTGAACCTGTGAACAGTTGCGAAGCTTTTTCATTTGGCGTCCAGGTTCGGAGTCCTTGCGAGTTCATGAAATTTGTGTATTCTGTTATGCGAAATAATAAGAACCGGGTGAGTTAAATGGCAAGACAGTCAGATCCTTTTGATCAATTTCGCTTTAGAGAGCTTCATCCGCTTGCGGCTCTCGGGACGGCAAGCGACAGATACGCAGGCTGGATTGGGCAGATCTATACACCCGGCCGGTATGATAAAAGTATAAAGAGGCGCGCAAAGACCGTGGGCGGAAAGACCTTTCAGGAGGACGTGCTGCCTGTTGAAAGCGTTTCTGAGTATTTTGAGCACTTCAGGGTCCTGGAGCTGGACTACACCTTTTATTCGCCGCTTCTGGATGAAGAGGGAAAGCCGGGGCCGAATTATATGGTGCTTGACTCCTACAACCGTTATCTCAAGGATGACGACAGGCTTATATTAAAGGTGCCGCAGATGATCTTTGCCCAGAAGATCAGACAGGGCGGTTCTTTTCAAAAAAATGAACACTATCTGGACCCGGTGGTCTTCGTTGAAAGGTTTTACAAGCCTGCCCTTGGTCTTATAGGCCCCAGGATCGAAGCCTTTGTCTTTGAGCAGGAATATCAGAGAAAGGGGGAACGCGTCCCTGCAGCGGAACTCGCCTCACGACTCGAGGAGTTTTTTTCTCGAGTACCCGAAGATGACAGATACCATGTTGAATTGAGAACAGAGTCATACCTCTCAGAGCCTTTATTCAAGGTCTTTGAAAGATACGGGATAGGCCAGGTCTTGAGCCATTGGACGTGGCTACCCCCTCTCATAGCACAGTTCGCCCTGTCGCACTGGAGGTTTTTCAACAGGGGGAAAAGATCTGTGATAAGGCTCATGACCCCCAGGGGAGTGAAATATGAGGAGGCCTACGCGGAGGCCTCCCCCTTCAACGAGCTTATTGACGGCATGCTTGATCAGAAGATGATTGACGACACAGTCCGTATAATGAGTGAGGCTGTGAAAAACGGCGTTAAGGTAAACGTCATAATCAACAACCGCGCGGGCGGCAACGCACCTGCTATCGCGCAGTTTGTGGCAAGGCGCTTTCTCGCCGCCTCCTGAAAAACAAGACGCCCGCAACCCCGATTGCCAGACTTACAACGACCGCGCTCTGCCACAGCCCCGCCATGGAAACAAGATAGGCTGCCGCAATCACTGGAACAAGGAGGATACGCACAGCTCTCTTGACTCCCTCGCTTTCGGCAATGAAGCCTGCTACAGGGGGCGACCACTCGGCATATACCCTCATAAAGGCCCTCCCAAGGGATGTCACCCTCAGGTACCTGTCCCTTAAAGCCCTCAGAACATCCACATGGGGATCAACGGCGGAGCCATAAGCCGCGGTCGCTATAAAACAGCCGCTTCCGCCCCCTGAGCCCGAGCCCCCCGAGACCGGAGTCGCAGGGTCATCCGCCGCCGGCACGGTAGTTGCCTGTATATACTGGGTATAGGGAAAAAACATGTATTTCGAGCCTTCGTGCTCAAGCCCCGCAAGATATTCAAGGGGATGGGAGAACTTTGAAAACTGTACCGTTTCGGCGAAGGTGTTCACCCCTTCCCAGTCCGAGAAGCCCGTTTCCAGACAGTTGTATATCTGGGTATCGGTCTTTCCGCCCGGGCCTCCCTGGTAATATCCCTGGGGCGTGATGTCATAGCCGGCCATCTCATAGACGTATTCAACCAGACCCACGCAGGTAAAATCCCCGGATCCGGCGCCCGTCTGCTTGTGGAAGGTAAGATCATACCATTTTCCCACCTGCTCCTTGGCTATGAGCATGAGCTGGTCCTTTCGCTCATCCGGCCACTTAGCCTTGTCAGCATAGTCGGCAGGCACCTTCGCCCCCATAAACTTTGCGCCGCCGTCAATGTCCTCCTTTGTCATGAAGTTTTCTGAGGTCGTCTCAATAACACCGGCTCTTACAGCGTGGATTATTTTCCCGTCGCCTATGTAGAGACCCGCGTGGCCGGATTTTAGTTCTCCGAAAACGGCCTTGATTACCGAGCAGGGAAGCTCCAGGACTGATGTCCTTCCGTATATGAGATCTCCCTGGCTTGAGTGATAAAAGATGGCGCCCCTTTCATAGGCCGGCGCATTTGCCGCCGCGGCAAAGATGAGGGCAATGGATAGAGCGATTACTGACTTTCTCATGGCTTCCCTCCTTTAGCGGCCTCTCTGACCATGATGGAGGAGTCTTGGCCCGCAGCTTCGAGGGCCGACCTCGCCTCCGCGTTCAGGGAAGAGAACCTGTTCAGGCTCAAAGCCGCGTTCAGTCTTACCACGGCTTCGGAATCATTTTTGAGAAGACGGGCAAGGCACAAGTGGCTGGCCTCCAGATCATAGCTTCCAAGGGCCCTCGCAGCCTGGGCCCTGACCATCTTATCCTTCTCCGCGTCCAGATGTCCTGAAATGATTGAAACTGCCTCCGCCGACCCAAGATCCCCCATGGCCTGCACGGCCTTGAAACGGATCATGGGATCGCCCTCGGCCATGGCCTCCTTGAGGAGGGTAATCCCTGATACGTCCTTTAGCTTCCCGATGCTCATCAGTATGGTGTAACGCAGATTGGGTTCAACACCCGGCTCTCTGAACACATCTGAAAGGGCCTTGAGGGCCTCTGATCCTACCTGTCTGACTTCACCGAGTGCCCTGGCAGCGCTCGCCCTTACCCCCTGCTCCTCGGCCTTGTCGAGCAGTATGCTTATAAGCGCCCCCGCAGCATCACCCTCTTCCTGGGCGGCCATGCGCTGGATCGCCTGTATCCTCTCACCTGAGTCTTTCTTGTAATCGAGAGCCACCGCGGCGTCACTGTCTGCTTGAGGCTGCTCTGAAGCCGCATAAATCCCAGGACTCAATATTGCCAAAAGAAACGCAGCAAAAAACAACGCCATTGTCTTCATAGTGGACTCCCTTTAAAGCTCCGGCAGAAACTCCGGGTTATGCAAAAAAACCTAACCGTTTATGACAGCAATATTTTGTCACCCCCGAGCATGAAAATCCCCTTTACCACAGACGAGAGAGCAGACCTCTTTTACTGATCCCTGTCCCCTGATCCCTGGCCTCTGATCCCTGGCCTCTGATCCCTAGCCCCTGATCCCTAGCCCCTGATCTCTGATCCCTGGCCCCTGGCTTTGTGAGGGTATTTTCACGGCAAAGACAGGGAGGTGTTCTTCAGTTACGGCCTTGACACTCCATCTAAACCCGGCATGACGCTTATTCATGTTCAAGTCCTACACCCACTTGGGAGGCAAATCGGAATGTCCTTCGATCCTTAGGGAGTCAATCACCATGAGGGTGCTCGTGGCATGCGCGATAAGAAGCCCCTTTTCATCCTCTATGGAGGCATCCCCAAGGCAGATGGTCCTGCCTGCCTTTATGCACCTTCCGCGGGCAATGAGTCTGCCGCTCTTTACGGGGGCGAGATAATTGACCTTTATGTCCACGGTCGTAAGGCCAACGGTCCTTTCAACCCCCGCATACACTGCCCAATAAACAGCCGCATCCAGGATTGATGCGCACACTCCGCCGTGGACTATACCGTAAGGTTGAAGGTGTTTTTCCTGTGCCTCTATCTCAAGAAGAGAGCGGCCGTATTCAAGGCCCGCAAGCCTCATGGAAAGGAGTTGAAAATAGGGGCAGTTGTTTACCGTTTTGGCAATGGCTTCCACGTGGGTCGGGTTGATTTGAGGCATGGATACTACCCTGAATCCTTCAGGTCAGCCATCGCTTCCGGCGCTTGTAATGCTTTACGTCGCGGTAGCTCTTCTTTTTTCCCACCTCGGTAAGCCCAAGGTAAAACTCCTTTACGTCGGCGTTTTCTCTAAGTTTATCAACCGTATCGTCAAGGACTATCCGTCCGTTTTCCATGACATAGCCGTGATCCGCGATGGACAGGGCAAGCCTCGCGTTCTGCTCAACCAGCAGTATGCTCACCCCTTCTTCCTTGTTTATGCGCTGGATGATCCTGAAGATCTCTCCCACCAGAAGCGGAGACAGGCCCATGGAAGGCTCGTCCAGGAGCATCAGACTGGGGATGGACATAAGCCCGCGGCCTATCACCAGCATCTGCTGCTCTCCGCCGCTTATATAGCCTGCCAGCACTCCTTTTCTCTCCCGCAGGCGGGGAAAAAATGAATAGACCCTCTCTATGTCCTTTTTCATTTTCACCCTGTTCCTGTTGGTATGACCTCCGGCTATGAGGTTTTCCTCAACTGTTAGTTCGTCAAAGACCCGCCTTCCCTCCATGACCTGAAAGATTCCCATCCGGACTATCTCCTCCGGATACTTGCGGTCTATCCTCCCGCCTTTGAAGATTATCTCGCCGTCTGTAACTTCGCCGTCTTCGGACTTCAAGAGGCCGGAAATGGCCTTGAGGGTGGTGGTCTTCCCTGCCCCGTTATTGCCCAGCACCGCCACTATGCTGCCCTTTTCCACCTTGAGGGACATTCCCTTCAGTACCAGAATCACATTGTGATAGATGACCTCGATGTTGTTTACGATCAAAAAGGGATCCATTGCCTCAAGCCCCCAGTCTCGAATAGGCCAGATCCTCCTCGCCCAGATATGCCTTTATCACTTTTTCGTCATGTCTTATGGCCTCGGGTTTCCCCTCTGCTATCTTGACTCCAAAGTCCAGCACGCACACCCGATCGGAAATATCCATGACCACTCCCATATCGTGTTCTATGAGCACGATCGTGACCCCCCATTCCTCATTGATGTCAAGGATAAAGCGGGCTATGTCCTCCGTCTCCTCAAGATTCATACCGGTTGCGGGCTCATCGAGCAGGAGCACCCTCGGATTCATGGCCAGGGCACGTGCCATCTCCACCCTCTTCTGGAGCCCGTAGGGAAGCGCGTGTACCAACTTTTTGCGTATCTGCTCTATCTCAAGAAGATCAATTATCTTTTCCTCTATGTGCTTTCTGAGGGCCGTCTCCTCTTGCCTGGTCTTGCCGAAATAGACCCCTCCCGAAAGAAATCCTGACTTAAGATGTACGTGGGCGCCAAGCTTGATGTTATCCAGCACCGTCATGTGGGCGAAAAGCTCCACGTTTTGAAAGGTGCGGGCAATGCCCAGTTGCGCGATGGAGTTGGTCTTTACCCTGGTGATATCCTTCCCTTCAAAAAATATCCTTCCCTTCTGTGGGTGGTAAAAACGATTGATGCAGTTGAGCAGACAGGTCTTGCCGGCCCCGTTAGGGCCTATGATGGAGAATATCTCCCCCTTTTTGACTCCCGTGCTCACTCCGCTCAAGGCCTTCAGGCCCCCGAAGGAGAGATGGATATCCTCAACCCAGAGCTGATATTGATCCTCTTGCGCCATCTTACCTATCCTGCTTCTCCTGCGAGACCTCCATTATAGTAACATGGGTCTTCATCCTGAATTCCTTGCCGTCCGTGTAACGTATCTCTGCCACTATCTCCAGCTTTTCCTTATCTCCATAAAGGGCAACAATAAGGTCTTTGTAGCGTTCTTCCACAAACTTCCTGCGAACCTTCCTTGTCCGGGTAAGCTCATCATCATCGGGGTCGAGCTGCTTGTACAGGAGCACGAAGCGCCTTACTCTTGCTACTTTAGGCAGTGATTCGTTGGTTACCGCCACCTCCCCGGCTATGAGATCATAGACCTCGTCTTTCTGTGAAAGGTCAGTGAAGGTGGTGTATGGAAGTTTGTTTTCTTCGGCCCACTTTCCCACATTGGCCATGTCAATGGCGATCATGGCGGTTATAAAGGGCCTGTTCTGACCGATCACTACGGCATCCATTATGTAGGGGCTGAACTTGAGCTTGTTTTCGATGAGTTGCGGGGAGAACTTGCTCCCGTCGGCAAGCTTCATCACATCGCTCATCCTGTCTATGATGATTATGTGGCCGTCGTCGTCAATGACTGCGGCATCGCCTGAATGGAACCATCCGTCTTCAAGCGCTTTCTCAGTTGCCTGGGGGTTCTTGTAATAACCCTTGAAGATGGTATCCCCCCTCGACATAAGCTCGCCTGAGTCGGAGACCCTGAATTCAAGCCCCGGAAGAGGAACGCCCACCGTGTCAAGCCTTATGTCTCCCAGCCTGTGAATGACGGATGCGGCCGTCTGCTCGGTCATGCCGTAAGCCTGTTTGATGTTAACGCCGAGCGCTTGAAATAGCTTGAATATCTCCGGGCCCAGTGGCGCCCCTCCGGTATAGACATGCTTTAGTCTTGTAAGGCCGAAATAATTTTTCAAAGGCCTGAAGAGCGACCAGTAAGCCATCCAGATCGCCGATTTCAGCCAGAAGGACGGTTCTTCCGATTTAAACCTGATTTCGGCAACCTTGTAGCCAAGCTGAAGGAAAACCCTGTATGCCTCCCTCTTTATCCACGCGGCATCCTTGATCTTGACAAGGATCTCAGAACAGATCCTTTCCCATATCCTGGGAGGGGCAAGCATGATATGGGGCCCAATCTCCCGGATATTCTCCTGAACCGTCTCCACCTTTTCAGGGAAATTAACCGTAAAGGCGCTGCAGATGGCCCAGTAAACTCCGAATTCCTGCTCCCCTATCCAGGGAAGGGGAAGAAATGACACATACTCAAAGTCGTCTGATGCCTGATCCACCAGGTCCTGTGCCTTCGCGACGCTGATCATGTTCCTGTGGGTGATCATGCTTCCCTTCGGAAGTCCTGTTGTTCCCGATGTGTAGTTGATCATCCCCACATCTTCCAGGGTCACGGCGTCAAGGATCTTTTCAAAAAGCCCCGGCTCCTTTTCAGCCAACCCCCATCCCACGGCCTGAATCTCCTTGAAATATGCCAGGATCGGGTCTCTGTAATGACGCATGCCCTTGGGATCATCCACTATGATCCTGGTTACATTTGGAATCTTTTCCTTTATGGCAAGGGCCTTGTCCGCCTGCTCCTGGTCGCCCGCCACGACGAAGATGGAATCAGAGTGGTTGATGATATATTCCACCTGTTCAAGATGACTGTCCGGATACACACCTACGACAGCGCCTCCCAGGCTCTGGGCCGCAAGCTCCGAATAGAGTCCCTCGGGCCTGTTGTCCCCCATATAGCATAGCTTATGGCCGCGCCTGAACCCCATATCGTGAAGCCCGAGGGCAAAGGACTTGACGTTTTCGTAATAGCCCCTCCAGGTGACGGACTGCCAGATGCCGAATTCCTTTTCCCTTATGGCCACACGGCTGTCGCCGTACCGTTCGGCGTTGGCCCTAAGGATTGCCGGAAGGGACTTGTACTGATCCATAACCAAAAAACCCGCTTCGGTTAAACCAAGGCAGGCCGCCCGAGAGGACCGCCTGCCTCAGAAATTGTCGAATGTCTCTCCAAACCCTATTTTATCTCCATACATCCTGAGGCGGGCTCGAAGATGCCCTTGGAGACATTGGCCTTGAATACCCGGCCGTAAGGTATCTTGTTACCTATTACCGAGTACTTCTGGCACATCATGCCTCCGCTGTCTGCGTTCTTGATGGCCTGGAGCGCCTTCACAAGACCTCCACCGGTGATATCCCCGGCCTTGTCGGCCGCCTTCAGAGCCTCCACAAACACCTGACCGGTAAAAAAGCCCTGCATGTAAGAGGTGGGTCTGTATTTCATATCCGGGTGATGCTTTTCGTTCCATTTCTTGATCTTCTTTATTATGGGCTTGTCTTCCTCCCACCAGAAAGAATAGGGCATCACGCCCATGTATCCCTCGGCCAGCGGCCCCAGCTTATCAAGAAGCATCTTGTGGGTGCCCCAGTGGGTGCCCATGAACTTGGCATTAAGCCCGTAATCTTTGGCCTGCTTTATGATTTCCGGGACCGGCGAGAGCACGAAGCCTTGGAAAATGACGTATTCCGCCTTCTGGCGCTTCAGGTTCAGAACCTGAGAGGCTATATCCACTGCGCCCACCTTCGCCACTTCTTCCGATACGAGATTCAGTCCCAGCTTCTTGCACATCTCGCGGCCGTAAGGCACAGGGTCTTTACCGAATTCCGTGTCACTGTAAAAAAACGCCACATTTGCTCCTGGCTTTTCCTTGGCAATATATTTGAGGAGTATGCCGAACATGTCCCCGTATGTTGGCCCTGGTACAAACACATAAGGATTGCCGGCAGGATCAGCAAGTTCGCCGGAAAATGATGTCGAGCTGTAAAGAATCTTGTAACGGTCTTTGATCTCGGGGGCCATGGCCTTGCCCAGGCCGGTGCTTTCCCCGTACATGATAATGGGATTGTCCCGGGTCATGATCCTCTTGAAGGCCGCTACCGCGACATCGGTAGTGTAAGTCCCATCTTCCATGATGTATTTGATCTTCTTGCCTCCAATGCCCCCTTCCTCATTGGCCATCGCCAGGGCATCGGCCAGGCCGTCATTGATATGGATCCCGGCAAACGCGAACCGCCCAGTGATGGGCTGGACTGCGCCTATCTTGATCTCACCCTGAGCAGAAGCAGGCTCAGTATAGGCGGTTAAAGATAAAACAGCAGCAATAAAAGCACTAACAACCAAAAAACGCGCCCAAGTCTTCATAGTCATTACCTCCGGATCAGCTCGGAATTCATCCTCAAAAAGCAGCATCCCAAAAGGGTCGCTCACCCTGCCAAGTCTTACTGGCCTTCCACCTAAACGCATCCGCCTTTTACTCCATCACCTCCTTCTATTCCTTAAAATGGTAACTACTCAGGTTCAAGGTTCAAAGTTAGAGAGCTATGAACAACGAAAGCCAGCCAACCGTGAACCCCACAACCTGAGGAGTTCCTTAAAATGTAGCTCTTACGTTCAAGAAAAATTGACGGCTTTGCAAAAAATCCATCTACTCCGTTGCGAATCACCCCTTATGCCTTCCTGATTTCGGACCTTTCGCGAATCCGACAAAATTAGCGTAATCAGCTTATATCACAAAATTCCACGGAATATCCGGGTGCCTGCTCAATTGAAGCCGAAGGCCGGCAGAGTTCTTTCAGTAAGAGAAAGGCCACAAGAGAAAAAAAGCCTTTATTCGCCGCCAGATCTCCGCGAGTCCCCTTGGTTCAAAGATAAGAAATATCACTATGAGAGAACCGAATACCACATCTTTGAGCGGTATGAAAAGCTTCCCGGCTGCGGGGAAAATATCCCGGAGATTACCCGTGACCACATTAAGTATCTCTGGGACAAGGGTCATGAAAACGGCTCCGAAAATGGAGCCCAGGATGCTCCCCAATCCTCCCACAATGACCATGGCAAGATATTGTATGGAAAGATGAAATGGAAAGTGCTCGGGCGTCACTATCCTCAGGAAGCACACCCAGAGACCTCCGGCTACACCGGCGTAAAATGAAGAAATGGCAAAGGCCGTAAGCTTATAGCGGAAAAGGCTTATACCCATAATCTCGGCGGCGAGGTCCCTGTCCCTTATGGCAACGAAGGCGCGGCCCACCCTGCTCCTCACCAGATTGCGTCCATAGACCAAAGCAAGAATCGTGACTGCAAGGGTAAGATAATAATAGCTTTTCTCTGTATCGAAAGCAAATGATCCTATCATCGGGGGCGGCACGTTTATGCCGCGGATTCCTTTTGTCAGCGACTCCCAGTGAATGAAGAAAAACTCGAAGATGAACTGAGATGCAAGGGTTGCCATGCACAGGTAAAGCCCCTTCACCCTGAGGGAGGGTATTCCTATTATGAGCCCCGCGATCGCAGCCACGAATCCACCACAAGGAAGTGCAAACCAGAAGGGCATATTTAATCTGGTTATGAAGATAGCGCAGGCATATCCCCCTACGCCTGCAAATGCCGCATGTCCAAGCGATATCTGGCCCGTGAAACCTGTAAGGATATTCAACCCCACCGCGGCTATAACGGCAAAGCCGATCATGTTGGCTATATAAAGGACATAGGGGTCCGCAAAGACGGGGAAGACAAGCAGAAAGACAAAAAATACCCCGATCCAGACTTTTACAAAGAGCGACTGGAATATCTCCTCGTCTTTGATATAGCTTTCCTTGAAATCAGCGCAGCGCATCTCTAAGACTTCCCCGCCTTTAGACCCTCTCTATCTCTTCTTTTCCGAAAAGCCCGTAAGGTCTGATCATGAGAATGACGACCAGGATGAAAAAGGGAGCAACTCCCTTGACCCCTCCGCCGAAGATCGGATCGAGGTAAAGGCCTGCCAGGTTTTCCAGTATCCCGATGATGAATCCCCCAAGGATTGCTCCTGTGATGCTGTCAAGGCCTCCAAGGATTATGACCGCAAGCACCTTCAACCCGATATCGCCCATGTATATGCTTATGCCGCTCATGTTGCCGATCACTATGCCGCCCACAAAGGCCGCCAGTGCCCCGAAGCTCCAGGACAGGGCGAATATGCGCCTTACGCTTATCCCCATGGAAAGGGCCGCCTGCTGATCATTGGCCGTAGCCCTCATGGATACCCCGGTGCGGGAGAATTTGAAGAAAAGCAGGAAAAAGATCATCCCCGCCAGGGCGAATATAAACCCCCAGAGCAAGCCCGAAGGAACAACAGAAAAACCAAGATCCAGGGGATCGGGTGGAAAGATCTCAGGAAATGACCGGTATTCAGACGACCAGATTATGGTAGTCAGTCCCTGCATGGCTATGGCAAGACCTATGGTCACCATGACAACGGAGATTATGGGCTCCCCGATGAGCTGTCTCAGGATGAGCCTCTCAAGGATTATGCCCAGAAGAACCGCGCAGACAAGAGTGCCGATAAAGGCGGCCCAGAATGGGAATTTGAGATTATCAAGGAAGGTAAAACAGATAAAGGCCCCGAGTGTCATGAACGCGCCGGTCGCGAGATTGACTATGCTTGTTGCCTTGTATATGAGGACGAATCCCAGTGCGATAAGGCCGTACACCCCGCCTGTAGCGATTCCCGTTATAAGGATCTGGATCAAAATATCCATCTTTTCCCCCGGACTGGTTTGACTGATTTACATTTACAGTGACTACTCAGGTTCAAGGTTTATATGAAAATGCTTCCAACCTATTGACCATTTTCATCTTTCGTTGTGCCCAACATGGGCATGGGGGTTAGAGAGCTATGAAGAACGAAAGCCAACCAACCGTGAACCTTACAACCTGAGCAGTTATCATTTACATTGCTTTATCTGTCAAGAAAAACCCTTTGATACCCACTCTGATCACATCAGAAAAGCCCTTCCTGTGATTCAGAGTCGTTCCTGAGAGGCCTAAGGCCCAGATGCAGATAGGCCCTCCTGGTGGCGACCCGCCCTTGAGGCGTCCTCTTGATGTATCCCTGCTGTATCAAGAAGGGCTCATAAACGTCTTCAAGGGTGTCTTTCTGTTCGCTTACAGCCGCCGAAAGGCTGCTCAGGCCGATGGGGCCTCCCTGAAACTTCTCTATTATGGTCATCATGATGTTTCTGTCCATCTTGTCCAGGCCCTCCTGATCAACCTCCAGAAGACAAAGCGCCCTGTCGGCGACTTCCAGGCTTACAACTCCGTCTGCCTCAACCTCGGCAAAATCCCTCACCCGTCTTAACAGCCTGTTCGCGACCCTTGGTGTCCCTCTGGCCCTCCTTGCTATCTCCATGGCCCCTTCTTCTGTTATCTTGATGGAAAGAAGCGCCGCTGATCTTACCACGATCTCTTTGAGATCCTTCGGATCGTAGAATTCCAGGCGCATCATTACCCCGAAGCGGTCCCTCAGAGGAGGAGTCAAAAGTCCTGCCCTGGTGGTAGCCCCCACAAGGGTAAAGGGCTGAAGCGGTATCTTCATGGTCCTGGCGGACGGTCCCTGTCCTATGATGAGATCCAGCTTGTAATCCTCCATAGCCGGGTAGAGGATCTCTTCCACCACATGGTTGAGCCTGTGTATCTCGTCAATGAAAAGGACATCCAAGGGGCTCAGACTGGTGAGTATCGCGGCAAGATCACCTGGTCTTTCTATGACCGGCCCTGAGGTGCTCTTAAAACCAACTCCCATCTCATTAGCGATTATATTTGCCAGGGAAGTCTTTCCAAGGCCGGGGCTTCCATGAAAAAGGACGTGATCGAGCGCCTCGCCCCTGGCCCTGGCCGCCTCAATAAAGACCTTGAGATTCCGCTTTATCTCCTCCTGACCTACATAATCAGCGAGGATCTTAGGCCTCAGGCTTATATCGGAAGGCGTTTCCTCAGGATACATCTTGGGATCAATGACCCTGTCCGTCATCGCTAAATAATCCTCAGGGTCTCTCGTATGATGGTCTCAAGTCCGGCATCGCCCAGCCGGGCCATGGTCTTCTCCAGCGCCGCCCTGGCCGCCTTGCCTGTGTAACCCAGATTCACAAGGGCGGAAAGGGCGTCATCCATCAATAGAGGTTCCGCCTTTGCAGCAGGAACTTTGCGCAATTCCTCCATATCGGAGATTCGGCCGGCCTTATCCTTGAGTTCCAGGGAAATCCTCTCTGCCGTCTTGCGGCCTATTCCGGGAATGGCCTGCAGCCTTGCGCTGTCTCCCCTTGAGATAGCATCAACCAGTTCGGCCGGGCCTATCCCTGAGAGGATATTAAGGGAGAGTCTGGGACCCACTCCCGAAACCGTGATCAAGAGAAGAAACAGCCTTTTTTCGATGGCCGACTGGAAGCCGAAGAGCACAAGGGCGTCTTCCCTCAGATGAGTATGGATAAATAGTTCGACCTTTCCTCCTATGTCGGGAAGGCCGTAAAAGGTAGAAAGCGGCACCATAACCTCATATCCGACTCCGTTTACGTCCAGAGTCACACTCTGGGGACTCTTGAGCACAAGGGTGCCGCTCAGATATCCGATCATTGTCTTAGAGACCTGCCCGGGGCGCTTCATAACGCGTCCAGTTAAGGTGGCATATAGCCGCTGCCAGGGCGTCTGAAGCGTCCAGTCCGCCGGGCAACTCCTGCCCAAGGATACACCTTGCCATTGACCGCACCTGCTCCTTTCCCGCGCCTCCGAAGCCGACAACCGCTTTCTTGATCTCCAGGGGACTGTATTCAAATATTCGTAGCCCGCATTCAACCGCCGCTACCAGAACAGCGCCTCTTGCGTGACCAAGCTTGAGGGAACTCTTTGCGTTCTTGGAGAAAAAGACATCCTCTATGGCCATCTCAACCGGGCCGAAATGCCTCATCAGCTCTACCATGCTGCGGTAGATTCCGTGAATCCTCTCTGAAAAGAGGATATCTTTACTGAACCTCATCTCGCCGGCTTCAATACAGATAAGCTTATCGCCTTTTTTTTCTATCAGTCCGTAACCGGTAGCCAATGAGCCTGGGTCAACCCCCAGCACAATCATCAGCCCAATGCCTCCATCACGGAATCCGGGATGTCGCAGTTGGAATGGACATTGCTCACATCGTCGTTATCCTCCAGGGCATCAACAAGATTAACCATCTGCTGAGCCTTCTTGCCTTCCAGGCTTATTGTATCCTGGGGAATCTTGCTGACCTCGGAGGAGACATAAGAAATATCAGCCGCCTCAATGGCCGTTCTTATTGTCTCAATGTCGGAAGGAGCACATATCACCTCAAACTGGCCTCCCCCATCCTTTACATCCTCCGCCCCTGCCTCAAGCGCCAGGGCAAGGAGCTGATCCTCCTCCACCGCGCTTTTTTCAATGACAATAAGCCCCTTCTTCTTGAATCTATAAGAGACAGAACCAGGTTCACCCAAGGCTCCACCGTTTCTATCAAAGATATACTTGAGATCGGCAACGGTCCTGTTTCTGTTGTCCGTGAGACAATCCACCAATACCGCCACTCCGCCCGGGCCATAGCCCTCGTAAGTCACCTCATCGTAGCTGACTCCCTCAAGCTCACCGGTGCCCTTCTTGATCCCACGCTCAATATTTTCCTTGGGCATATTTTCGGCCCTGGCCGCAAGTATAGCGGCCCTCAAACGCGGATTGCCTCCCGGGTCACCCCCTCCCATACGGGCGGCCACCGTAATTTCCCTTATAAGTTTTGTAAAGATCTTGCCGCGTTTTGCATCCGCGGCGCCTTTTTTGTGTTTGATCGAACTCCATTTAGAGTGACCTGACATCTCCCCCCTCCTTAGATGTTTCCCTAACCTATTGCTTCGGCTCGTCCGCCGGAGCACCTTTTCCCCTCACAGACAAACCCTCTGATACAACCGAATTAATGCCTATCAAATAAACCTCTCTACTCCTCTTCCTGGTTGCGGCCGGTCTAAGCAGCCTAAACTCCCTGAAACTTGCCGATGCGAGGTTACGGAGACCTCCCGTATCCTCCCCTTCAAAAACCTTGCAAACCAGTCGCCCCCGGCCTGACAGCACCATTTGAGCCATCTCAATCGCCCTCAAGGCAAGCGCCGTTGATCTGGCTGCATCCGTATTCCTTATACCTGTGGTTGAAGGGGCCATATCGCTTAGAACCACATCAATGCCGCCGTATTCCGCCACAAGCCGATCAGGGTCCAGATCAAAAACATCCTTCTGAATGAACGAGAAATTATCATGAGGCAATTCCAAGGGTCCCTGGACATCCACCCCGATTACATGGCCGGAAGGCCCAACCTTTTCAAGTGCGTATCCGGACCAAGACCCTGGAAAGCATCCCAGATCCAGCACCAGCTCACTCCTCCTGAGAATCCTGAATCGCAGATCAATCTCCTCAAGTTTGTAAACCGACCGCGCCGGCCAGTTCTCAGATCTGGCCTTTCGTGCGAAATGATCATCCCACCTGTTGGTCCTTGTCTTCATACAGTTAGCACAAATTCCCGCGGCCATGCAAAGCAATTGTTGGCTTAAACCGGCTCTAGATCTTCTTATCTCTCAGTCCCTTCTTGTAGATCTTCCCTGATCCGGTTCTGGGAAGGGCGGAGATGAACTCGACGACCTTTGGAGACTTATAGGAGGCAAGATGCGATTTGCAGAAGGCTATGATTTTCTCTTCGCTCGCCTCCTTGCCTTCCTTCATCACCACACATGCTTTTACCTTTTCTCCCCAGTGAGAATCAGGCACTCCTATGACCGCGGCCTCCAGTATATCTGGATGCATGTAAAGCACGTTTTCCACCTCGGTTGAGTAAACATTCTCTCCTCCGGTGATAATCATATCCTTTTTCCGGTCAACTATGTTCACATAGCCTTCCTCATCCATCACCGCGAGGTCTCCAGTATAGAGCCAACCACCTCTTATCGCCTTCTTTGTCTCCTCGGGAAGGTTCCAGTATCCCGGAGTCACGGTGTCCCCCTTTGCGATGATCTCACCAACCTGTTTTTCATCGCGCGCCACGTCAGCTCCGAGATCGTCCACGACTCTCAATGATACGTTTATGAATTCCCTCCCTGTCTTGGCCTTAAAGGCGAGTTGCCGCTCCCAGGGCAGCTCTCTTAGATGCCTCTTAAGTATGGACATAGTGAGGTAAGGGCTTGTCTCGGTCATTCCATAGGTCTGTATGTAATCACATCTGAAGGCATCTATGATTTTCCTGACGGTCTCCGGAGCTATGGAGGCGCCTCCGCTCATGATGGTCCTCAGGCTTGAGTAGTCAAAATCATCCACCTCGGGATGATTGACCATCATGTTGAGCATGGTGGGGATAAGATTGCTTATAGTTATACCCTCTTTCTGGATAAGCTTAAGCACATTTTCAGCGTCAAAAGAGGGGATAAGAACATGTTTTCCTCCGCTCCATGTTATCGCGAATGTGGCCCAGGCATCGGCGAGATGGAAAAGGGGCGCGACATGAAACCATCTGTCCGAGTCTGACAGATGAAGCTCCGCAATCGTTCCCAGAGCGTGGCTTTTTACGTTGCCGTGGGTAAGCATCACGCCCTTGGGCCTCCCTGTCGTCCCGCTTGTGTAATAGAGTTGAGCTACATCCCCGTCCGTTATCCTGATATCATCAGGCATATCTTCGGATGAACTCTCTATAAGCTCTTCGTAGATCAGATTTTCCTTCGCGCCGCTGGAAATCGGGCTACCCTGGGTCCAGATCACGCGGCACCCTGCAATCTCGGGGAGTTCTCTTGTTTTTTCCTCAAACGCCTTTTGAACCACCATGACCGAGGCGCCGCTGTCTTCAATTATGGCTGCAAGTTCCCTGGGAGAGAGACGGTGGTTCAGGGGAACCAGGATAAGCCCCAAATGTGCAGCGGCAAAATAGGCCTCAAGAAAGACATGGCAGTTTTCGTGCAGGACGGCGAGCCTGTCTCCGGCAGATAGGCCCATGGAAGAAAGTCCGTTTGATAATCTCCACACCCTCTTTGAGAACTGATCATAGTTCAAGCGCACATCGCCGCATACCACAGCCTCATAGTCCGGATAAAACTTCGCGGCTTTGGGCAGAATCTCGTTAAGCGGCATCTTAACCTCCTGAAAAACTACTGCGTTTTTTCATTGCAATGATTATGCAGGCTCAGGCCTGTGTTTTCTCCATCTTTCATGCGCGATACCGAATTTCTTTATCTTGTAATTCAGAGAGCGGGGGCTTACACCCAGAAGAATTGCGGCATCCTTTTGAATCCACAGACTTTTCTCCAGGGCGTTCATTATTGCCTCCCTCTCCCTCTCCTCCAGTGTTTGATGACCGCTGACACGCTCTGGGCTTACCCCGGCTTGTTCCTCATCGGCTTTGGCGCCATCGGCACCCGGTGCAAACATGGTTCCTTCCTGATCTGTGACCATGATGCTGTCGCGGCCTATTACATTATCTTCCTCAAGTATCACCGCCCTCTCTATCATGTTGGAGAGCTGCCGGATGTTGCCGGGCCATGGGTAGCTCCTGATCCACTCCATGCATTCCCTGGAGAAGCCCTCAATCTTCTTTTTAACCCCTGCAGATACCTTTTCGAGGATCCAGTATGCCAGAGGTTCAATGCATTGGGTTCTTTCCCTTAGCGGAGGAAGTCTGAGAGAGAGCACGTTGATCCTGTAATAGAGGTCTTGCCTGAACCTGCCTGAAGTTATCTGGGCCTGAAGGTTACGGTTGGTTGCGACGATCACCCTCACGTCCGAGTGTATGGTCCTGTTTCCCCCCACTCTCTCGAACGATTTATTTTCAAGCACTCTAAGAAGTTTTGCCTGGATCGCCGGGCTTATCTCTCCTATCTCATCTAGAAATATCGTGCCCCCGTGGGCCTGCTCAAAACGGCCGAGCCTGAGCTTGTTGGCCCCCGTGAAGGCTCCTTTTTCATGCCCGAAGAGCTCGCTCTCAAGAAGGGTCTCCGGTATGTTGGCGCAGTTGATATGTATAAAAGGCTTATCCCTTCTCGTGCTGTTGAAGTGTATCGTCCCTGAAAGGAAGCTCTTGCCTGTGCCTGTCTCTCCTGTGAGAAGGATGGTGGAGTCTGTCTGGGCGAATTTTTTCAGCGTATTGACAACCGACTTCATGACGGGGCTGAAGGCGATTATACGTCCGAAGTCATATACGATGTCCTGAGTGTGGCGCAGATATTCTATCTCGTTTCTGAGGCTCCTGTTTTCGAGCGCCTGCTGAACCGCATGGCGTATCTTTGCGGCGGAAAAGGGCTTTACCACAAAGTCGAACGCTCCCTGTTTCACCGCCTTGACAACAAGCTCGGTCCTGTCCGCGCTGCTTGTGATTATTACCGGAGTGGAAGGTATGGAGGATCTTATCCACCTCAGGAAGTCGAAATTCTCCTCCCTGGAATCCTCCAGATCCAGTATAATTACATGGAAATAATCGCCCTTGAGGATCTCAAAGAAATCCTTCCCGTTCGGCCAGATGGTTACATGGAAGTCATCCTTGAGGGCGGCAGTGAGCACCTCCCGCCAGGCATCGCTTTTCTCAGCTATGAATACCTTGTTCATGGCCTTTCCTTTCATGCTCCCATTTGAAGTCCTCTTTCCTGATACCGTATTTGGCGAGGAGCTTATGCAACTGTCTTGTGGTAATTCCCGCCGCCTCTGCTGATTTGTTCAGCCTGCCTTCCTTCCTGGAGAGAATAGCCTTGAGATAGGCCGACTCTACAGCCTCGACAGCCCTTTTCCTTACCGCGGAGATGGGCAAGGAAACATCAATTTCAGGCATAATCCCTTTACCCTGTTCTCCGAATATCTCCGCCGGGAAACTGGCCGGGGTAAGAACACTTGATTCCTCAAGTATATATGCTCTTTCTATAAGGTTCTCAAGTTCCCTTATATTTCCAGGCCAGCCATATTGATCAAAGGCCTCCAGCACCGCGGAATCAATCTTGAAAATGCCTTTGGAATATTTCCCATTGAGATCTCTTATAAAATATTCCACCAGATGGGGGATATCTTCTTTTCTGTCCCTGAGAGGAGGCACCTCTATGGGAAATACACAGAGTCTGTAATAGAGATCCTTTCTGAAGAGCCCCTCATCGCTCATGGCCTTAAGATCGCTGTTGGTGGCTACTATCACCCTTACGTCGGCCTCAATCGTGACCTCTCCACCCACCCTCTGGAAGGTTTGATCCTGTAATACCTGCAGGAACTTTATCTGAGCGGAAGGCGTTATGGTTCCTATCTCATCCAGAAAGATAGTTCCCTTACTGGCTATTTCGAATTTGCCCATTTTTCTTCGGTCGGCGCCTGTAAAGGCGCCCTTCTCGTGGCCGAAAAGTTCACTTTCCAGGAGGCTGTCGGGAATGGCCCCGCAGTGGACGGTGATAAACTGCGCATTGGTCCTGTTGCTGTGCCTGTGTATGAGTTTAGCAAGCAGGCCCTTGCCTGTGCCGGTTTCCCCTGTTATCAGCACGCTGGTCTTTGTGGGGGCTACCGATCGCACCTTTTGAAACACCTTCATCATTACGGGGCTTCTTGTCTTCACGACCTCAAGAGAGTCCAGGCGCCAGAACCTGTCTCTGAGGTAATTGAGCTCGGACTGCATCAGAGCCGCTCTGCGCATGCTCTCAGTCATATAACGCAGTTCCTCGGCATTCACAGGGTAAGTGATGTAGTTGCTCGCTCCTGCCTTTACCGCCATCACCGCGTCCCTGATCCTGTCCGGCGGCCCCATCACCACAATCTCGGCATGGGGAACTATCTGCCAGTACCTTTGAAGCGACTTACCATAGTCGCTGACGCCTTCCGATGAGTTTACCTCAGGGCTGAGAAAATCCAGGTCAATAAAAAGCAGGTCATACCTTGCCCTGGCAAAGAGCTGTTCGCAGGCCTCCCTGCTTTGGGCCGTGTCAACCCTGTATTTCCCCTTAAAGGAGGCCCTTACCGCCCTTGCGGCCTCACCATCTCCTGCTGCTACAAGAACCGCCCTCATTGCCGGACCTTTGCGCCGATAAGGTTAATTGGATGAAAGCGTTGCAAAATCGAACCCCTTTGAAAGTATCCTGTCCTTGACACTAGAAACATCAATTTTTTGCGACATAAGTTTGGTCACTGAGCCAAATCCCTCTGTATCTCCCAGCATTATGCATCCAATGATACGGCCTCCATCAAGTACCAGTTTCTTGTAAAGCCCCTCCCCCACATACAGAATCGTTTCACGCTTCCCGTCCGCATCAATGTCGCCCGCAGAGGCGAGATCTGTCCCCGCGACCTTAAGGATATTTGCCATGGTGGTGCCTTTGTAGATCTCTACTCCCCCTGTCATGTTTATTCCAGCAACCTTGCCCTGTTCCATGGCCGCCGGCCAGATGCCGTAAGTGATTCCCTTGAATTCCACCACATCGCCGGCAGCAAACACATCTTCCATGCTCGTTTTCATGTACTCGTCAACCTTGATGCCTTTGTCTTTTTCAAGACCCAGTATGCCGGCCAGCTCAAGGTCAGGGCGAACGCCGGCCGAGATTATTACCATTGATCCGGCTATCTTTTCCCCTCCTTCCAGAACCGCGCCATCGGCGCTTTGAGCGCCTTCGATGTGACTTGTCTTGACCCCCAGGCGGAAAGAAAACCCCATATCCTCCATCAATCCCTGAAGCCTTTTTGCGCCCTCCACATCAAGTTGTCTGGGAAGCAGTCTCGGAAAAAACTCCACCACCTTCACCTTCAGTCCAAGTTTTCTAAGGGCATTACCGGCCTCAAGTCCGAGAAGCCCTCCTCCGATCAATACCACCTCTGAGGCCTTGGCGGCCATCTCAGAGATCTCCTTTACATCCCGAAAGGAGCGCAGGGTAAAAACCCCTTTCTTGTCGGAGCCTTTGATAGGAGGGACAAAGGATCGGCTCCCAGTCGCAATAAGGAGCTTATCAAAGGCGATTTCCTCATCGCCCTGGGTCAATATGGATTTTGCGGCGAGGCCTTTGACTCGCGTGCCCAGCCTCAGGTCAATACGGTTTTCCTTATACCATTTCTCCTTTTTTGCGATAAGTTCCTCGCTGGTTATTTCCCCCGCGAGATATTCATTGAGTCTTATTCTCCAGTAAAAGGGCATCCCCTCATCGGAAAAAATGGTTATCCGGCCCTCCTTGTCGCGCTTGCGGATGTGTTCAGCCGCGGTCGTCCCCGCTACGCCGTTTCCTACGATTACATAGTTGGTCATGGCAACTCTCCTTACATCTTAAAATGATTGACATATTCAAGGATAAAAAGGACTATTATTTTTGCACAGTTCGCCCCCGCATACAAATGCTTTAATCCGCATTGCTTCGCTCTATCCTTTGCCGACCAGCCCGACATCGAAGCATAAGAGTTAAGCTGTCTTTCGACGCTTCTTCAGGTAACCCCTTTCCATAACGCATCCCTTAACCCGCTATTTCTCTCTATCCGTCTTGATACAGCCGTCCGGATGATAGATTCGTCTCCCCAGAGGTCAACTCTTGCCCTGGCGCGGGTTATCCCTGTATAGAGAAGCTCTCTTGTAAGGATTGGCGCGTCCCTTTCAGGCAGGATAAGGAGCACGTTTTCAAATTCAGATCCCTGGCTCTTGTGAACGGTCGTCGCAAATACCGTCTCGTGTCGGGGCAATCTGTGGGGCACAAAGCTCCTCGCCCCTGTGCCCTGAGATAGGAAAAACACCCTCAGATCAGCCGCGCTCTTTTGATAGCGGGAAGCAATCCCCACGTCTCCATTAAAAAGCCTCAAGGAATAATCGTTTTCGGTTATTATTACGGGTCTCCCTCTATACCAGATACCGCGCCGGTCTATGCGCTTTTGGTCTCTCAGGATCTCCTCGACCAGGGCGTTTATCCTCTCAACCCCGTAAGGGCCTTTTCTCACAGCGCAGAGAATCCTTAACTCATCAAATCTCGATAGCATCTCAGCGGGATCTTTGCCTTCAAGATAACCAGTCCAGGGCCCCAGTACGGCCGCTTTGAGGGCATCCTCAAGATCTCCTTTTCCTGGCAGAGGCTTCCATTTGGCTGACCCGTCACCCCCGTCTTCTAAAAGACCCATGACATCATCGGCTCGGCCTTCCCTCACGGCGCTGCTCACTATGCCTATGGCGCTCTGCGTCCCGAACCGATAGTTTCGTCGAAGCTCCAGCATGGAGTCCCGCAGGGAGGCGGCCCGATCAGACGCGCCATCGCCTTCGCCGCCGGATGAATACCTGTAACAGGGCTTAATTATGGCAGGTTCTTCAAATCTCTCACCTGTAACCATCTTATAAGATTCTATCAAGTTAGCGGAAAGACCAAGCCTTTCAATGCCATAACATATATCGCCAAGCACCGCTCCCGCCTCAACAGATGCAAGCTGATTCCTGTCGCCCAGAATAATCAGCACTGCCTGGCGCGGAAGGGCCTGCAAGAGCTTTGACATCAAGGCAATATCTACCATTGATGCCTCATCTATCACAAGAAGATCCACAGGGAGCATATTTTCACTATTGTAGATAAAGTAAGGCGAGCCTTCAACGGTTCCAAGCAGTCTGTGGATGGTGGAAGCCTGCGTTGGCACAGCGCTAAGCACACGGTCGGGGAACCTGCCGGTGCCACTGTATTCAGTGCCCCCTTTCAAGACCTTTGAAATGGATTCCTGAAGTCTCGCGGCAGCCTTGCCGGTAGGAGCGGCCAGTTTGATTCTCAGCGCCCTTTCCTGGAAAAGCTCCAGGGCCAGAGCAAGTATTCCAGCCACGGTGTAGGTCTTTCCTGTCCCCGGGCCTCCGGATATGACGCAAAGTCCACGGGTAAGAGCGCTATAGGCGGCCACCTTCTGCAGGTCGGTCGGCCCCCCGTCCGGCCTCGGGAATACCTCATTTAACCTCCGTCCCAGATCGGATGGTGGGTCTTGACTCGACTTTGCGGCCCTCGCCAGGAGTTCTTCGGCGAGCTTTCTTTCATAGTCCCAGTACCTGTAAAGATAGAGCCTTCTTGCTTCATCAAGTATCAAGGGCTTATAGTCACCTGGAGCGCCGACTACGGAACATTCAAGGAGCATCCTTGACCAGTCTTCAGAGTGAGGGTAGTTCGCTCCTTTTTCAGGGGCGCTCTGTCCCGCCAATTCCTCAAGATCAACGCATACGTGCCCATGCCTTGTAAAGCGGCTCACCAGCGCGGCGGCCGCGTAGAGCTCCCTTGAGGCTGAACCGCTAAGTCCCTCCATGAACCTCGCAAACCCAAGATCCAGTGAAGAAAAATACTGCTCGGGCATCATTTCGGTTTCATCATCAGAGCACATAGCCGATCCAGAAGTTCAATGGGAGGCCTCGCGCGATAAACGCCGCAACCCACCCCGGAGGCAATGCCCCTCAAAAATACATAAAATACGCACCCGAAATTTCTCTCGTAGTCATAGCCGGGAATCCTTGACCGCAGAAAACCGTGCAGGGCGGCAAGATATATAAGGTATTGGAAATGATAGAGGTGCCTGATCATTGCCTCTTCAAGGGCATCCTGACCGTATGAGAGAGGGACGTCTCCGAGGTAGTTGCTCTTCCAGTCAAGGAGGTAGAATCTATCGCCGAATCTGAAAACAAGGTCCATGGCCCCTCTCATAAAGCCTCTCACATTAATGAATCCTAAATCAGCCAGTCTCTCCGGCAGATTCTCAGGGACGCGCCAGAGGGTTTTCTTTCCCTCCTCTGAGCCCCCCTGCCGGTGCCCGGCAAAAGGGGCTATAATCCCGGCGATACTATGGGAGGATATGGCAGCCAGGGGGAAATAAAACTCCATCTCGCTGACTCTATCCTTTCCAGTGATGGAAGAAAGCCTGATCTCATTATCATAGGCCTGGAGTGGAAACTCCAGGGTCTTTTCAACCAGATCGCATAAAGCCTCTTCCCATGATGGATGAAAACCGCCCGACAGGAGCTTCTTTCGCACCAGAAGCCGTCTGCTTTCCCTCGTATCCGGCGCAAAATCTATATGCTCAAATATATCATGTATCAAAACCCCGGCCTTTTCCCCGCGTGGAAAGCGTTCCAAATCTGTTTGCTTTTGAGACACGCCCGCGGTATCAGGCAGGGAATACCTGGCCTCGGCTTCCCCCAAAGATAAGCCTGAAAACACGGCGGCCTCCAGCCGGTCACTCTCAAAAGGCTCCGGAAGACCACCCTTCCCGTTATCGGATATCTCCACAGGGCTGTACAAATGATTCCGCTCCGAAGAGCCTTGTTCAGATGCGCGGTAGCGCGGATCGGAGCCGGATGCATATCCGGTCAGAGATGTAAAACTTGCAATCCTTGGATAATCATTAGAAAGACCGCTAAACGATCGGCATGAAAGATGGGGATGCTTTTTAAAGCGTCCGATTGGAGAAGATACCCTTTCCGGAAGGGCCTCCACCTTTATTGCCCCTACGGCTGATCCGGCAAGGATCTCAAGACGTGATGGCAGAGAATCCTCTGCGCTGATATCTTCTGAACCCTTTGATCCGCCGATGAGGAAATCAAGGGCGGATTGATCTTTCCCGCCGCTTGAGGTCCAGATTAGATAGCATCGGTTGCACGCCCTTGTAAGCGCGACATAAAGGATTCTCAGCTCTTCAGCAAGGGCCTCCTTTTGGGCAAGACGAGTGTCTTCTTCTATATCGCTGGAACCTATGTCCAGCACAAGGCTGCCTTTCTCATTGTGGAAGAGCGCATGGGGACCCTTTTTCCCTGAATGTGCCGTCCCGGCCCACATAAATGGGCAGAATACCACCGGATATTGTAATCCCTTGCTCCTGTGCACGGTAACTATCTTGACCGCTCTCTCATCGCTTTCCAGCCGGAGCTGATATTCGTCGCTTCCCGCAAAGCGTGATCCTCTCTTGTCAGCGAGCCAGCGAAGAAGTCCTCTCATGCCCCTTCCCTGCTCCAGGGATGCCTTGTGAAGGAGTTCCGCAAGGTGCAGCATGTTCGTGGCGCGCCGCTCTCCATCAGGCATAGCCGCAAGTCTTTCAAGGATGCGGTTCTCAGTCATAACGTCTCTGAACATTGACGCGAACCCCCGGGAAAGCCACAGTTCTCCGTAGCGCCTGAAAGCTGATATCCACTCATCCATGAAATTGCCTGACTCATCAGGCTCATCCAAATTTTCTCCCTTAAATCCCAGCATCCTTGTTGCAAGAGCGGCCTTAAGGGTTCCGGCATGGCCTGGTTTTGCTGCCGCGTTAAGGAGCCTTTGCATCTCGGAGGCCTCTTCGGTTTCAAAGACGCTCCCCATCTGATTCAAAACGGCGGGGACCCCGAGCCGTGAAAGAGAATCTTTTATAAGATCCGCCTCGGAGTTCTTTCTTACAAGTACCGCCATATCACCCTCTACCAGAGGGCGATCGCCTATAAGGGCCCTGCCTTGCCTGCCAAGCATAATCAGCCCCGCTATCTCAGAGGAGACCGCCCGGGCGACTAGTCTTACTGCGTCCGTCTTGTTAAGGGAATCCCCACCCCTGCCTCCAACCTCCTTATCCGGATACCAAATAATAAAAGGTTCAGTCTTGGTCCCGTCAATCAGAAGTTCATCGTGTTTCTTATCCTTTGCGGCCTTAGCTCTTTCAAACGGTATCTCATCAAATATAAAAGGCCTTGCACATGCACCGAATACTGCGTTCACCGCCCCTATAAGAGACGGCCGGGAGCGCCAGTTTTCGATGAGGGTGCTTTTTTCGGCAATGTCGCGAGACGCCTTCATATAGGTGAAGATATCCGCCCCGCGGAAGCCGTAGATCGCCTGCTTGGGATCTCCTATCAAAAAAAGCGCCTTTTCATCCCCTGAAAAGACCTTTCTGAATATCTCATACTGTATGGGATCAGTGTCTTGAAACTCATCTATGAGAGCCGCCTTGTAACGCCCTGCTATGGCCGTTGCAAGTCTCTGCCCCACATCGCTGTGGAGCGCGTTGTGAAGACCAGTCAGGAGATCATCGAAGTAAGCTATGTTCCTTGATGTCTTCCTTTTCTTGAGCTCTGATCCGGCATATTCAAAAAAAAGCCTCTGCAATGCCATGATGCGATCTTCAAAGGCCTTTTCCAGGATCACCTTCAGATCCATAAGATCCTGCCAGGCTTTGAAGAAAATATGATCAGGAGGTGAAAAACCCTTCCTGGTTGATGCCATGATATATTCCTGGCTGAATTTCACCGCTTCCGGGAAAAGCCGCGGATCGAGAAGCTCTCTGCTCAAGAATCTCTCCATCTCCCTGACCCATTCTTCCATTTTGTCCGGGGGATAACTCCTCCTGTTGAGGCCCGCAAAGCCGGAAAGTATAGCTGCCACATCATCCCGGGAATCTCTCCATAGAGACGCCGCCTGCGTAAAGGCGCCGATAAATCGCTTCTCAAGATCTCCAGTATCAGTCTTGTCGCACAGGGGAATGATTTGATCCACCGGAAGCCTGCAAAATGATCCGTAGAATGAGCCTAACCCTTCGATACCGATCCTGTCGCGGGCATAGGCCAGGAAAAGAAGGGATTCCTCGGATAGATGGATACGCCAGAAATCCCTGATTACTTCCATTACGAGTTCATCTTGATCCGTCACTAGCTTCGTATCAAAGAGGCTTCCGCTCTCAAATGGGTTTTCCCGGAGCATTCGCCCGCAGAATCCGTGTATTGTGTGGATGGAGGCTTCATCAAAGCCCTGCAAGGCGCTTCTAAGCCTCATGGAGGCCTCTTCTCTTTTATCAACATCATTGAGCAACGCTTCTATTACCTTATCGGATGTCTTACTGCCGGCCAGATGAAGAAGACAATTCCTTATCTTACTGCGGATCCTTTCCCTGAGTTCCGCGGTTGCCGCGTTTGTGAATGTGACAACCAGAATATCGCCGGGGGAAAGCCTCCTTTCAAGGATGAGTCTGAGAAAAAGCCCTGCAATCGCGTAGGTCTTTCCTGTGCCTGCGCTGGCCTCTATCAGATGCGTCCCCTTGAGAGGGCTTTCAAGAATGTCGAATTGGCGCATGAATCCTAAACCCTATATGCCGGCTTCCGCGGAGATGACAGGGGCGAAGATCTTCATAGACATCCTCTGGAACGTCTCGTCAAGGGGACTGTCTGTACCGAAACACAGCCTTACGTAGGGATCATCCTTTTCGCTCGACTTGGCGTAGTCATTTCCCCACGCCGCCACGGCCCTGGAGAGCGCCTTTTCGGGAGGAACTCCCCTTGAAGAAACATCAAGCGCATATCGCCATGAGGCCTCGGGAAAAAACTTCAGAGGCATCTTTACTCCTTCCTTATATATATCCATCAACTCCCAGAGCAGATCCCGGGCCATCTCAGGGGCCTTGATCTCAATGAGCTCAGGTTTTTTGCCCCATCCCGCCAGAACTCCCGCAAGCGGCCTGTTTTCAGGATCAGCGCAGCAAAGAAAAAGAAGCTCTATCCAAATCCTGATTCTATCTTTACCCCCGATGGCCGCATTCCGGCATCTGATAAGTCTTGCTCCGTAAACGCCCTTTACCGTACCGGATAGAATTATGTCTGAAACCTTCAGATCAAGGGTTAAAGACATCTTCTTTTCCTGCTTGATAAGATCTTCAACGGAATCGGCCAGGTCTTGCGATCTCCCTGCGATCGCATAATAGTCGAGCCTTCCCATGTTGCCGTCAGGAAGCTCACCGGCCGCCTTCTTGATGGGATACACATACTCAAGTTCTTTACGATCCATCCTTTTTTCAAGCAACTCCTGAGCTATTCTGTATCTTTCAAGCCCGGTCAGTTCAAAGAGCTCCTCATCTTCAAGCGCCGCCTCAACCCCTTCGAGATGTATCCCGAGTCTCCTTTTAAGCATAAACTTAGAAGGGTTAGCAAAAAAGGAACAGAAGGATTGGATACCGACTGAGCCTAAGGTTTCCTCCTGATATGGAAGAGGACTTGAGATGAAAGGGGCTTCACCGGCGGATTGATTGCACAGGGCCCTGGCCGCGTCGAAATTGGCCTTTGAATAACTGAAAAGACGCCCCCCTTCAAAATAGGCCGGGCTGAAGGCCTGCAGCCTGTGATGAGTCACCGCTTGATCCAGGATTCCCCCCCCTCCATCCGGCGCAAAGGATCTCTCCAGATAATCCATAAGATCACTCACCAGGACAGATGGTGGAATTGTGCTGTTGTCCTTTATGTCCTGCCCCACATAGGTGATGCAGAGGGTATCCCTTGCTGAAAGCAGCGCCTCCAGAAACAGGTATCTGTCGTCTTTTCGCCGCGAACGGTCGCATCTCTTCGGGCTTGAGGCAATAAGATCAAAATCCGCCGTGGAGGAACGCCCCGGAAAACTTTCGCTGTTAAGACCGGCAAGGCATATTATCCGTCTGGGGATGCTTCGCATAGGCACCATGGCGCAGAAGGTCATGCCGCTGTCGAGAAATCCCCTTCCGAGACCTTCCCCCTCAAGGAGATATCCGAGATGCTCCTTTACAACCGAAAGTTCCAGTGGGTCTTGAAAGCCTGAGTCCTCCTCCAGTGATGAAAGGCCGGAGATACCTTCTTGCAGCTTTCTGAGGGACTCTCCGCCTCCATCCTCGAAAAATACCTCCAGGACCCCGGTCAGAATCGCGGACCACTCCCCGGGAGTGTGGGAAGCCCCGAAATCCTTTTCAAGGAAGCGCAGTTTTTCAACGAAATACATGAGATTGCCAAGGATCTCAGAATCCTTTCCCTCAATGTGATCATAAGGGACGACACCCTTGAAGATCCTCTCGTTGAAGCCCGGCATCGCAAAACCCAGAAGAAGTCTGTCCAGCCCTGCCTCCCATGTATTCTCCCGCCTGCGAGGCAGGCCCATGGCCTCTTTTCCAGCCCCGTCCAGGCCCCATCTTATACCGGAACCCCTGACCAGGTCCTCTATGATCTGGAGTCCTTTCTCATCCCATTGGAATTTACGGGCTACCATCGGAGACCTAATTATCTCCATTACCCTCGACACCCCGAAACGTTCCGCCGGAAGGTCCAGTATCATCATAAAGGTATCCAGCGCCAACTGATCATCGGCGGAACTTCTGTCCGCGACCCTGTAGGGTATCTTCCTCGGGTCTCCTTCAGGCAGATCAAACACGGCATGAATAAATGGCGCGCATGTCTCAATATCCTGCGTCATTACGAGAACGTCTCCGGGCATAAGCCCCGGGTCTTTTTCAAACATATCAATCAGGATATCCTGCAAGACCTCCATCTCACGCATAGGACTGTGACAGGAATGGATCTGTATGGAAAGATCGCTTCCGGGAACCTTTCTCTTTCCCGACATTGCTTCCCCGGCCTCCTCCAGATTCAAGATATCCGATTGCAGGCGGCAGAGCATGCTTTCGCCCGCCGGTTCCTCAAATACCTCGTTTTCTTCCAGGGATGGAAGCTCCATCAGTGCGTCAATAAACTCTCTTCCCGCTGCGCCCGTTGACGCCAGGACGCTGTTTCCCTCACCAATGTGAAGATCGGCCCTGCCGTCTCCCTTTAGAGAGGCCCTGCTCACAATTTCGGCAGCCTCTCTGCGCGATACAATATCTCCCCAATATTCGCGGCATGGAGCCATGAGGAAGAGGTTTAACCGAGTCTTGGCGGAAGCGGCATATAGTATATTAAGATAAACGGGCGGCAGGGTGCTGATGCCGAAAACGGATATCCTTTCAGGAAAATTGCATGGACGATTATCTGTCATGGCATCAATAAAGTCCTTACCCAAAGAGGCCATGTGAGGCTTACCCCCAATGTCTCTAACCAGTTCCCGCCATAAAACGGCCTGCCATTGGCTGTCTTTTCCCTGATCCCAGGAAAGAACCATCTCAGGCCTGAAAACCAGATACTGGTCGAATACCGAGCTGATCCTCCGGGAAAGCTGATAGAGGCGCAGAGATGCGCATTCCCCGTGAAGATATTTTCGCAGTGACTCGAAGGCGGGGGCGTCAAGGAAACCCGGCAGGATCTTCATTATTCTCCAGGTCATCAGTCCCGGCTCATAGGGGCCTTCCCTTGAGACGTCAGGTATGGCCGCCTCAACCAGGGCGCTGACAACGCCCCTGGGAAATGGAAACCGGAAGTTGGCGAAGATCCCGGCGCGGTTTGCCAGTTCCAAGGCAAGCCACTTCTCCATACCCCGGCTCTGAACAACAATGATCTCATGATCAAAAGGCGAGGAAAGGGGCGCCCTCAGCTCATCGGCGAGCGCGTCTGCAAGCCTTTCCATTCTGTTGCTCATGAAAACCCTGAATCCCGGCACAATAACCTCCTCAGGCATCTTTATTGCATTTTCCAAAAACGATCAGTAAGCAGCAAGAAAAAACTTCTTCTCTTCCAAGAGATAATTTTATAATGTTATAATTGATAATATCATTCAACTAAAGTTATTCGTTGCAGGCCAACTATTATGTTTCATTGGATAATCGGCTTCCTCTTTATCGTCGCTAGCGCTTTATCTTCAATAACGAACTTTGCTCCGGAGTCTCTGGAGGCAGCCGAAGGGACAGGACGGGAACTCACCCTTTCTGAAGCCGCCATGGGAGAGGGCATAAGAGAAGGGGCGCTCCAGAACCAGGCGATAGCCTTTTCCGTAAGCCTTGGCCGTGTGATCTGCTACAGCGCCTTTGATCCGGTTCCACAGAGGACATTCATATATCACAACTGGTATTACAGAGACAGACTAAGCACCAAGACAAGGCTTGTGCTGATGCCTCCCCGCTGGAACACTTACAGTTACATCCAGCTCAGGGAGGCTGACAAGGGGCCTTGGCGCGTGGAGATCACAACCGAAGACGGGAGACTCCTGAGGGTCTTGCGCTTCAGCATAACTGACTGAGATATGATAGCTTCATTAGCAAGTTTTTTTTCCGCCATGCGGTGGCAGGATGTAATAGATATCCTGATAAACAGCTATATCCTTTTCAGGTTTTACGTACTCTTCCGCGGGACAAATGTCCTGAGGGTTCTTGTAGCCATAGGCTTTCTCTGGTTTTTTCAAAGAATCTCAACATCTCTGGGCCTGGTAGTGACGAGTTGGGCCATTCAAGGCATAACAGCCTTTGCCGCATTGATTATCATAGTTGTGTTCCGTAACGAGATACGCTCCGTGCTCCAGGCCAAGAATCTCAAGAATATAGTCTGGGGACTGCCGATTACTTCCGTCAGCGCGCCGGTGTCAATCATTTCCGACAGCGCCTTTGATCTTGCCAGATCCCATACGGGTGGGCTGCTGGTGTTCCCAGGCAAGGAAGACCTGGGCGAGATGGTCCACAGCGGTATCCAATGGAACGGCAAGGTGAGCAAAGAAATGCTCATGAGCATATTCTGGAGAGACAATCCCGTCCACGACGGAGCAGCCATTATCTCAGGTGACAGGGTCTCGGAGGTCGGTGCCATACTTCCTCTTTCTCACAGAAACGACCTTCCCTCTTATTACGGAACCCGGCACAGGGCTGCGGCAGGTCTGGCAGAAGCCACAGATGCCCTTGTTATAGTGGTTTCGGAAGAAAGGGGAAATGTAGCCCTTGCAAAAGGACAGCGCATAACGGTTGTAAAGAACAGGGAAGAGCTTTCCGAGGAACTTGAGAATCATCTGGGCATCGTGTCAAGACAGAATGCCTTCCTAAGAAGGAGAATCTTCGAATTGGGAACCGCGGCAGCGGTATCACTTCTTTTCATAGGAGGAGTGTGGTTCAGCTTTACCAGGGGTCTTGACACACTTGTGAGCCTGGATATACCTGTGGAATACATGAACAGGGATCAGAATCTTGAGATAATTGACACAACAATTAATGCAGTAAGGCTGAACCTGAGCGGCTCAGGCACACTCATCAAGTCAATAAAGCCTGATCAGGTGCGGGTGCGAATAGATCTTGGAAAGGCGGTAATCGGCCACAATACCTTTTCGATCACGCAGGAAAATATCTCTCTGCCTCCGGGAGTGCTTCTTAAGAAGGTTGATCCCCCCAATCTGGATGTAACCATGGATAGCCCGGTCAAGAAGGAATTGCCGGTGCAGGTTGATTGGGTCGGAAAGATGCCTGAAAACCTTCTGCTCGTAAATGCCCGTCTTGATCCTGAGAGAATTCAGATAGTGGGTGGAAGCAAACTGCTTGAAAACATTGTGACGATTTACACTGAGAAGGTTTCCCTTGAAAATGTGACTAAGTCTGGAAAGATAACAGTAAAGCCGGTACTGAACCCTGCCTCAATCATGATAGCCCAGGGATCAAAGGAAAGGATAACAGTGGAGCTGGAGGTGAGGAGTCTTGTCCCAAACGTGAAGTAACGGCTCGGTTTATTAGTGCCTTTTAACGAATATCAGCTATTATTGACTCAACTATGGACTTCATATCAAGCCCCGCCTCTCCTGCCGCAGCCATGAAGCCCGCGTCCGGAGAAAGACAGGGATTGGTGTTTATCTCAAGGATCCATGGTTTCATATCGCCGTCCACCCTGAAGTCAACCCTGGCATAACCGCGCAATCCGAATATCCGCCAGCATCTTATGGCCATTGACCTGAGCCTCTTGATCAGGGGTCCGTCATCAGGGGAAAAACGAAAGGATCTGGGGGTATTTGAATATTCAAACGATCCCGCGTCCCACTTAGCGCGGTAACCCACCACCCTTGGCTTTGTGTCAGGGTAATTTCTGAAGATGATCTCTGCCGGAGGAAGAACCCTCGGGCCTGAGGCTGACGCGATGATGGAGAGATTAAATTCCCTTCCCTCTATAAATTTTTCTGCGAAACCATCGCCACCGAGGGCGTCTTTGCGAGACTTGAGTTCAACTGCCACAGCATAGGGATCAATCCCTTCCACTATGGAGTCCTCATCAAGTCCCACGGACGCGTGCTCCCACACTGACTTGAGAATTAAACGGCATCTATTCTCAGGCCGAATCCCCTGTTCAAGGTCATCCAGTGTAAACCACTCAGGGGTTGCGATCCGGTTCCAGCGAAGTATCCTTTTTGCCAGGATCTTGTTTGACGTCAAATAAACGGCATCCGCGGGACATCCCGTATAAGGCACTCCCATGGACTCCAAAACAAGGGGGGCAAAAGAGATAAACCTCCCTCTTGAATTTATGGATTCAACCAGATTAAAAACAAGAGAAGGCTTCTTGCCGGAAACGACCTCGAAGAGCCTTTCTATGTCCGCACTGACGGACATCTCCTCACAGAGATATCCGAGGCTCTTGAGACCCTCTTTAACCGCCTTTGCCTGCCGAAGCGTATCTCCCTGGTCAGCGGACAAGGCCTCCCCGGCCGCAGCATCATAAAGGATTATTACCTTTTTACGGGAAATCACCTTGCTTGTGAATCCAGTCTGCTTTTCGCCGAACTCATTATTTGAGATATGAGTTCGAGATAGCCCATCCCTGCGAGCTTGCACAGGATGGGAAGATCGGAGTGCTCCGGATGAAGCCCTGCAAGCGGATTGACCTCCATGAAATTTGGAATGCCCTCTTCATCCGCCCGTAGATCAACGCGGCCTGCATCCCTGCATCCCAATCCTCTCCATGCCTCTAATGCCACCCGGCCTGCCTTTACACCCATTTCGTCGCCGGCCAGACAATAGGTTACAAGTTCTTCGCAATCTTCCTTATTTCGGTAGGAATAGACCTCAGCATCAGCATTTTCCTTGAGGATTACCTCCATAACGGCTACAACCCTTGCATCTTTGCCCGTCCCGATTATTCCTGCTGTAAATTCCCGGCCGGGTAGAAACCTTTCAACAAGCACCGGCTGGTTGAACCCGGCAAGGAGCTCGGAGCATACGCTGGATAGTTCCTCTCGGTTTCCTATCCTGGACCGGGCTGTGATACCTTTCCCTGTCCCCTCGGCCAGTGGTTTGGCGAACAAGGGGAAGGAGAGGCTGCATTTAGCAATATCATCGTGGTTCGTTATGACCGCAAAATCGGGGGTGGGGACACCTAGATCCCTCACCACCCGTTTTGTCATCTCCTTATGAAGCGTAAGAGAGAGCACAAGAGGATCCGAAAAGGTATAGGGTATTGCGTAGGCATCAAGCAGGCAAGGGACCTGGGCTTCCCTGCCGTAACCTCGAAGTCCCTCCGCTATATTGAATACCATATCCCATTTTCGGCCTTGGGCCAACAGGCCTATAAGCGCATAGATATTTCCTATGCGCTCCGTATGAAAGCCCAGATCCCTCAGAGCTCCCTCAAGGGCATCTACCGTATCGGCCCGGTCAAACTCCGCCGTATCCACTTCGCTGAGCCCCATGGCCAGGTAGTCATCACGAAGGTCATAGGTAATACCTACATTCATGCTCCCCCCTTGAGACTATTCCCCTGGTTTGATCCGACATTACGGCCCCCACGTCAGGATAACGAAATGTCCTTCCCTGATAATTCCCAAGTATCAAATCATTGCCTTCTCTACCGAGGATGCTGTCAGGGATAAGGGGAATCTTTCCCCCTCCCCCGGGGGCGTCAATCACGTAAGTCGGCACGGCATATCCTGATGTATAACCCCTCAGTCCCCTTATTATTTCAAGCCCCTTTGACACAGGCGTCCTGAAGTGTGATGAGCCCACTATGGGATCGCACTGGTAGAGGTAGTAGGGCTTAACCCTTACTTTGAGAAGCCCATGTACAAGACGCTTCATGGTATCAACCCGGTCGTTTATACCGGACAAAAGCACCGTCTGGCTACCCAGCGGTATCCCTGCGTCTGCAAGCCTCTCGCACGCCTGCGATGTCTCAGGCGTTATCTCATCCGGATGGGTGAAGTGAATGCTCACCCATAGCGGATGATACCGCTTCAGCATCCTTACAAGCCCCGGGGTTATCCTCTGCGGAAGAACTACAGGGACCTTGGTCCCAATCCTCAGAAACTCCACGTGGCGGATCTTTCGGAGCCGCGACAATAGCCATTCCAGCCGCTCGTTGGAGAGGGTCAGGGGATCACCGCCTGAAATCAGTACGTCCCGCACCTGAGAATTAGATTCTATATAGGCAATCGCCCTTTCCCACTGAGCAGGATTTATGTTTGCGCTTTTCCCATCACCTACCATCCTCGACCTTGTGCAGTAACGGCAGTAGCTTGAGCAAAAGTCCGTCACAAGGAATAGCACCCTGTCCGGATACCTGTGAACAATTCCTGGTACCGGGCTGTCATGTTCCTCACCAAGGGGATCGGCTGATTCCCCTTCCGAAACGTCAAACTCGGCCCTGACAGGTATAACAGCGCGCCGCAGCGGTTGGAGCGGGTCGGTCCTGTCCAGAAGGCTGGCGTAATATGGAGTAGTAGCCATGGGAAGTTGCGCACCGAATTTGCCTATAGCCTCCTCCTCGTCCCTGCTGAGTTGCAACATGGTTGAAGCCATTGTTCGGCTTAATATGCGGCGACGCAATTGCCACTGCCAGTCATTCCAGTTGGCAAGGGTCGCTTCAGGGAAAAACTTCTTCCTGAAGGCATTACTCCTTGCACTCACCCGGAAGACCGGGTGAAGGTCAACTTTTCTTATTGGGATAACATTTTTTTTCTTTGAGAGACATGAGCTCTGCCGCGGGCATACAAATTCTCCAGGCAAAGCATCACGTGACCAGGGTGTGCCTGTACTTGGGGGCTTGGTTTCTTCTGAGGCAAGCATATCGGTTTCCATTGTCGGCTCTATTCCTCCTTCATTTTTTATGGGTTAATATTAAAACTTCTGATCGGCTCACAACCCGCCGACCGGGCACCAAGGGAAAACTTATTAACACTTTCTCTTCAATCAAGAAACAATAATTTTTTCTAATCATGCAATATACCATGGAGCGAAAGGCGGCTCATCCGTCCCTCACCACATATTCCTCTATAGCTATGGCCCTGCCGCTTTCTGTCTCTCTGACAAAGCCGCTAACCTCCACATGCCTGCGCATAAGCGGATAAAGCTCCGAACCCTTTTTGTCGGCTCTTATCAGATACTCCTCCTCCTCTGTCGTGGAGATGGCAATCCTCACAGGTCTGCCCTTTTTGTCCCATTTGACCGGCACTATTATGCCTGTGAGTCTTATGGCGGAGTCCTTTTTCTTCCTTGTTCCAGGCATGTCGCCTTACCTTTCAATACATGGAGCCCTCAGGCTCCATCAGATGTTATTACAAGCATTCATCATGCCAAAAACCTGGCCTTTTGTCCTGTTCGCATCAGTAGCCGGCATCTTGAAACTAATCGGAACTAAAAGTTCCTATTACTTTTCACTGTATCGAAAGCCCTTGAGGTTGAGGAGCTTTTTGAGACATAACTATTTAATAACAAATATAATATTGCTATCAGGAACTTTCAGTTCCTATTGTATGTAATTTAGGAACCTGTGGCTCATGTTTTTGACGCCATTAATGATTGACAGAGGACTCATATACTGTTTTCATCGGGCTATGAAATTTCTGGCAGATCTTCACATCCATTCCCGTTATTCCAGGGCGACATCAAAGGGCCTTTGTGCGGAAAATCTCTTCATCTGGGCGCGGAAAAAGGGCCTGACCCTTTTGGGTACCGGGGATTTCACTCACCCTGCCTGGCTGGAAGAGCTGAAGGGAAAGCTCATTGAAGCTGAGCCCGGGTTATATCGTCTATCTTCAACCATCAGTAACAGCCTATCCTCAGCAGTTCCTGAATCCTGCCAGGTTCAGACAAGGTTCATCCTCTCAGGAGAGATAAGCTGCATTTATAAAAAGGATGGAAAGACAAGAAAGGTGCATCATCTCCTGCTCATGCCATCCTTTGAATCCCTTGAGAGATTCAACCGCCGCCTGGCAAAGATAGGAAACCTCGGATCGGACGGAAGGCCCATATTGGGACTCGATTCACACAATCTCCTTGAAATTATGCTTGAAAGCGATCGGGCCTCTCTCTTGATACCGGCTCATATCTGGACCCCCTGGTTTTCCATTTTTGGTTCCAAATCAGGATTCGACACCCTGGAAGAGTGCTTCGGCGACCTTACCTCTCACATAAGGGCATTTGAAACCGGCCTGTCATCTGACCCTCTCATGAACCGCCTCCTTTCCGGGCTGGATCACCTTAATCTCATATCCAATTCAGACGCACACTCTGCACCCAAACTGGGACGCGAGGCCACTATCTTTGATACATCCCTAGACTACGAGACAGTAAGGACCGCCCTTACTACCGGAGAGGGACTCAATGGCACAGTTGAGTTTTTCCCTGAGGAGGGGAAATACCATCTGGATGGACACCGAAACTGCAACATAAGATATGCCCCCGCGCAGACAGAGGCCCTGAATGAGAGATGCCCCGTGTGCGGGCGGCCCCTGACCGTCGGGGTCCTCAACCGTGTCATGAGACTGGCTAACAGAGAGCGCCCGCTGCTTCAGAAGCCGTTTTTCAGCGTTATACCGCTTGCGGAGATACTCTCTGAAATAATGAACTGCGGCGAGGGCACAAGAAAGGTGGCGGATCAATATGAAAGACTTATCGCTGAAATGGGCCCTGAGCTGGACATACTCCTTACCCATCCGATTGAATCAATTTGCTCCAAAGGAGGCTCTCTCCTGGCGGAGGCCATCTCCAGGATGCGCCGCACGCAGGTCATAAAGGATGAAGGCTACGACGGAGAATATGGGAAAATCAGACTTTTTAAGGATGGGGAGATTGAATCCATTAAAGGTCAGGAAGCCCTGTTTATTTTTGATCCGGCACCCGCTGAACCGGCCGGACAAAGAGGAAGGATATCAGACAGGGCACCCAGCAGAACGCATGATCCGGCAGTGACATCAGGCAGTGACCACAGGGATCCCATACTGGACCCCCTGAACCCTGAGCAAAAAAACGCCGTTACCTATAAAGAGGGCCATGCCCTTATCATCGCAGGCCCTGGAACAGGCAAGACCCTTACCCTAATCCACCGTATAGCATACCTTTTGGGCAGCGGAAGGGCGAGCCCTTCTGAAATACTCGCCCTCACATTCACCCGCAAGGCATCAAAGGAGATGAGGCAAAGGATATCAAGTCTTCTCACATCCTGCGGACTTTACAAAGGGGAGGCTTTTTTACCCTTCACCGGCACCTTCCACGGCTTTTGTCTTGATCTATTAAGAATGCATGAGGCATTGAACTCTCCAGATTTACCCTTCACTTCCGCTCACTCTGGCCCTTCTTCCCCTCTGTCCCTTTGCCCGGAATGGGAGGCTCAGAAGATAGCCAGAGACTGCCTTATTAAATGCGGCAGACGAGCAGTCTCTATTCAGAATTTTCTGAGGGCCGCCGGGGATCTGAAAAGGGCGGAGGCGCTTTCATTGCCGTCAAGGTCATCGAGCATGGCCTTTCTTGAGCCGTACAGGGAATACCGGATGGCCCTGAAGGAAAGAAATCTGCTTGACTATGATGATCTTGAGCTTGACGCGCTAAGGCTCCTTCAAGGGTCCGAGGATCTCCTGCAAAGACTCCATATCTCATATCGCTGGATCATGGTTGACGAATACCAGGATACAAATCCTGCTCAGGCTGAGATCGTTGAAAGGCTTTCGCGGAGGTTGTCCGCCGCCGTCTTTGCCATAGGTGATCCTGATCAGGCCATCTATGGATTCAGAGGCGCCGAACCGGCCGGCTTCATCGAGTTTCTTAACCGCTTCCCTGGCGCAAAGGCCATAACCCTCACTACGAACTACCGCTCCTCCGAGACCATCCTCAAGGCAGCAGCGTCGCTTATGGGGAAAAAGGCACCCCTTATCAGCAGTATTTCCGAAGACGCGCCCATAGCCATGGCTGCCTGCGGCAGCGCCTTCGAGGAGGCGGAGATGGTTGCTAAGCGGATTGAAGATCTTATGGGAGGAATATCGCATTTCTCCCTGGACGCAGGCAGGGTGTCCGGCGAAGGTGGAGATGCCTATTACGGGTTCGGGGATATCGCAGTTCTCTACAGGTTGAATGCGATGGGAGACGCCATTGAGGAAGCCCTTGACAGGGCATCCATACCATTTTCGCGCATTGCAGAAAAACCGGTTTTGGCGCGATATCCAGTTGATTTCCTGTCAGCCTTTCTCTTCTGCATGCGGTATGGAGACAAGCCACTGTACAGAAAAAACTACGAGGATGCATGCCGGAAATACCATGCATCCGCGAGGCATCAGGATCAAATGCCGGAGGAAATATCAGGGCTGGATGGACTCTTGGATGAAGCGCTCGCCATCCACGGCCTCAAGATCTCAGGGCAAGGAGAGGTGGAGGCGCTCAGCGCCCTGAAGCACTTGGCGCGAGACGCCCAGGGAGACCTGACTGAACTCCTGGACATCCTGGCGCTTGAAAGGGGTCTGGATCTGGTGCATTTCAAGGGAGACAGGGTTGCATTGATGTCCATACATGCGGCAAAAGGCCTTGAGTGGCCGATTGTGTTTCTTATAGGATGCGAGGAAGGCCTGATGCCCTGCACCATCTTCAAGGAAAAGGACGAAGAGGAAGAAAGGCGGCTCTTCTACGTGGCGGTTACAAGGGCACGCGTGAGGCTCACTTTATCCTGGGCATCTCACCGGAGCCTTCTGGGAATATCCTCTGAAGGAAACCCATCACGGTTTTTGTCTCAAATACCATCAAAGCTTATGAAACCGATTGAAGATAAAGGCAAGAGGCCAAGGACGAGAAGGCCCTCCCAGATGGCCCTGTTCACCTGATCCGGTCTTATGAGATCTCTTCTCTAATGCTTGAAGGCCCTCTGGCCCGTAAAGACCATGGCCACCTGAGGCACCGCCTCGTTGCAGGCATCTATCACCTCAAAGTCTCTCAGTGAGCCTCCAGGCTGGACAATAGCGGCTATGCCCTGACAGATGCCCACATCCACCCCGTCTCTGAAAGGGAAAAAAGCGTCCGAAACCATCACAGATCCGATAAGTCCTCCCTTGTCCTCTTTCGTCTTGTTATCTATCTCATCCAGCACGAAGCGATCCTTCCGCCCCCTTTTGACCTCAAGCTCCAGGTCTTTGTAAGATAAGCCTAATCGCCTGAAAGACAGGGCGTCTGCATATTTTGTATATGCCTTGTAAACGGCTATCTCAGCGACTCCGACCCTGTCCTGCTCTCCGGTGCCGATACCCACCGTTACACCATCTTTTACAAAAATGACCGAGTTGGATGTGACTCCCTGCTCGACCTGCCATCCGAAAAGCATGTCGCCGTATTCCCCTTCGGAGGGATCCCTCTCCGCGGCATAGCTTTTACCGTTGTGGGCCGCGGTAGCCCGGAGAAAGTCCTTTCTTGTCCTTATTAGGTTCAAGGGAGATTGCTGCAGAATTATGCCCCCGTCCATAAGGCTTTTTATGTCAACAAATCTTGAAGAGGCATAGTCAGAAAGCCTTCCCATCCTGGAGATGCGCATGATCCTCAGGTTGGCCCTTCGAGCCAGAATATCCACGGCTCCCTCCTCATAGTCGGGAGCGGACACGACTTCAAGATAGTTCTCAGCGACCATAGCCGCTGTGATCTTGTCCACAGAACGGTTAAACACGGCGCAGCCTCCAAAGGCGGCAATTCTGTCTGCCATATTGGCCCTTTCATAGGCTGAAGCGAGGCTCTCCCCGTAAGCAACCCCGCACGGATTGTTATGCTTTACAATAACGGCCGCCGGCCTGTCGGTGAGGTATTTCATGATATTGAGGGCGCTGTCCACATCGGTCAGATTAATCTTGCCGGGGTGCTTTCCGCTCTGAATCATGTCTTTTTCAGAGATGGAGGATACGATCCCTCTTCCCGGCTCGATAAACGCGCATTCCCCAAGGACAAGATTTCCGTTCACAAGCTCATAGATCGCGGCCTCCTGTCCAGGGTTTTCGCCGTACCTGAGGCCCTTTTCGATCACTTCGCCGGTCTTTTCATCCGGTATCTTCCAGCTTCTTTTCCGGTAGCGGAGAACCTGATCTCCAAAAGATATGCTCACATCCTCGGGGAAGTGATCATCCATCAGGGTCCTGTAAATACCTTTCAGATCTTTTTCCATCATATCCTCCCTGCCATGAACCGCCCTCTAAATCTTGTGCTTTTCAACATAGGCGTAGGCGCTGTGGTTATGAATTGATTCAAAGTTTTCAGACTCGACAGAAAACCACGTGATATTGGGATCTCCGTCAAGCTTAAGGGCGATCTCGCGGACGATATCCTCAACAAACATCGGATTTCTATATGCCTTTTCGGTTACGAATTTTTCGTCCTCCCTTTTCAGGACCGAATAGACCTCGCTTGAGGCGGACTCCTCAACGAGTTTTATCAGGTCTTCAATCCAGACAAACTTCTTGAATCGCACCTGTACCCTGACCTCTCCCCTCTGGTTGTGGGCTCCGTAGTCGCTTATCTCCTTTGAACAGGGGCAAAGGGTTGATATGGGAACATTGATCATGATAACGAGGTCAGGCCTCTCAGCCAGGCTTCCCTTGAAGGTGCATTTGTACTCCATTAGTCCTTCGGCGCCGGTCACAGGAGCGGACTTTTTGATGAAGTAAGGAAACCTTATCTCCATCCTCGCGCTCTGGGCATTGAGCCTTTCCTTCATCTCCTTGAGTATGACCGTAAAGTTTTGAAGCGATATCCTCCGGCTGTGCTCATTGAGTATTTCGACGAACCGGCTCATGTGGGTTCCCTTGTAATAGCGGGGAAGATTAACGTACATATTTATTAAGGCTACGGTCTGCTGCTCCCCCATATCCTTGTCAAGCACCGTTATGGGGTAACTGATACCTTTGACCCCGACCTGGTCTATATCAATATTCCTGTAATCCCTGTTATTCTGAATGTCCTCCATATATCCGTCAATCCTGTGTGAGATCTGCCCTGTGAGTATATTACCTCACAGGGCTTGTCAAGAAGTGTCTCAACGGCCTGCCGACTTCGTCCCAAAGCACATTGCATCTTCGATAAAGTCTGATAAGGTTTTCGCCGGAAGGCCTTCAGAGACTAAAATCTCTTGCCAAAACTGCGCGCTCTCTTTATATTAAATACGATTCGCTCGGGGCGTGGCGCAGACTGGTAGCGCACCTGCTTTGGGAGCAGGGTGTCGGAGGTTCAAATCCTCTCGCCCCGACCAACACTCAAAAAAATATCTGCATCAGGTCAAGGGGAGATGGGTTGCTCGCGGTCTTCTGAGATGAACCGGCACGGGAGGCCGCCCAGGTTCTGGGGCTTATCTGCGGGGAAAGATTAACGGCCTCTTCTTTCCAGCCTGACCACACACTCCACATGATGGGTGTGAGGAAACATGTCCACAGGCTGGATTTCGCATATCTCATAACCTGTTGAAAATAAGGCAAGATCACGACCAAGGGTCGCCGGGTTGCACGAGACATAAACGATTCTTTTTGGCGCAATCGCGAGGAGACTTTCTGCCACATCCCCGTGCATCCCCGCCCGGGGCGGATCTGCTATAACCACGTCAGGCATTGCCTTTCCCTCCTTCAAAAGCTCCCTTATGTCCCCGACTATGAATCGGCAATTTTTGACCTCGTTGACCTCACAGTTGACTCTCGCATCCAGGACCGCATGCTCATTAAGTTCCATGCCTGTCACCCTGAGAGCGTCTTTAGACAGATAGATAGGTATAGTGCCGGTGCCGCTGTATAGATCCAGCAGATCTTCCTTCCCGCTGAGAGCCGCGAATTTCGCAACGGTATCATAGAGCCTGCAGGCGGCTAGTGTATTTGTCTGGAAAAAAGAAGAAGCCGAGATCCTGAATTTCCACTGACCTATGGTGTCTAACAGGAAGCCTTGACCCTGAAGGTTCGTTTCCTTTTCGCCCGCTGCAATCGCAGCCTTTCTGCTGTTTACGGTATGAACAAAACTCGAAATCGAGGGAAAATCATCGCAGAGCTTCTCAGCCAGGGGCGGCAGTAGTCCTCTTTTCTCATCTGATGTGATAATGTTTACGAGCCATCTCTCCGCAAAGGTTGAATACCTGAGCGTCAAGTAGCGCCAGTAACCGCTGTGGCTTTTGAGTCCATAGACAGGCACGCCGGTATCTTGAAACAAGGCCTTTGCAGAGCGCATGATCGCGCTTCCTTCCTCAGGGAGGAGCAGGCATTCCTCAATGTCAATCACCTTGTTAAAGGTCCCGGGGACATGAAGGCCAAGGGTGAAGGTAAACTCAGCTCCTGCTTTTTCCTTTTCAGGACGGGGAATCCATCTTCTATCAGAGAAAGAGAACTCCATCTTGTTACGGTACCTGAACTCGAGAGGCGATGGGATTACAGGGTGGACAACGATCCCCTTCAGCCCCGCTATCCGCTCCACACATTCCTTGACTATCTCACGCTTGAAGGAAAGCTGTGCATCATATTGAATGTGCTGCCACTGGCATCCGCCGCAAGATGCAGCATGCCTGCAGGGCGGGTTTCTTCTGAAAGGAGATGGATCGAGGATTTCAAGGATTCTGGCCTCAGCATAATCCTTCTTATTCCTTGAGACAGTCACCTTGACAGTGTCACCGGCGACTGAACGCGGGACGAAAACAACCATCCCCTCGCATCTTGCGATCCCATTCCCGCCATTTGCCATTTTCTCAATTCGAAGATCCCTTATTTCTGAACGACGCAGCGCCATCCAATCCTCCTTTTAAACTTTCCTTCCAAACGTTCATGACAGCAATATTTTGTCACCCCCGAGCATGAAAATCCTCTTTCCCACAGATGAGAGAGCAGCCCTCTTTTACTGATCCCTGGCCCCTGATCTCTAATCCCTGGCTTGGTGAGGGCATTTTCACGGTAAACTGAATAGTATTGTCTCGTATCCGACCGCGGGGCAGGCCGCCTCCGGGAGCCGAAAAAGGTTCCGCAAGAAAAACTGTGACTGCTCGCATAGCTATTTATCAGGACTTGAGAAATCTTGCCAGTTGAATTCGCGATTTGCAGGATGCAGCCTGTTTCGTTGAACCTATTTCGTATCTGCTCATGCAGGAGGATATCTCTCGGGCCCTTTTGAGAGCAACCGGAGGGAGACCGCTTAGGTTTTTAAGGTTTATCTGAGGGAGAACTTTTTACCGGATAAAGTCTGGAACGAAGAGCCGGCTGGCATACCCTGCCGCAACAAGCACCAGGCCTTGAGAGCTGATGAACCGGCAAAAAGTGAGAACCGCAAGCGAAGAAGGTTTTAAAAGACCAACTGCGACTGGTTGATATAAAATTATTTATCAACTATAAACTTTTTTTACACATCCGAAGTTAGTTCATAGGCTTGATTATGTTTTATAATGTCAAATTAATATGGAATTATTACTTGTTCAGGTATGAGAATTGCTTATGTAAACAAGTAACCGGCAAGACAGGCATTGAATCATGTCAAAGGCTATGGAAGAAATGAATATTTCAAATAAGAAGGGTTTTACCCTGGTTGAGCTGGCGGTCGCCATTGCCATTATAGCTATACTTTCAGCGGTTGCTACCCCTGTAATACTGAGGTGGCTTCCCGATTACAGGCTGAGGATGGCCGCGAGGGATCTTTTCTCCAACATGCAGCTTGCCAAGATGACGGCGGTAAAGTCTAACACCAATGTGGCTGTGGTATTCAACCAGGCGGTAGGCGGAACTGTTTTTGACTATGCGGTCTTCGTGGATTCTAACAACAATGTGGAATACGATGCCGGGGAGGTGGTCATTGCCAGGGTACGCCTTGCTGACTACAGGGGCGTACAATTTGATCCCACACAGGGCGGCGGAAACGGCCTTACCTTTACCAATAACGACGACGGCCTCCCTGCGATAGCCTTTAGGGGAAACGGTCTTACAAGAAATAACGGGGGAGGCTTCGGAGCGGGGACCGCGTTTTTCAGCAATACAAACGCCAGGACCCTGAGCCTGGTTGTGACCGCGGCAGGCAACATAAGGATTAATTAACTTGGCAGAGTTTCGATATGAAAGACTTTAAAAACTCAAAAGGATTCACTCTGGTTGAACTTCTGGTTTCCATGGCGATTGCAGGCCTTGTGGCCGGGGCCATGTTCGCCTCTTATCGTTCCCAGCAGGATTCCTATGTAGCCCAGCAGGAAATCTCATCCATGCAGCAAAACCTTCGGGCCGCGCTTTTTTTTATGGAGAGGGATATCCGCCTGGCCGGCTATGACCCCCGAGACAGTGGTAACTTCGGGATAACGGACGTAAGGTTGAAGAATATAAACGACGCCCTTGACGCGAATGGCAATTCATGCATCGAGATGACCGTAGATAATGCTCCGGAAGACGGGATGGTGGCATGCAATGAAAGGGTCTATTACTGCATTTTCGACAGCCCTGTGGGAGCCCCGGACGGTAATCTCGATCTTGCACGTAGAGTCGGTCAAGGGGCGCTCACTCCTAATCCTGTTCCGCTGGGCTGTCCAACAGCACCCAGGCAACTTCTTTCGCAGAACATCATAGCCATGGGTCTGGCCTACGCCTTTGACAATAACGGAGACAAGTTTCCTGACGTGAGCGCCGGAGGAAACGTCATCTGGGCAATTGACAGCAATAATGACAACCTCCTCGATCTAAGCCTCGACACAAACGACGACGGAAACATTGATCTTCTTGATAACCCCGCCGGCGTTCCTCTCCTTGCGCCGGTAGCCTTGAACAGAATAGTCGCCGTGAGGATATGGCTGCTGGCAAGGGGAGACCGACAGGATCAAAAGCATCTGGACAATACCACCTACGTGGTAGGTCAAAGAAGAATCACGCCAAACAACGGATTCAGACACAGGGCGTTATCCTCCATAATCAGATGCAGAAATATGCTTATCTAGAACCTTTGCCGAGCGGAAACGGAGTTAGCATGAAAAAACTATCCAAATATGAAAGCCTGACCGGGGATCGCTACGGTTTTACGCTTGTTGAGGTTATGCTGGCCATGGGAGTATTTGCCATTGGAATCCTTTCAATAGCATCCATGCAGATCGGGGCCACAAACGCCAACTCCACTGCCTATCGCCTTACTGAGCGCACTTCTCTTGCCGAAGCAAGGCTGGAGTCGCTTCTTTCGCTCCCTTATGCCCACCCTGACCTCACGCAGGGCAATCACGCAGATCCGGCGCCTCCTCCTGGATATGCCGTTACCTGGAATGTGGTGGATAATGCCCCGGTTGCGAACGCTAAAACGGTTTCCGTTTCATCCGCATATCAGGCAAGGGGAGGCGTCGTGAAAACCGCTACGTTAACATACGTCAAATCGAGTATTTAGATTATCATTACCATATAGAAAGCTGCAGCGGAGACAATTATGGCAATGAATGCTTTTTTCAGGGATAAGGGCGGTTCGGTTTTGGTTCTCGGCATGCTAATGCTGGTGCTTTTGTCCCTTCTGGGTATTGCGGTTGTCACTACCTCGACAATAGAGATCCAGGTGGCGGCAAATGAAAGATTTTACAAAGAAAACCTCTATGAGGCTGAGGCAGGCGCCATCGAGGCGGCACAGTCGCTTGAAAACTCAGACCTTAAGAACATTCCCCCTGCCTGGCTTCAGGGTATCGGGGGCATAAATGAAGCTAATGATATGTTCAGGGAGACATTCTGGAGTAACACGGCAGTGCCGTCAGCGGGCCTGGCAACAGCAAGGCTAAGCGCAGCCTTTCAAGGTTATGCTCCTGGAAGTTCTCTGGATGTATCGAGTTCGCGGGTGCATCTCTACTCAGTCTATGGAAGATCCAATAGAAACAATGGCAATGCCATAGTAAGGGTTCACTATAGAAAGCCCTTTTGATGCCGGATTCACACCCTCAGGGCAAATCGAGGAGATCAATATAATGAAAACCACAGCTTTTGTAGGGCTCTTTGCCGCATTGATAATGGGATTTTCTGTTTCAGGAGACGCCTTCGCCGACGATCATGGCAACGATTGCGCCTCTGCGACCGCCGTGGGAAGCACAAGCGTGACATCTGGAAACATAGAAACAGCAGGAGATGTCGATTTCTTTAGATTGGACCTCGCGCCCAACGGCTACCTGGACCTCCAGTCAACCGGAGGCACCGATACCTTCGGAACCCTTTATGATGCCGAATGCAGCGAGATCGCATCGGATGACGATGCAGGAGCAGGACGCAATTTCAGAATAAGGTTGGATGTAGCCGCAGGGACCTATTATGTCAGAGTCCGCCATTTTGAACCTGCCAGAACCGGCGCATACCAGCTCTCTGTAGCCTTTCAGCCCGACGACCACGGGAACGACTGCGCGACAGCTACTGCGGTTGCATGTGGAAGCACCACTGCCGGAAACATATTCAGGCCGGGAGACGTGGATTACTTCAGGGTAGATCTGACAGGCAATTCCCTTCTCAAGGTTTATTCTGAAGGCAGTACCAATACCTATGGAACCCTCCTCAACGGGGCATGTCAGACCGTCGCCTCGGACAATAACAGCGGAAGCGGCAACAATTTCCTCATTGAGCGGGATCTTTCGCCCGGAGCCTATTATGTCGCTGTGAAACACTACAACGCCAGTTCAACCGGCACATACAGCTTCGTAACGGAATGTACAGTATTCCACAACATAAGCGCATCGGCTGAGATCGGAGGAAGCATCAGCCCAGCCGGAACAATAGTTGTAAGGGAGGGAGAGAGTCAGAGTTTTTCAATACTCCCGTTTCCTGGAAACTCCATCCAGGATGTCCTTGTTGATGGAGTTTCAGTAGGCGCTGTATCAAGTTATACCTTCACAAATATAACGGCGGATCACTCGATTCTCGTAATCTTCCTGGTTCCGCCTGGGGCCTGTCTGGACATCGCTGACTATCCCATTGATGCAAGGGTAGTTGCGGCGCCGGCCAACATAATGTTCGTGCTCGACGATTCAGGCAGCATGGACTGGGAGGTTCTTGCACCTGAGCTGGACGGCCTTTTCCAGTCTAACTCCTATGTCTTCGATGATCCCGGGGACAATGTTTACAAGAGCGGGACCTATTCGCAAATCTTAAGCGGAAGCAACAGGATGCTTTGGAAGTCCCAGTGGCACGGTTATAACCGCATGTACTACGACCCCTCAGTTACCTATGAACCGTGGCCCACAATGTCTGCCGCACACCCTGACACTCCCAGATCACACCCAAGCGCGGAAAGCCCTACCTTCAATCTGAATGGGGTATATCACACTATTGATACCGGTTTTATAGTGGACAACCAGGATAGCGCGTTTTCCATGACCGGGGCCTGGACTTATGCAACCAGCAGCCAGGCTTATAAAGATCACTACTGGTGGACCCCGTCAGACGGCCCTTACACTGCGACATGGACACCCGATCTGCCTCCAGGAGCCTATAATATTTACGCCAGATGGGTGAGCAATGAATACAGGTCAACGGCTGTCACCTATACCGTAACACACATCTCCGGAACCACGCCGATCACGATCAGTCAGCGGACCAACGGCGGGCTTTGGAACCTGCTGGGAACATTCACCATTGATCCTGGAACCGGAGTGGTTTCTCTTTCCTTCAATCGAAGCGGCGATACGAACCGAGTCAGCGCGGACGCAATCAAATACGTCCCCGCAAGCGGCGGGACTGTCGCTATCAACAATGCCCACTACTACGTCTGGTCAACCTCAGAGGGAAGACCATATCTTGTTGTTCTGAACGGCAACACGACATACTACGAGATAAATGACATGGACGGAGACGAACGAGTGGAAGAAGGCGAACTCATGCCGACAACCTCCCCGCCTGCCGATGTAGTCACTTCCAGGAATTACGCGGAAGAAAGACAGAACTTCGCGAACTGGTATTCATTCTACAGGAGGCGAGAGCTTACCGCCACAGCCGCTATTTCCAGAACAATAGTGAATCTGAGGGGTGTCAGAGTAGGCATACGCAGCATCAACGGCTATCTCATACAGCCTGTATTGAATGTCATGGTCGGAGAAACGGATGAGTCAGTGGAACTCCTCAATAAGATCTATACCCTTGGAATTGTCCTCCAGGCCGTGGGAACGCCTCTCAGGATAGGACTCAGGGAAGTGGGGAGATATTTTAACCGCAATGACAGCTACGATGGAGGAGTGGGGCCTTCTCCTATCCTAAACGCAGAAGAGGGGGGCGAGTGCCAGCAGAATTTCGCAATTGTAATGACAGACGGCTACTATAACGGCAGTGATCCCGGTTTCACCAATGTTGACGGGGATAACGGCGCTCCTTATGCGGACACCTATTCCAACACCCTTGCGGATGTAGCCATGTATTATTATGAAAATGACCTTGCGAGCGGACTCAATAATCTTGTCCCGGTGAATGAATTCGACAACGCCACGCATCAGCACATGGTAACATACAGCGTCGCCTTCGGAGTCTATGGAACGCTTAATCCTGACAACTATGACATGGTCAACGGACCCTTTCCTGCATGGCCCAACCCAACCACTGACTTTGCCCACAAGATTGACGATCTATGGCATGCGGCGGTAAACGGAAGAGGATTGTTTCTCAGCGCATCCAATCCCACCGAACTTGTTGACTCGCTTGTGGCCATCATCCGGAATATCGAGGCCAGAATCGGCTCTGCCGCCTCCGTTTCCATAAACGGAGACGAACTATATGAAAAAATCCGAGACGACATACTCATGTTTCAGGGAACCTACTACAGCGACGGCTGGGCCGGGGACGTAAAGGCATATCGTCTGGACTCCCACACTGGTGTCGTGAATACATCCACCAATGTATGGTCGGCGGCGGACAGGCTGGGGCTGAAGACATGGGATAACAGAATCATAGCTACCTACACAGGATCATCAGGGATACCCTTCAGATTCGATAGCCTTACATCTGATCAAAAGACGGCGCTTGATCCCTTGTGGGAGACGAATGACGCGCTGGCACGCAATCTTGTAACGTATCTGAGGGGAGACGGCTCCAATGAGAGGCAAAACGGCGGAGACTTTAGAACCAGGTTCAGAAAACTTGGCGATATAGTAAACTCTGCCCCTGTGTTTCATAAGAACGGAGATTATGCCGGATTATATGTCGGAAGCAATGACGGACTGCTGCATGCCTTTAATCCCGATACAGGAGACGAGATATTCGCCTATGCCCCCAGTTTTTCGTTCCAAGCCCTTGCCGAGCTGGCCGATCCTTCGTATTCACATAGATTTTTTGTAGATCTAACCCCGACAGTCAAGGGAAAGGTATCTGTTGGGGGAAGCGAGATATCTCTGCTTGTCGGGGGCATGGGAATGGGCGGAAAGGGTTATTTTGCAATCAATGTTACCAACGTCACCACTATTGCCACTGAGAGCGACCTTGCGTCCAGGGTGTTGTGGGAGTATCCCAGGGACGCCACTCCCCAGGCCGAAAAGGCCGGCGTAGGCCTTTCCTATGCGAGGGCTACCATAGCCGAATCAAATTCGAGTTCATATCCATGGATAGTCATTTTCGGAAACGGCTATGAGAGCGTTAGCGGAAACGCAATTCTTTACATACTTGATGCCGGTACGGGAACGCTTGTCCGCAAGATAGACGTTGGGGCAGGCTCATGTAACGGCATGTCAACGACTGTTGCCATTGATGTTGACTACGACTCCAAGGTGGATTTTGTTTATGGGGGAGACATCAAGGGCAATCTGTGGAAGTTTGATCTTAGGGACGCGAATCCGGGCAACTGGCATGTCTCCTTCTCACAGAGCGGAATTCCAAAGCCCCTTTTCAGGGCGATGGGCCCGGGTGGAGCCAGTCAGCCTATAACATCCAAGCCCGACGTGATGCTTCACTGTTCAATGCCCGGATACATGATAGTCTTCGGAACAGGCATGTATCTTGGAGAAACAAGTTTTTCAAGTACAGCAACCCAGACCATATACGGCATCTGGGACTATAGTGACCCAAGCGACTCATCCGAATATCTGGGCACATTCCTCAGGGGATCATCGCCCTCTCTTTCAAACCAGCCTGCCACGGTCTCACTTCTCCAGCAGACCGAGATTGACTACAGGGTGGTAAACGGCTTCGGCCTCAGGACACTTAGCGATGGGCAGGCCGTGTGGATAACGCAAACCGATCCTCAATCAACGGAGATGACTCCCATGCTTCCCAATCCGTCAGGAAGTGAACCTAACAACGCCGGCTGGTATTTTGACCTCCCCCTGACGGGAGAGAGGGTCATAAGCGATGTGCAGATAAGGGAGGGAAAGGCCATTGTGATCGCCTTTACCCCTGCTATCACCCCATGCGGATCAGGCGGAGAGTCCTTTGTGATGGAGATGGATGCGTGCAGTGGAGGAAGGCTTCCGAAACCCAACTTCGATATAAGCAATGATTTGTTCATTGACACCGACGACCAGATAAACATCGGGACCGAAGAAAATCCGGACCTTGTCTCCCCCACGGGTATTCAAAGGCCTGGCCGGCTTCTGCCCCCGACCATTCTTATACGCGGCGTGGATGAAATAAAATACTTCAGTTCATCAAGGGGCGTCATAGAGATGGTCAGGGAAAGGGCCGCGAGGGTAGGGATCACTTCCTGGTTTGAGGTCACGCAGTGACATGAGGTAGCTATTCATAGTTGAACTTATCTGTCTTAAGCTGGATTATGCTTGTTAATAACATAAACAGGAGCCTGATATGATGAAAAATACAGGGAGAAGAATGGTATGTTTTTTCTTTGCCTGTCTATTGGCCTTGAGCCTGATAACACCTGATCCTTCCATCGCTCAGAGGAAATACAGACCTGAGATGCTTCTGCCGTCGCACTATCCGGAAGTATTCGATGGGTACGGAAGAGTTGACAGGATAGAGGGTGAGGAGATTGTAATAAATGATCGCCTCTTTAAACTCTCCCCGCGCTTCAGTTTCGCGACAAAGACAAGCACGAGAGCGGCCGGAGAACTTCTTAAGGTAGGGGATACAGTAGGCTTTAAGATAAGCGCTGACAGTCATGTGATCTCCCTCTGGCTGATTGAGGACGGGTCGGGGGCCCGATGACGCACTGAACCACGATTTGACTAGCCCTCCGGCAAGATGTTAAACTGTCGGCACAGGGGGTTACGAAATGCCCGGCAGCTCAGAGAATCCGCTTTCACCGCAGAAGGTTTGTCAGATACTGGTCGATGAGGGTCTAATATCCCAGGAACAGAAGGAAGAGATCCTCAAAAAGAGAGAGGGGCTTCAGAGAAAGCTTGAGTTTCTGGCAGCCACCGGCAGGTCTTCCGGCAGGGCAGGCGCCCGTGAGGGCGGGCCACTAACCATCGTTGATGTGGTTATCGCCATGCGGCTTGCAAGGGCTGACATCCCTGAAAGGATGCTGGATGAAGATGCAGTCTATCAGGCCATGGCCTCATCGTGGGGCATCCCTTTCAAGAAGATTGATCCTATCAAGCTCGACCTGAACACTGTTACAGGATCAATCACAAGGTCTTTTGCGCTCAAACATCTCACTGTGCCGCTTTCATCGGAGGGTGATAACCTTACGGTAGCAACGGTAAATCCTTTCAATCTTGAGGTCTTGGAAGATATCGGAAGGGCAAGCCACAAAAAGGTTGCCCCGGTGGTTTCCCCGAAATCTGATATACTAAGAACAATAGAAGAATTTTTCGGTTTCAAGAGATCCATAGAGGCAGCCCAAAGCCAGATCGCTGCCCCGCTGGTTGATCTGGGGAACCTTGAGCAATATCTAAAGGTAAGGTCTCCGGACGAACTGCCGGGAAACGACCAGCATATAATTAACGCGGTAAACCACCTCCTGAGCTATGCCTTTGACCAGCGCGCAAGCGATGTCCATCTGGAGCCTAAGAGGGAATCCACAATAGTGAGGATGCGCATAGACGGCGTCCTCCACAAGGTCTATACCCTCCCCAAGGTGGTGCACTCCGCCCTCGTGAGCAGGATAAAGAATCTCTCCAGGATGAACATGGCTGAAAAGAGGCGACCCCAGGACGGAAGGATAAAGGTGCAGCGAGGGTCGGTGGAGGCTGAAATAAGGGTTTCTACCATACCTGTGGCCTTCGGAGAAAAGGTGGTAATGCGTATCATGGATCCTGCCCTGCTTTTCCAGGATCTGGATAAACTCGGATTTACCAGCCTGGATCTGGAAAGATTCGAGCAGTTTATCGGCATGCCACATGGTATTATCCTGGTGTGCGGGCCGACCGGAAGCGGCAAATCAACTACACTGTATTCTGCCCTGCGTCATATATCAAACCCTGAGATAAACGTGGTTACAATAGAGGATCCTATTGAAATGGTGCATGAGGACTTTAACCAGATAGCCGTTCAGCCGGCCATAGAAGTCACCTTCGGCTCCATTTTAAGAAACGTCTTGAGACAGGATCCTGATGTCATCATGATAGGGGAGATGAGGGACTTGGAGACAGCGGAAAATGCAATTCAGGCCGCCCTTACAGGACACCTTGTGCTTTCTACTCTGCACACAAACGACGCTGCCTCGGCCGTGACGCGCATGCTTGACCTGGGGTTGCCTGCCTTTCTCATAAAGGCCTCCCTTGTGGGAGTTCTGGCACAGCGGCTGGTCCGCACCATCTGCCCTCACTGTAAGGAGTCCTTCACCATGCGGACTACCGAACTCGGCACTCTGGGCATTGACCTCGGCACAGATAAGGATATGATTACTCTTTCGAGGGGAACCGGATGCCCCAGATGCAGAGGCACCGGATACCTTGGAAGGACAGCCATCTTTGAGATACTTCCCTTTTCGGATTCAATCAGAAAGCTTACCACATCGAAGGCCGACGAGTCAGCCGTCAGGCAAAAGGCCAGGCAGGAGGGCATGGTAAGTCTGAGGGAGAACGCCATGCTTAAGCTGAAAGAGGGAATCACAACATACCAGGAGGCGCTGAGAGTGACCTGGGAGAACTTTTGATTATATGCTTGCAGATCTGAGCATCAATAACCTTGCAATTATTGACGATCTAAGTCTCCCCCTACAATCCGGTCTCACCGTCATATCCGGCGAAACAGGCGCCGGAAAATCCATTCTGATAAACGCCGTCAACCTGATCCTTGGAGGCAGGGCCTCATCTGATCTCATTCGCACCGGCTGCCGGGAGGCAAGGGTGGAGGCCCTTTTCCTTCTGCCTGAAAATAGCGCCATGATAAAGATCCTTGATGAGATGGATATCCCTTTTGAAGGAGAGCTTCTCATTAAAAGAACCATATCTCGGGAAGGCAGAAACCGCGTTTTCATAAACGGCGCCCTGGCAACCCTGCAGATGCTTTCCGAAATCGGAGGCTGGCTTATGAGCGTTTCGGGCCAGCATGAATATCAGATCCTTCTCAGGCCGGAGAACCATCTCTTTCTGCTGGACGAATTCGCCGGTCTTTCCGGCATGCGCGAAGAGGTGAGTTCCATTTACATGGCTTACCAAAGACTCTGCGGGGAGGTCAGGGAACTTGAAGGAGAGATATGCAGGAGGAGAGACGAAAAGGAGCTTGCGCTTTTTCAGATTGAAGAGATTGAAATGGCCTCACCAGTACCAGGTGAAGACCGTGAGCTGACCGAAGAGAAGAAGCGGATTCAAAACTCTGAAGAGCTCAGGAAAACTGCTGAAGAGGCCTTCAGGTTGCTCTATGAAGATCCTGACTCCATAACATCCTCTCTTTCCCAGTGTCTGAAAAGGATAGACAAGAGCGCCGCGATTGAAAACGCATTTGCGGATATAGGCAACTCCCTCCGCGACGCGGCAGCAAGAATCGAGGATGCCTCCTACGCTCTCCGGGATCTCAAAGAAAGGCTCAACTATGACCCTGCAAGACTTGATCAGATACTAGAGCGCCTTGAGATCCTGGTGAGATTGAAGAAAAAATATGGAGCCACCATAGAAGATGTTCTTAAAAAAAAGGAGGCCCTTAAATCCCTTGAAAGGGACGGAGAGGAAAAAGACTTCCTCTTGAAAGATCTTATGACCAGGCGCACTGCTGTTGAGAAAAAGCTCCTGGAGGCATCCAGCCTTCTTTCAGAAAAGAGGAAGGAAGCAGCGCTTGAAATGGAAAAGGCCGTGGAAAAGGAGCTGGGCCAGCTTCACCTCAAGGGAACGAGGTTCAGGGTTATCTTTCAAGATACAGGCTCTGGTGATAAGCATACTCTTGAAGGATTTAGGCCTGAAGGAATGGACAGAATGGAGTTTCTAATGGCGGCCAACGTCGGAGAAGATATAAAGCCCCTCTCCAGGATCGCCTCCGGCGGGGAACTCTCCAGAATCATGCTCGCTCTTAAGACCATCCTTGCCGGAACCGCATCGGTTGAAACAGTGGTTTTCGACGAGGTTGATTCAGGCATAAGCGGGGCGGTAGCAGATGTGGTAGGAGAAAAGCTACTGCGGCTTTCTCGATTTCACCAGGTTATCTGCATCACACATCTGCCCCAGATAGCCAGCAAAGGGCAAGCGCATTATCTTGTGCAAAAGGAGGTTGCTGATGGAAGGACCCGCACCACCGTATCACTACTTAATCCGGATGAAAGGGTGCTTGAGATAGCAAGGCTCCTGGACGGCCGAGAGATAACCCAAAGCGCGATGGCCCACGCGAGAGGTCTTCTTGACTACGGTCTGAAATAGACAATCTCAGCCTGAGAAAGATCCATTTCCACCAGGGGCGATGCCACCGCACGGTCGGACATCACAGACACGACCCTTACGAAGCCAAGTTTCCTTCCAAGCAGATAAAGAGGCTTTCCCTCCCCGGAAATTATCTCCTCTCCCCGCGAGAAAACATCCAGTATATCCCCCTGCCGGATACCCACATCCTCCCCTCCGGTAATTTCAACCTGCTTGTCTTTCACGGCCAGGACGCGCCCTGCCCACGGAATCGAGGCGATCTTCTTCGCCGCGGCTTGTGCCTGTTTTGCAAAGAGCCTGGGCATGATATCGCTTGAAAGCCGCGCCATTATCTCTTTGATATCCTGGCCTGAATCATCTTCGACTCGCACTGCAATCTCATCTTCGACAAGGCTGCTCGCCGCAAGGGTGCGGGTGGCAGTATCGAAGATATCCACAAGCATGCCGGCACGGTATGCTTTTTTTGACCTTCTGAAGGGCCAGATCCCGGTCTTCACGGGAGTTATCTCAACAGCATTTATGGTAGCTGAAACCACTGTCTGCATTCCCATATCCCTTGCCTTTTGGAGCTCTGGCAGAGGTATGGCTCCGGACTTTTGAAGCCCGGTGGTATTGTCTCCCGCCTTGAAGGCGCTGGTCGGCTCAAAGACAACCATCCGAGGGGACGATCTCAAACGGTTGATAAAATCTCCGGTTAGCTTTTCCACTGCCTGCGGAGAAAAGCCCGCCTGATCCTTAAAAGGCAGGACAAGTACTCTCTTCTTGGGATCGGCTTTACCGGGTGAAACTGCCTTGATGATACTTCCCGCCCTGGCGCAGGCCCCTGCCAGAAAGCAAACCACCAGGAAGGAAGCTAAAAAAATAAGATTGAGCCTCTTCAACATTTCTTACCTCATCTTGAAATAGTAAAGGAGTCAAACTCCCCTTTCCATGTTTGCTCAAATATCTTTACCTTGTCAACACTAGCGGCGGGCGGGCCTTGATGCGACCATTGAATGATGCTTTCCACAGCCTCTGATGTCCCCTCTGCAAGCACCTCCACAGAGCCGTCTGCGCAGTTCCTGACCCAGCCTTTGACGCCTAGAGATTGAGCCTGCCTTCGGGTTGATTCCCTGAACCAAACCCCCTGAACCCTTCCCTCAATCCTGAGCCTTACGCGGACATTTTCCATGAGCTATCCACCCAGAAGTTTTTGAAAATCATCCTCACTGAGGGCGGCGACGCCCAGTTTTTTGGCCTTATCCAGCTTGGAACCCGGAGATTGCCCGAAAACCAGAAAATCTGTGGATTTGTTTACGGAAGAAGACACCTTGCCGCCTTTTCTCACAATGAGGTCCTGAGCCTCGAATCGTTTCATTGACATAAGGGTGCCTGTAATAACAAACCTCTTTCCTGATACTGGAGATTGTTGAACGGGGTTCTCCTCGAAACGGACGCCGGCGCGAAGGAGCCGCTCCAGCAGCTCCTTATTAGAAGCATCAGTAAAAAATGATACGACGCTCCCTGAGATCTCCGGCCCCAGGCTCGGTATGGACATTAAGTCCTCCTCTGTCGCCTCCTCCAATGCCCGGATGTCGCCGAATGAATCAGCCAATAGTTGCGCCACACGCTCACCAACATGCCTTATACCAAGAGAATAAATGAATTTGGAAAGGGTCGTGTACTTGCTTTTCTCAATTGCTGAAATCAAATTACCGGCAGCCTTATCCTCGATCTTATCGAGTTCCATGATGTCTTCAAAAGTAAGGGCGTAGAGATCCGCCGGATCCTTAACCATACCTCTTTCGTAGAGCTGGGCAATGATCTTGTCGCCTATCCCGTCAATATTCATTGCCCTTCGTGAGACAAAATGCTTCAAAGCCTCCTTCGTACGCCCCGGGCACTTAAGGTTAGGACATTCAACGATTTTTTCATTCGCGCGCCGCACAACCTCACTTCCGCAAACCGGGCATCTGGAGGGCATTAGAAAAGGCTTCTCCGTCCCATCTCTTACTGAATGGATCACAGCTACAACATCCGGTATGACATCCCCGGCCCTCTGCACCACGACCCTGTCGCCTTCCCTGATATCTTTTCTAGCTATCTCCTGCTCATTATGAAGGGTAGCCCTTCTTACTGTCACACCTCCAATTGAAACAGGCTCAAGATGAGCCACTGGGGTGAGAGCGCCTGTCCGCCCTACCTGCACCTCTATCTTTATTATCCTCGTGGTCTCCTGATTAGGTTTGAACTTATAGGCAAGTGCCCACCTTGGAGTTCTGGCCTTCTCGCCCAGCGCTTTCTGTAAGTCCAAGCGATTGACCTTGATGACAGCACCGTCTATTTCGTAAGGGAGGCCTTCCCGATCCCTATCAATTTCCCCAAGCCGAACCAATATCTCTTGGGGGCTCTTGCAGACCGTTATTAATGGTCTGTTCACCCTCAATCCCCAGTCCTGCAATCTTAGCATAAGCTCATATTGCGTCTCGCAGCCGGCTTCAATCGGCGAGCCTACCCCGTAGCAGAACATTGTAAGGGCCCTCCTCGCAGTTATCTTTGGGTCCAACTGTCGTACAGACCCCGCGGCGGCGTTTCGCGGGTTCGCAAAGGCCGGATCTCCTTTGATAGTCCTGGATCTGTTAAGTGCCTCAAAGGCCTCCTTCTCCATGTATATCTCTCCCCTTACCTCCAGCAGATCCGGGATGGGGGGGCTGTCACGCCTGCCATCGAGTCTTAAGGGCACGGAAAGGATCGTCTTAGCGTTTGCGGTTATATTTTCCCCCACGTAGCCATCTCCCCTTGTAGCTGCGGATATCAGCTTCCCGCCCTTATAGACGATTTCTACAGCGAGGCCATCTATCTTCGGTTCGACTGTATATTCGAGGGAATCCGATAGCCCTATCGCAGAGGACTTTATCAAAAGCCTCTTTACCCTCTGGTCAAAATCTTCAACATCCTCATGAGAGAAGCAGTTTTCAAGACTAAGCATTGGATTACTATGTCTTACCTCGGAAAAGGAGCCCTGGGCCGGTGCACCTACCCTCTGTGTCGGAGAATCCGGCGTGACAAGATCCGGGTGCTCTTTTTCAAGGAGCATAAGTCTTTGAAAAAGCTTGTCATACTCGGCATCGGATATCTCAGGTGAGTCAAGCACATGATAACGATAATTATGATGCTCTATCAAGCCTCTCAGTTCTTTAAGCTCTTTGAGGATCTCTTCCATAGTTGCAATCCTTCTTATTGTAAGGCTGGAGAAAATTCTCCTCCGGACGCCAATTCAATCATCATGAGACAAGCTTCTTTGGTGGCATTTCTGAGCTCCTCGCTTCCAAACCCGTGCCTCCATTTAAGGGAGGCCAGTTCGTCGGACACAACCAAGAGTCCTGCAAGTGAGATACCCCTGTAGGCAGCCACCGTGAGGAGGGCCGACATCTCCATCTCCACCGCCAATAGCCCACCCCTTTGATATGATGCCACTTTGGATGCTGTCTCCCTGTAGAGAGCATCCGTTGTCCATACCGATCCCTTACGTATCTCTATGCCGCGAAGGGAGGCCTCGGCGCAGATTCTTTCGGCCATCTCCCTAGCCGGAGCAGGAATTCTCCCGCCTGAAATATAGTGGGAGGAAGTTCCCTCTTCAGAAACTGCGCCCTCGGGGACCAACAATGCCCCCACTTTTATGTCATGTTGGAGTGAACCGCACCAGCCCAGTACCCAAACACGCATTCCTCCCCTTGCGATTATCTGCTCAAGGCCGATAACTGCCTGCGGGGCTCCAAGAAAAGGGCCTGCGACCGCAAATGCGCGCCTTTTTCCCCCCTTTGCCACACGATAGATGCTGTATAGCCCTCCAACCCCACCTGGCATCTTTTCGGCTCCTGTCATTCTTGCCAACAGACAGAGATCCCAGTAAGTCATTGCCATAATCACATCAGCGCTTAACGGAGGCGTATTACGTCCGGCAACTGGGGATATGACCGCCCTTTCCGCGTCTTCTATATTATCAAGGTTGGATGACACTTTCATTTGTCCCGTCCGGGCCTTGCCAAAAAACAAGCCCTGATTTAATCACGATTGATATTAGAGATTAGCTCCCGCCTTGGCAACTGCAAAAACGCTTTTGACCAACACAGGTCTGGCATATTAAATGAGGAATAATTATGCTGCAATCGAGCCCCAACCTATGGTATTTTGTAACTGCTTTATATGAAAATAGATAGTCATAGCGGCGTAGCCTGTCCCGGACCCCGATCCGGGAGCCGCTATCCAGTCCTTGTTCCGGCCTTCGCCGGAATGACGACCTGGATTCCGGATCGAGTCCGGAATGACTTGCGGCATTGTCATGCTTCGTTGTGCCCCGACAGGGCATGGCGGTTAGATAGAGAGACTGTAGGGCTGCAGGAATATGCCATACGCAATGACTGACAGTCTATCAGGCCGCAGACTAACCACCTGAATAGCTACGGTATTTTTTCTGATAATGTCAATATTGAAACTCGGAAAATGATATTGACAGATTAGTGCATTTACTAATATACTACTCGTTTATGACTTGGTTAAATAGGCTATGTTCGAAAGTCTGACAGATAAACTCAACCGTGTTTTCAAGAAGTTAACAGGCAGAGGGAAACTGAGCGAGGCCAACATTCAGGAGGCGCTCAGAGAGGTTCGGCTTGCCCTGCTTGAGGCCGATGTAAACTATAAGGTAGTCAAGGGCCTGGTTGAAGAGGTCCGCAAGAGAGCCGTGGGCCAGGAAGTTCTATCCAGCCTGACCCCGGGCCAGCAGGTGATCAAGATCGTTAGTGAAGAACTGGCCAGGATCATGGGAGGCCAGGCTGAGGGTCTGAAATTTGACGGCAAGCCCCCCCATCCCTTAATGCTTGTGGGGCTTCAGGGATCAGGCAAGACTACTACCGCGGCGAAGCTGGCTCTGCACCTGCACAAGAAAGGCAGACACCCCTATCTGGTGCCCGCTGATATTTACAGGCCTGCAGCCATTGATCAGCTTGTGACACTGGCGAGGCAGATCCACGTGCCTTTTTATCCTTCCACTACTGCGATGAGACCTGAAGACATCTCTTTGGATGCGCTCAGGAAGGCTCCCGCGGAGGGGGCGGATATAGTAATTATTGACACCGCTGGACGGCTCCACATTGACGAGGAGTTGATGAATGAACTCGTAAGGATCAGGGATGCTGTGCATCCTGATGAGGTCCTTCTTGTTGCCGACGCAATGACAGGCCAGGACGCGGTGAACGTGGCCAAGCATTTTGATGAAAGGCTGGCTCTGTCGGGGATCATACTCTCCAAGATGGAGGGGGACGCCAGGGGAGGCGCTGCCCTTTCAATAAGATCCGTCACAGACAAGCCCATAAAGTTCATCGGGGTTGGCGAGAAGGTCGAGGCTCTGGAAACATTTTTTCCGGAAAGGATGGCTTCGCAGATATTGGGAATGGGCGATGTCCTTTCCCTGATTGAAAAGGCCCAGGGCGAGCTTGATCAGAAGGAAGCCTTGAAGCTTCAGGAAAAGCTGAGGAAGAGCAAATTCGACCTTGAGGATTTCAAGGCACAGCTCCAGCAGATAAAAAAGATGGGATCTTTGCAGGATATACTCTCGATGCTGCCCGGCATTGGGCAGTTAAAGGCTCTGAAACAGTTAAAACCGGATGATAGAGAACTCGTAAAAACAGAGGCCATAATTAATTCTATGACCAGGCAGGAGAGACGAAATTACAAGACGATAAACGGGAGCAGGAGACTCCGTATAGCTAGAGGAAGCGGATCAAGCGTTCAAGATGTAAATAGACTGTTGAAAAATTTTGCTCAAACAAAGAAAATGATGGAAGAAGTAACAAAGAAAGGTTTCAAGAAACTGCCTTCTTTTCTTGGCTGATTACAAGCTCAATCAGAGGGCTTTTTGGATAGGTATAAATATCAACAAATAGGAAAGGAGGTGCATTCAAACAAATGCAGGTTAAAATAAGGCTTACACGTATGGGATCCAAGAAGAACCCGTTCTACAGGATAGTAGCGGCATCGTCAGATTGCCCGAGAGACGGGCGTTTTCTTGAGATTCTAGGCTATTATGACCCTACGAAAGACCCTGAAGTCTTGCAAATCGAGGAAGAGAGACTCAACGACTGGTTGAGCAAAGGAGCTCAACTCACCGAGACTACCGGCTCTCTGCTTAAGAGACGCGGGGTAGCGTCATCTCACTCGACGGCGGCTTAAGTTTGCGTCATGTTGACATGATACATGGAGGTGGTCGAGATGAAGGATTTGATCGAGTACATTGCCAAGTCGCTGGTGGACAAGCCCGCTGAGGTTTCCGTCAAGGAAATAGAGGGAGAACAGACATCTGTTATTGAACTTAAGGTCGCGAAGGAAGATCTTGGGAAAGTAATAGGTAAGCAGGGCCGCACAGCGCGAGCCATGCGTACTATTCTCAGCGCGGCTTCGACCAAGATCAAGAAACGATCACTTCTGGAGATCATTGAATAGCATTGGGCGGTATCTCACCTGATGAATTGATTATGATTGGGGAGGTCAGATCCGCATACGGCCTTAAGGGGATTGTACTCATTGCCTCTTTCGCCCAATCTGAGGCCTCTTTTTCAGAGGCTGGAACTGTGATAGCAAAAAAGAGTTCAGGGGAGACCAAGGTTTACCCCGTTGACTTTGTTCGCCCTCATCATAGCGGCGTACTCCTCAAATTGGAGGGAGTGGAAACGAGAGATGGGGCGGAAGATCTTAAGGGGGCTGAGCTGTATTTATGCAAATCGAATCTCAAGCGCAACTCTGATGAATTTTACTGGTTCGAGATAATCGGTCTTGAGGTCTTCGATGAAGATGGAAATTGCCTGGGGTTGATCTCCGGCGTATTGCCCACAGGGGGGCCGGACATATTTGTTTTAAACAGCGGCAAGGACGAAATCCTCATCCCTGCCGCACAGGAGATGATTAAGGAGATTGACTTAAAAGCGAAAAGGATGGTTGTGGCTCTTCCGGAGGGGCTGATTGATCATCATGCGTTTTGAGGTGCTCACGATATTCCCCGAGATGTTCTCCGTTTTCTTAAAGGACGGGATAACAGGCCGCGCAGTGAAGAGCGGCCTTCTGGATGTCAGGGTTCTTAATCTGAGGGACTATGCAAGGGGAGCGCACAAGACCACAGATGACCGCCCATACGGAGGCGGTAACGGCATGGTGATGATGCCGGGTCCTATCTCAAAGGCGCTTGGCTCTATAGAAAGCAGGGCAGAAAAAAGCTTGGCAATACTCCTTTCACCCCAGGGGGAAACATTTAATCAGGAAATGGCGTGGGAGCTTTCCTCGCTGGATGAAATAGTCCTCCTGTGCGGAAGATATGAAGGCATTGATGAGCGGGTCAGACTTCTGTTTGTTGAAAAGGAGATATCAATAGGAGACTATGTCCTGTCAGGAGGGGAGCTGCCTGCGATGATAATTATGGAAGCGGTGTGCCGCCTCATACCGGGAACGCTTGGGGGTGAAAGATCGAGTCTGGAGGATTCTTTTGAGGGAGGCCTTCTGGAGTATCCTCATTACACGAGGCCGAAGATATTTGAAGGTCTAGAGGTGCCCGAGATTCTGCTTTCGGGAGATCATGCCCGTATAAGGGCATGGAGAAGGAAGGAGGCCTTGAGGCGTACATTTGAGAGAAGGCCTGATCTGCTGGAAAAGGCAGTCCTTACGGAAGAGGACCGGATCTTTCTGGAAGAGCTGCGCGGAGGCGGTCTCTGCTCGCTTCAATGAGTTACGGGTGCATAAGCTGCTGAAGTTTGAGCTGGGGGTAACGCCGTAAATGAAACTCCATCTCGGCCTTGTTCATTATCCTGTTTACAACAAGGAAGGGAAAACGATAGCTTCAGCGATAACCGTGGTAGATCTCCACGATATTTCGAGGGCTGCGAAAACATACGGCGTAGCAAGGTTCTTTGTGATTAATCCCCTGAAAGATCAGAGGAATCTTGCCGAGAGGGTCAAGGCACACTGGACATTGGGTTTCGGTGCCCAGTACAACAAGGACAGGAAAGAGGCGCTTGAATTGATGTCGGTCGTAGGGTCTTTTGATGAAGCAGTTAATGCCATTGAGGCCATTGAAAAAAAGGCCCCTATAATAGTTGCGACCGATGCCTCAGGCCATGAGCATAACCCTCTTTCCTATGAAGAGGCCAGAAGACTTGTCAAGGATGACCAGGTGCTTTTTTTGCTTTTCGGAACAGGCTGGGGACTGGATAAGACCATGCTACAGCGGGCTCACTACACGCTTGAGCCGGTTATGGGAAGCTCGTCATACAATCATTTATCCGTGAGGAGTGCGGCGGCGATAATCCTTGATAGAATTGCAGGATAGCCGATTGGAGTTATTAAGGAGGCTGTTATGAATATTGTTGAAATTCTCGAAAGAGAGCAGATGAGAGGCGATATCCCCGCTTTTACAACAGGGGACACCGTCCGCGTTTATGCGCGAATCAGGGAAGGCGAGAAGGAGAGAATCCAGGTCTTTCAGGGAGTTGTTATTAGAAAGCGCAAAGGCAATGTCGGGGCGACCTTTACTGTGAGGAAGGTGTCTTACGGTGTCGGGGTTGAAAGGATATTTCCGCTTCACAGTCCCCTGATTGACAGGGTGGAAATTATGAGCAAAGGCCGCGTGAGGAGATCCCGCCTGTACTATCTCAGAGATCTAAGGGGCAAGGCGGCAAGGATCAAAGAAAAAAGATAGGGCGGGCAGTGGCAGCCGGCTCATGGTCCCTCCGAAGTGATCCATTCCTTTTTGGGGAAGAGGAACTCCAACACCCGGGAGATACCCTTTTCTACGAAAGGGAGCTTAAGAATAGAGGCTACCGGCTTATTGCAGGGATTGATGAAGCTGGGCGAGGGCCGCTGGCAGGGCCCGTGGTCGCTGCCGCTGTTATTCTTAATCCGGATCCGGAACTTCCGGGCGTCCGCGATTCCAAGACCATGACAGAAGCGCAAAGAGAAGAGGCCTTTCCAAAGATCCTGGGCGCCTCTGTTTGCGCTGCTGTAGGGGTAGCGTCAAACGCTGAGATAGACGATAGTGACATACTCAAAGCCACCCTTGCGGCAATGAAAAAAGCGGTTTTGACCCTTGACCCTGAGCCGGATTTCCTGCTTGTTGACGGACTCCAGACCATCTCTGTGGCGCGGCATCAGAGGTTCCTTACGAAGGGCGACCAGCGCTCTTTAAGCATAAGCGCCGCGTCTGTAGTCGCAAAGGTTTACAGGGACAGGGTGATGCGCTCTTACCATCAGCTTTATCCCGGTTACGGATTCGACAGGCACAAAGGCTACGGCACCAGAGAGCACCTTGCAGCTATCCGGAGATTGGGACCCAGCCCGATTCACAGAAAGAGCTTCAAAGGGGTTTGCAACCTTGACAAGGGAGAGACTGGATCTTGGACATTGTGGTGAGGAGCTTGCCTCTGCCGCCATTGAGCGGGCAGGCTATAAAAAGATATGCGCCAACTATCGCTGCCGTCTTGGAGAGATAGACCTTATTGCGACAGAAGGAGGCACCCTGGTATTTATCGAGATAAAGACCAGAAGCGGATGCTCTACTGCTGCCGCCAAAGAGGCGGTGAATCACAGAAAGCAGCGCCAGATTACAAAGGCTGCCTTGAATTATATGAAGTCAAACGGCTGCCTCGATAAAAAAGCTCGTTTTGACGTAGTTGCCATCGGTTTGGGTGAAGAAGGCCCAGACATTGAGATTATTAGAAACGCTTTTGATGCGGCCTATTGACGAGTCATTGGTGAAGCAAAACAAGGGCTCCCATGGAGTTGAAGCAGGTACCCTTTATGTGGTTGCCACTCCTATTGGGAACCTTGAAGACATTACAGGGAGGGCACTCAGCGTACTGAAAGGTGTGGATCTGATCGCTGCTGAAGGCACAAGCCGTACCAGACAATTGTGCGCCCACTATGGAATATCAGCAAAGATAACCAGCCTTAATCAGCACAACCAGAAGACGAAGGCAGAACAGCTCCTGGGGGAACTCCGGCAGGGATGCGACATAGCCCTTGTCACCAATGCCGGAACGCCAGGCATATCTGATCCCGGCTCCTATCTTGCAGACACGGTCTTAAAGGCCGGCCTCAGGGTAAGCCCGGTCCCCGGCCCTTCCGCGGTAATGAGCGCCCTTTCGGTCTCGGGCCTTCCGGCCGAGCAGTTTGTTTTCGTTGGCTTTCTCCCGAACCGGAGCGCAAAGCGAAAACAGCAATTAAGAGAGCTGCTGGGAGAAACGCGCACCGTAGTGTTCCTGGAGGCCCCGCATCGTGTGGAGGCCATGTTAAAAGACGTGCTGGAGATCTTAGGGGATCGAACACTGACTATAGCGAGGGAGATGACAAAGCTATTCGAGGAGGTAAAGAGGGGGAAAGTCACCTCTGTATTAAACGAAATATCCGCTGAGACACCGCGCGGGGAATACACTATCGTTTTAGAGGGAGGGCAAAGACCGCTCCGGCCGGCCTTCGATGATCTCAAGCTGGCACGCATCCTGGAACTGGCCTTTGAAAAACACCCCATGGGGATGAAGGACATAGCGCTTAGGGTATCCGAGATCGCCGATCTCCCATTCAGAAAGGTTTATAAGGAATGCCTTGCCAGGGGAAAGACTGGCCTGGGCCAAAGACGGTAATGGAAATTGTCAAGAATCTAACAGTTAGAAATGGGCTGGGCATTCACGCCAGGGCAGCCGCAAAGATAGTTGAACTGGCAAAGAAGCACAGTTCGATCCTTTTTCTCGCCAAGGACGGCAAAGAAGCCGATGGGTCGAATATCCTTTCCATCCTGACGCTTGCCTGCCCTAAGGGCACTGAAATAAAGGCCCGTGCCGTGGGAGAAGACTGCAACGAATTGATTTTGAAGCTCTCTGAGCTATTCGACAGTAAGTTTGGCGAGGCGGCATGATTAAGACACAGTCTCCTGAAAAAAAGCTTCTCACGGGCATTCCAGCTTCACCAGGCATTATAATAGGAAAGGCCCACCTTGTTGACAGGTCAAGGGTCAAGATACTCTATCAATACCTCATAAACGAAGACCAGATAATCAGGGAAGCCGAGCGTTTCAACCGGGCGCTGAGCACCACGGAATCCCAACTGCTCCAGATCAAGAACCGCATGCCTGAGCGCATGAAGGATCATTCATTCATCCTTGACAGCCACATAATGATCATCCACGACAGCATGCTCAAAGATGCGACAATTGAAAAAATCAGGAAGGATAAGATCAATTCCGAATGGGCGCTGAAAAAATCCTTTGAGGAAATAAAGCTTCTTTTTGATGAAGTTGATGATTACTACATAAAAGGTCGCCTGACCGATGTAGAGAATGTAACTGAACGGATACTGAGAAATCTATCAGGCAATAACGATACCAGTCTCACTGAGATAAACGGCAGGGTGATTATCGTGGCCCACGATCTCTCCCCAGCCGACACAACCGAGCTCAACATCAGCAGGGTAATGGGTTTCATCACGGATGCCGGAGGGAGAACATCCCATACGGCCATCATGGCCCAAGCCCTTGAGATACCTGCCGTGGTCGGGCTTGAGCATGCCACAAAAAACATCCGGGAGGGAGATCTCTTAATTGTAGATGGCAGCTCCGGACAAGTGATATCCTCCCCTGAGGAAGACGACATAATCGCCTATCAGGAAAAACAGCTCAGACACGAACAGTACAAGTCATTTATTGCCAGGACCAGCCATCTTCCCGCTGTAACCCTGGACGGCCAGCGGGTTTATGTGATGGCCAACATTGAGTTCCTTGAGGAGGTGGCAGCGGCAAAGGATCACGGTGCCGACGGAATCGGACTTTACCGCACGGAATTTCTTTATCTAAGAAGTAAAGGGATTCCAAGCGAAAAGGAGCTTTTTGAAGACTATCGCGAGGTGGCTGAGATAATTGCGCCAATGCCAGTCACCATAAGGACCTTTGACCTTGGAGGCGACAAGTTTGCGGCAGACCTTAAGGCGGCCCGGGAGATGAATCCGGCCCTGGGCCTGAGGGCCATTAGATTCTGCCTCAAGGAGATAAAGATATTCAAAGGCCAGTTGAGGGCCATCCTCAGGGCCAGCGCCTTCGGAAATGTCAAGCTTATGTTCCCGATGATCTCGGGAGTTCAGGAGGTATTGGACGCCAAGACCATCATGCGAGAGGTCATGGCGGATCTGGAAAAGGAAGGCATACCTTTTAACCCTAAGATAAAGGTCGGCATAATGATCGAGGTCCCATCGGCCGTCGCAATGGCCGAGGAACTTGCAGAACAGGTTGACTTCTTCAGTGTGGGAACCAACGATCTCATCCAGTACGCCCTGGCCATTGACAGGGCAAACGAACACGTAGCCAACATGTATCAGCCTTATCATCCCGCGATCCTCAGGATGATCCGGCAAGTGGTTTCAGCGGCAAAGGAGGCCGGGATAGAAGTATCTCTTTGCGGCGAGATGGCCGGTGACCCATTGTGCACAGCGGTCTTGCTTGCGCTGGGAATCACTCAGTTCAGTATGAATGCGCGCGTGATACCGCTCATAAAAAAAATTGCCCGCACCATCTCATGCGAGGACGCGCGCGATGACCTTGAAAAGGTAATGAAACTAAAGACTGCAACGGAGGTTCGAACGCACCTGCTTAGAACCATGAGTGAACTTCTGCCGGAACTCGGCGAAGAGGGAATCCTCGATCTTTCAGGAGAGGCACCGTGAGCCCAAAAGGGAACCAGGATGAAGAGAGAAGCGGCATAAAGATCGTCTGCCAGAATCGGAAGGCCTCTTACGAATATTTTCTTGATGAGTTTATGGAGGCCGGCATTCTCCTTCTGGGATCTGAGGTCAAATCACTGCGGGAGGGCCGTGCAAACCTTGTTGACAGCTATGGCAGGATCAAGAAGGGAGAGCTTTTCATCCACGGATTGAATATTACGCCTTATCCACACAGCCACCATTTGGAGCTTGATCCGCTCAGGATAAGAAAACTCCTCCTTCACAAGTCCGAGCTTAAAAGGCTTATCGGCAAAACCGAGGAAAAGGGCTATACCATTATTCCCACCAAGGTTTATTTCAAGAAAGGTCTCGCCAAGATCGAGCTTGCCCTTGCCAGAGGAAAGAAGAAATACGATAAAAGGCAGGTTCTTAAGGAAAAAGAGCTTAAAAAGGAGATGGCTCAGGTAAGAAAAGATCAGAGGCATTGACATCTGAGTTATCATGATATATTTTATAGTTAAATATTTAGGGGGCGAACTGGGTTCGACGGGGATAATTGAGGTCTAGGTTGCATATCGAGGTTCCATCTACTCGTAAAACAGGTGGGCTAAACACAAACGCAGACGATTATGCGTACGCTCTAGCCGCATAGGGCTAGCGTCTCACTGCTCCAAGCCTGCGGGAGCAGATGAGGCGCCGACTAGCAGGCTGGCTGATCCGATGAGCCTGGAATCGGAAAGGCGAGATCTTTCAGGCTTGCCCTGAGGTTGACCTGCCGGGTTGGTAGCCGATGGGCGAGAATTGATAATCCGGAAATGTATGTAGATGCCTAGGTTGAATGTTTTCGGACGCGGGTTCAACTCCCGCCGCCTCCACCAAGAAGTAGTCCAGCTTTCCCAGCTCACATAGGTGTTGAGCTGCCCGATGTTTTCGTGGTTTAACTCTGCCGGTTTCAGCTTCACAATGCAATGATAGAATGCCAGATCAATGAATTAATGCACATCGCCGAATCATATCCGTTTCCGCCGGGCTTCAAAACAGAAGCCCTGGCCGAGTTTCAGAATGTGCGTGCAGAAAGCAAGTTGAAAGTCTGATTTGCACAATAAGCAACTGCTCCAGACCCTGCACCATGGATCGGTAGGTTGGACTTGGCACTCCTTCTCCTTGCGGTCCAAACGGGACTGCGCAACAAAATCCTTTCAATAAGCTTCCAGAGCCCTCTTCCCCCTGAAAATAATTGCGCTCCGCTGGGCCGGCTCTTCTTTTTTTTCACCTTCTGCCGAAATATTGAGTCAGGGAAGAGATAGCCCAATAGTAAAGTATTCCTGAGGAATGAATCTAAAGCCCGATATTCCTCTGCTCCGTCAATGTAAGGGCAATCAGAGGTGGCGTGTTTTTCCTGTGGATGGGATCGATGCCCTTCGGGAAGGTGAGTTGGTCGGACTAATACTTTTGGACAAAGTGAGAAGCTGCCACGCCGCCGACGTTGGATGAATTGATCCATTACTCCCACCTTCTGCACACCACAGATTCCGCTGCCGGCTTCCTTAATCTGCGTTGAAAGTAGTCCCCCATGCTGCTCATCCTTTGGTTTCAGCTTGAAGAACCAAGCCTTCAATTCCGGCCAGGCATCAAGCTTCTCTGCGTCCACAAAACCCGTACCCCTTCCCCACTCTTCTTATCATAAAGAGTCAGGGCATATGAGCGAGATTCGCCACTGCGAGCCAGCCATTGCCCAATGTACGCATCAGGCAAACATTTGGCCCTCCTGCTGAGGACATCTAAAAGCCCTCCT